>NZ_VMHH01000006.1:0-156978 GCF_007559235.1 Corynebacterium gottingense | reverse complement strand
ACTACCGAAGGGCATCACTGCGAACTTCAAGGACAATGTCGACACCGGCTCCGTCGGCACCAAGAAGGTGACCGTCGAAGTCACCTACCCCGACGGCACCAGCGAAGAGATCCAGACCGACCTCACCGTCGAGCGCCGCACGGACGCAGAAAAGAACGAACCGACGGTCGACGAGAACTTCGAAATCATCGCTGGCTCCAAGCTGCGCCAGGAACATGCCGAGAAGATCATTGAAAACATCGGCTCCCTGCCCAGCGGCACCACCGCGGACTTCAAGGACAAGGGCGAGGGCTCGCTGAGCACAGAGAACCCGACTCCGAATGACATCGACAAGGATGTCACCATCGTGGTCACCTACCCGGACGGCTCTACCGAGGAGATCGACACCAAGATCACCATCAAGCCGCGCCCGGACAACTGGGACTTCCAGCCGCAGGTCCGCGAAAAGGTCATCACCGCCGGCGATAAGCTCGAAGCTCGCGACGTCATCGAGAACCTTCACGAGCTGCCGCAGGACATTGAGGTCGAGCTCGACGGCGACGTGGACACCTCCACCCCGGGCGCGTACAACCCGCAGGTCGTGGTCACCTACCCGGACGGTTCCCAGGACCGCGTCGGCTCGACCATCATCGTCAATCCGAAGCCGCTGACCAACAAGCAATTCGACCCCAGCTACGGCGACACCGTGCAGCTCACCGCGGGTGAGTCCAAGAGCGCCGAGAACCCATTCGGCGACGAGGCGGCGCCGGAGGGCACGAAGTACGAGGCCAAGTTCCGCTCGGACGCCACCGACTGGACCTTCGACGAGGACAAAGCCAACGAGACGGGCGTCGTCACCGCTCAGGCACCATCCGCCAGGGATCTGGCGCAGGAGTTCGCCCGCGTGACCAAGTACACGCACCTCGACTGGGACACCCTCGCAGCGGTGCTCAAGCCGATGGTCACTACCTCCGTCGAGGTAGACATCGACTATGCCGACGGCTCCTTCGACGCTGCGACCGCAGCATTCGAGCTTGTCGACGCCGACGGCCACTCCCTCCTCGACCCCGAGGCTGACGCCGACGGCGACGGTCACACCAACCGCGACGAGGTAGAGAAGCGCTCCAACCCGTTCGACGAGGAAAGCGTTCCCGTACCGCCGGCAGACTGGAACACCGCCAACGCCAACACCGTCTACCCCGGCGAGGACGTCACCGTTCCCAACAACGGCGGCCGCGTACAGGTGGGCACCACCGTGAAGGTCGACGGCCCGGGCACCGCCGAGATCAACAAGGACGGCGACCTGGTCATCACCGCCAACGAGGACGCCAAGCCTGGCGACAAGATCGTGGCCACGATGACGGACTCGGACGGCAACCAGATCGACATCGTCCAGGTCTCCGTCAAGGAGGACGAGCGCCTGCAGGGCGACAAGACCAACGCCTCCTTCGGCAGCGACCCGTACGTGCTCATCCCGGGCGAGACCAAGGACACGAACCGCCCATTCGGCCCGTTCGGTATCCCGGATGACACCGAGATCACCGTCCAGGTGCCCGCCGACGCCACCGACTGGAAGTTCGAGGGCAACGAGGACGGCACCGTCACCGCCCAGGCACCATCCGCGGCGCAGCTGGCGGCACAGTTCTCCGCGCTGGACAAGGCAACCCAGAAGGACTGGGACAAGCTCGCCGAGGCCCTCGCGCCGGTCGTCGCACCGACCGTGGGCGTGAACTTCACGTTCACCGACGGCTCCAACGACTTCGCCAACGCCCGCTTCGAGCTCACCGACGCCAACGACAAGTCCATCCTCGACCCGGACGCTGACTTCGACGACGACGGCCGCACCAACAAGCAGGAAGTCGACACCGGCACCAACCCGTTCGAGCGCAACTACTTCGAGCCCCACTGGGATGCCACCGAGGGCGAAGGCAGCGCCGAGCCGGGCGGCAAGCTCACCATCCCGAACAAGGGCGGCAAGATTCCGAAGGGCGCGATTGTCGACGTCGCCGGCCCCGGCGACGCCGTCATCGACGACCGCGGCAACCTGGTTGTCGCAGTCGAGGAGCAGGCCATCCCGGGCGACGAGATCATCGCGACCGTGAAGGACGAGCAGGGCGCTGAGATCCAGAGGATCGTCATCATCGTCAACGCGAAGGTGAACAGCAACACCCACACCGAGGTCGGCGAGCCCGGCAAGGACACGTCCCTGAGCTCCAACATTGACCAGGGCAAGTGCTCCGCAGCTGCGATCGGCTTCGGACTCCCGATGCTGGCGATCGTCCCGCTCGCCATCGCCACCCAGGCAGCCATCCCGGGCCTGGCTGGCTTCCGCGAGCAGGTTGCCGTGCAGATCGAGCAGGTGAACTCCCAGATCCAAAACGGCCTGGGCATCATGAACCCGCAGATCGCCAAGCAGGTCTCTGACATTAACGGCCAGCTCCGCCAGTACGGCACGAACGTGGCCACGATCGGCGGCGGCCTGCTGCTCTTCGCCGCAGGCATCGGCGTCACCGCCCTGATCGTTGATAGCTGCAAGCCGGGCGGCCCGACCAGCTCCAACTAGCCACCCAACGACAACGCCGGCCCCGCTCCTCACTCCAGAGGATGCGGGGCCGGCGTGCTTCGTTACTGCAGCAGACGCTACACGCTGGCGAGGAACAGCTCTGCGCCGTCAGCGCCCTCCGCCGTGAACACTACGCGCGCGTCGCTCGCCGGGACCCACGCCGCTTGGCCCGGGCGCAGGGTGAGCTCCTCCCCAGTCGCGCCGCGTCCCACGGCCTCGCCGCTCGTGCACAGCACGATCGCCGGCCCATCCGACTCCACCGCCAGCTCCGCGCCCTCACCCAGGGCGTAACGGCTCAGCCGGAAGTCTTCCATTGGCAGGACAAACTCCTCCCCCACCGCGCCGCCATCCGCCGCGCGGGTCTTCGCCCGCGGGGACTCCAGCGCCTCGAACTTGAGCACGCGCACCAGCTCCGGCACGTCCACGTGCTTCGACGTGAGCCCGCCGCGGAGCACGTTGTCCGAGTTCGCCATAATCTCCACGCCCAGACCCGACTGGTAGGCGTGCAGCTGGCCGGCGTCCAGGTACAGCGCCTCGCCCGGCTCGAGGGTGAAGTAGTTCAGCAACAGCGCCGCGAGGGCGCCGATGTCGCCCGGGTAGGCCGCCGCAAGCTCGAGGAACATGGTGAGCACCTCGACCATCCACGGCTCCACGCCGGCGCCCCCGGCCTCGTCGGGATTTTCCAGGAGGGTGCGGGCGCGGTTGACGGTTTCGTCGATAAGCAAATTGCTCGCCTTGCGCGGCAGCGAGATGAGGGTGGTGAACAGCGCGCGCAGGCTCGCCTCTTCCTCGCTGGGGTCGACCATGCTGGTGTAGCGGTTGAGCAGCGGCGAGCCCAGAACGTCGAGCAGGCGGGCGGTGCGCGCGTACGGGCGGAACCCGGCGAGCGCCTTGAACTGCGTCAGCGCGACGATCAGCTCGGGCTTGTGGTTCGGGTCCTTGTAGTTGCGGCGCGGGTCGTGCAGGTCAATGCCCGCCGCCTCCTCGCTGCGGAACCCCTCGACGGCCTGCGCTTTCGACGGGTGCGCTTGCAGCGACAGCGGCGCGCCCGCCGCCAGCAGCTTGAGCAGGAACGGCAGGTGTTCGTCGAACTTGTCGGCCACGCGCTGCCCAAGCGCCGCGCGGGGATCGTCCGCGATGATCGCGTCCAGGCCGCGGGAGCCGATTGTCGACGGCGCAGCCGGGTGCGCACCGAACCACAGCTCCGCCTCCGGGCTGGGGGCGGGCGACGCGGTGCCGCGCAGGTCAGCGAGCATGGTGCGCGAGCCCCACGGGTAGGTGCGCAGGGCAGGTTCGAGGAGCTCCATCGGTGTCTGTGCCTCGTTTCCTTCGGTGATGAGTGTGGGCTACCCGTCGCTGGGGTCGTCGAGCGCAGTCACGGCGTACGCGCGCGCCAGTAGCCGCAGCACCGTGACGGACTCGCCCAGGTGCTGCGACGCGACCGTCTCAGCGCGGGTGTTGGGCGCGACCGGGGCGTGCGCGTCCGGTTGCGCCCAAAGAACGACCTTTAAGGGTACCAGCTCCACCGGGCCGTCAAGGAATGGATCGTGGAAGATGTCGTCGGCCGGGGCGGGTGCGCCGCCGCGGGCGAGCTCGAGGGCCTGCGGGAGCTCGTCGGCGTCGACGAAGCCACTCGCCAGGCCGCGGCAGGACCACAGGGCGGCCACGAGCTCCGCAAGCGCGAGGCCGTGGCGGGTGGTGCCGGAGTGCACGACGCGCGCGTCGCGGGCAAAGGCGCGCAGCTGGCGGGCGGCGTTGACGTCCTCGGCGCGTTCCGGGGACACGGCGGTCAGCTCGGCGTCCAGCTCGTCCGCGAGCATGCGGAACCGCTCTACCAGCGCCTCCGCCGCCGCGCGGGGGTCGAGCGCGTCGAGCACCGCCGACAGCACCGCGATCGTGCGCGCCGGCGACGGGCCCATCGTGGTGGGCAGGGCCGGGACGACGACGGTTGATGCGGGCGCCTCGTCAACGATCGGGCCGCGGGCGGGCCCCGCCAGCACCGTTTCCGCGCCGCGCTGCGCCGCTGTGAGCAGGGCGCGCACGTCGCGCTCGCGCGCCGCGGCGTCCCCCACCATGACCACGACGTCGAGCGCGCCGACGTAGCCGGGCAGCGTATCCGTCACCACCACCGGCAGCGGGAGCGGTGCGCGCACCTGCGCCACGGCGCGTGCTGCGGCGCGCGCGACCTGGTCGGTCGCCACCACGATCACGCTGCGGGGTTGCATCCCGCGGAGGTTGGCGAGGGACGGCAAAGCGTCGATAATAGCCCTGACCTGCGCCCCCTCGTGGGCGATGTCGAAAAAGCGGACGGTCTCGCGGTCGTAATCGCCGACGCCCTCGTAGTAGTCGCTCATGACCGCGATCTTACGCAGCGCCGGCGCGCACGGGTCTAGGCGCGGATGATTCCCAGGATCTCCTCGACCAATTCCTGGACTTCCTGCTCCGTCTCCGCCTCAACGTTCAGGCGCAGCAGTGGCTCGGTGTTGGACGCGCGCACGTTGAACCACGCCTTCGTGTCCTTGAGCCACACGGTGACGCCGTCGAGGCGGTCGAGCTTGTCGGTGCGCTCCGCAAACGCATCGAGGACGCGCTGGGTGGTCGCGTCCTGGTCGGCCACCTCGGAGTTGATCTCGCCGGAGGCGGCGTAGCGGTTGTACTCGGCCATGAGCTCGCTCAGCGGCGCATCCTGCTCGGCGAGCGCGGCGAGCACGTGCAGCGCGGCGACCAGGCCGGAGTCGGCGTTGAAGAAGTCGGCAAAGTAGTAGTGCGCGGAGTGCTCGCCGCCGAAGCGGGCGCCGGTGCGCGCCATCTCCGCCTTGATGTAGGAGTGCCCGACGCGCGTGCGCACGGCCTCGCCGCCCTGCTCAGCGATGATTTCCGGCACCGCCTGCGAGGTGATCAGGTTGTGGATGATCGTCGCACCCGGGTGCTGCGCCAGCGTGCGGTGCGCGATCAAAGCGCTAATCGACGACGCGCTCACCGGCTCCCCACGCTCGTCCACCACAAAGCAACGGTCCGCGTCGCCGTCGAAGGCCAGGCCGATGTCCGCGCCCTGCTCTACCGTGAACTTCTGCAGGTCCACCAGGTTCTTCGGGTCCAGCGGGTTCGCCTCGTGGTTGGGGAACGTGCCGTCGAGCTCGAAGTAGAGGGGGCGGACGTCCATGTCATCCAGCACAGCGGGCACGGTCAGGCCCGCCATGCCGTTGGCGGCGTCGACGGCCACGACGAGCTTCCGGTCTGTGGGCACCGGCACCAGGTCGCGCAGGAACGTCGCGTAGTCGGCCAGGATGTCCTTCTCGGTCACGGTGCCCGTGGCCACGTCCGTGGCGGGCACGCCCTCGAGCACCATCCGCCCGATCTCGCCCAGTCCGGTATCGGTGGACACCGGGGTGGCGCCGGCGCGGCACAGCTTGATGCCGTTGTACTTGGCCGGGTTGTGCGAGGCGGTGAACATCGCGCCGGCGCACTTGAGCGTGCCGGCGGCGAAGTAGAGCTCGTCGGTGCTGGTCAGGCCCAGCGCAACCACGTCGAGCCCCTGGGAGGTCGCGCCCTCCGCGAAGGCGCCGGCGAGTTCCGGCGAGGAGGGGCGCATGTCGTATCCCACGGCGATGCGGGTCTCGCCCTCGCCGCGCAGGATGTGGGCGAACGCCGCGCCGACGGTGCGGACAAAGTCGGCGTCGATGGTCTCGCCGACCACGCCGCGCACGTCGTACGCCTTGATGACGTTCTTTAACGTTGCTTCAGTGTGTGCAATTGCCATGGCGCCAGTCTAGCGCCGCGCTACACCGTGCTACTCAGTACCGGAGTCCTTGTCCGCGTTTTCGGACGGGTCGGGGACCACGCGCAGGTGCGCGCGCCGCTGCGCCTTATGCGCCGCCAGGTGCGCCTCGATCCGCTTCGTGCGGTGCACCGGGTGGTTGGAGGTGGCGGGGTCGTTGAAGTCGTGGGAGGCCGAGTACTCGATGGGGTCGGCGGAGGTGTCCACAAGGCCGGTGGTCACGCGGCCGGCCTCCCCCGCCTCGCGCACTGCCTCCGCGAGCGCCGTCAGCTCGGACTCGTCGAGGTCGTCCAGGCTGGTGTTCAGGGTGCGGGCAAAGAACGCGGCGTGGGCGGCGTCTTCAGCCGCTTCGGGCTGTTCGGACTCCTTGGGGTCTTCGGTGATGTCCACCTGTTCGACGCGCACCATGTCCCAGCCGACGGGCGCGGTGATGTGCGCGGAATGCCGCTCGCAGAGGTCCCAGGAGTGCGGGTCCTGCTCTGGGGCGAGCGGGCCGACCACTGCCGTGGAATCCGCGTAGGCGTAGATCAAGGTGGCCACGGCGGGGCGGCCACAGCCCGGGCGACAGCAACGACGGAATACACTCACGGCGCACAAGTCTAAACCCCGGCTTGAGGTTTGTGAAGTGCGACGCGGCGCGCCCCGCCGGAATCGCGTGCCCCTCCGCCTAGGATGTGGCCGTATGAGAGGTTCCACTCGGATTGGCGGCACGCCGGAGGATTCGCCGCTCCAGCTGCGCAGTGCGCGCGACCGGCACGGCCGGGGTGCTCGGGGGCCGCTGCTGCCGGTCGGCGTCCCGCGCTACCGCACCCGCTCGACGGCGTTTGACCAGCTGGTGCTCGAGTCTTATGCGCCGCTACACAACGCGTACGCGGTCCAGCTGTCCGGCGTGGACCTCGCCGTTGACACGATCCCCCGGATGCGCCTGCGCGCGGACATGACTGTGTTGCCCGAAGAGATCATCGCCGACGGCCCCGTCCCCCTCGGCCGCGTCCTCCCCGCGGGCGTGGACCGCAACGGGCGTCCGACCCGGGCGCGCCTGGTGGTGTTTCGGCGTCCCGTCGAAAAGCGTGCGCGCACAGCTGAAGAGCAGTCGGAGCTCCTCACCTGGATCCTGACCGCCCTGGTCGCGCAGTACCTCAACCTGGATCCGCGCGACATCGACAACACATTCCCCTGGTAGCCAGGGGCGGGCGCTTGCTTGCGCCCCTTAGCCGATCTGCTTCTTCAGACGGCGACGCTCGCGGTCCGAAAGACCACCCCAAATGCCGAAGCGCTCGTCGTGCTCCAGCGCGTACTCGAGGCACTCGTCGCGCACGGCGCACGCCTTGCAGATCCGCTTCGCCTCACGGGTCGAGCCACCCTTGTCCGGGAAGAAGGCGTCCGGATCGGTTTGCGCGCACAGCGCTTGGTCCTGCCATTCCTTCTCGACAGCGCCAAACAACTCCTCGAGGGTCATGCCACCCGCGACCGCGCCGCGGAGGTGTGCGCTATTCGCCTTATTCGCCGAGTCTTCCACGCTTCCCCCTCCTTCCGTTGTTGTTTTTGTTCTACTCGCTTGCCACGTGAATCCCCCGCCGCTTCGGGCACTACGGCCAGTGCCTGCGGACGGGTCTCCACTAACGACTCACGTCGATGTGATTACGCAAACGATTACACACCGAAGCCCTAAATAGCCGCAACATAAATCACTGATTACTTCGCGCGTCCGGCGCGTTTCCCACGTCATTCGCCACACAAATCACATACGTCACACGCCTCGCCCGGAGGGGGTAAAAGGCGGGGGTACTAGATGTAGTGGGGGTGCTGAAATCTGGGAACTAGTTCGCGGTTTTGGCGTGTCGTTACGCGTCCGGCGAGAAGCGCACACCCGAGTCCGGGATGCTCACGCCCGGCCAAATGCGCATCCCGGCCTGGAGCTCGCAGCGCGCGCCGATCTCCACGCCCTCGCCGATCACGCAGTCGGAGATCCGCGCGTTCGCGCCGATCCGCGCGCCCGACGCGATGATGGAGTTGCGCACGACCGCGCCCGGCTCGATGGTGACGCCGTCGAAGATCACGGAGGCGTCGACACGCGACCCCGCGCCGATCACGCTGCCCCGGCCGACCGCGGTGCCGCCGATAAGAATCACGCCGCCGGACACGCCCGCGGACTCGTCTACAAACGACTCACCCGTCTTGCCCGCCAGCAGCGGCGAGTACGCGATGCCGCGCACCACGTCGGAGGACCCCTCGACAAAGTCGTGCGGGCGGCCCATGTCGCGCCAGTACGAGGAATCGACGTGGCCGACCACCTTCGCCCCCGACTCCAGCAGCCCCGGGAAGGTCTCGCGCTCCACGGAGACCACGCGGCCCGCCGGGATCTGCTCGATCACGCTGCGCTTGAACACGTAGCAGCCGGCATTGATCTGGTCCGTCGGCGGATCCTCCGTCTTCTCCAGGAAGGCCTGCACGTTGCCGTCCTTGTCCGTGGGCACCGAGCCGAACGCGCGCGGGTCAGGCACGCGCACCAGGTGCAGTGTCACGTCCGCGTCGTGCTCGACGTGCGTACCCAGGATCGCGCTCAAGTCCGCGCCGGAGAGGACGTCGCCGTTGAACACCATCGCGTTGTCGTAGCGCAGCTTGTCGGCGACGTTGCGGATCGCGCCGCCGGTGCCAAGCGCCTCTTCCTCCACGACGTACTCGATCTCCAGGCCGAATTCCGAGCCGTCGCCGAAGTACTCCTCAAACACCTCGGCCTTGTAGGAGGTGCCCAGCACCACGTGGTGCATCCCGGCTTCCTTAATACGGGCGAGCAGGTGGCTCAGGAACGGGTGCCCCGCCGTGGGCAGCATCGGCTTCGGCGTCCCAACGGTCAGCGGGCGCAGTCGCGTGCCACGACCGCCAACGAGGATCACCGCATCCGTCTGCTCCGGATGCGCAACAACGTTTTCAACCATCTCTTCTCACTTCGCTTCCGTATGTCGTGTGGCGTTCGCCTTCGCCCGGGTCTGCATCACGCTGCGCAGCTTCAGCCCCGCCCACAGCGCCCATCGCACCGGCGCCTGCCACCAGGCCGGGTGCCTGTCGCGCTGGAACCGGTACGCCGACGCGTGGTGCGCCGGCACCGTCACCAGTGAGAACTTGTCCGCGACGTGGCCTTGATCGTGCAGGATTATCGACGACGGGCAGTACACATTCAGCCACCCAGCGCGCGTCAACCGATCGCCCAGGTCAATGTCCTCGAGGTACATGAAGTAGCGCTCGTCAAAGCCGCCGATCGCCGCGAACGCCTCCCAGCGCACGAGCAGGCACGCGCCCGAAAGCCAGCCCGCTTCGCGCTGCACGTCCATCGTGGAGCCCGCCTTATAGACGGTAGTGAAGGGGTTCGTTGGCCAGACGTCGTAAAGCAAGGCGTGCCCGATGCCCACGGTGAGGCCGGGCACGCGCCTGGCGCTGGGGTACGCGGAGCCGTCGGCCTCCTCGATGCGCGGACCGACCGCACCGGCGCGCGGCGCCCCATCGAGGCAGCGCAGCAGCTCGTCGAGGCTGCCAGGGCGGAACTCCACGTCGGGGTTCACAATAAGAAAGGCATCGGGGTCGATCTCGCCGGAAGCGCGCAGCGGCTCCAGGTGGCGCACCGCCGCGTTGATCGCGGCGCCGTAGCCAATGTTGCCGCCGGTAGGGAAGAATTCCACGTGCTCGTGCGCGCGGGCCGCCGCCTGCGGCGCGCCGTCCGTCGACCCGTTGTCGGCGCACACCAAGCGCACCCTGCGGGCGGTGGCGCGCTCGAGGGAGGCGACCAGCGCGGCCAGGTGCTCGCCCGGCGAATAGGTCACGGTGATGACCGCCAGCGCGGGCTGCGCGTCGGGGCCGCCGTTGAGTCGATCGTCGTTTCTCACAATGCGCTCAGCATACCCACTGGAGCGCCGGATTCCGCGCACGGCGCACGGCGAGGCGCACCGAAAACGCGGATCGCGTCGAGGCATGTCGTATAATGCATGGCCGTGAACGACAACCCTAGGCGCGCCCGCGACATCCAGCCGGCCCCTTCCCGCACGAGGGACCTGAAGCAATCGGGCCACCCGGTGGTGAAGGGGATCCTCGCCGCGTGCTCCGCGGCCGCGCTCGTCGTCTCCGGGGTCGGCTACTTCACCGTGGGCAAGCTGGACAGCCAGCTCAGCGCCTCTGAACTGAACATCGGGAAAAAGCAGCGTAACGACGACAACGAGGCGCTTGACGGCGCCGTCGACATCCTGCTCGTCGGCTCCGACTCGCGCACTGACGCCCAGGGCAATCCGCTGTCCCCCGACGAACTCGCGCGCCTCAACGCGGGCGAGGCGGACGGCGAGATTAATACGGACACGATGATGGTCATCCGCGTCCCCGAGGACGGCTCCCGCGCCACCGCCGTCTCCATCCCGCGCGACACCTACGTACACACCGACGACTACGGCAACATGAAGATTAACGGCGTCTACGGCGCGCACGCGGGTGCGAAGCGAGAGGAGCTGCTTGACGACGGCGAGGCGGAAGGCCCCGAGCTCGAGCAGCAAGTCGCCCGCGCGGGCCAGGAGGGGCTTATCGACGCCGTCGCCGACCTCACCGGCGTCGAGGTCGACCACTTCGCGCAGGTCGGCCTGCTCGGCTTCGTCCTGCTCACCGACGCCGTGGGGGGCGTCGACGTCTGCCTCAACGCCCCGGTGAACGAGCCACTGTCCGGCGCGAACTTCCCCGCCGGCGAGCAAACGCTCGACGGGACGCAGGCGCTCTCGTTCGTCCGCCAGCGCCACGACCTGCCGCGCGGCGACCTGGACCGCATCGTGCGCCAACAGGCGTACATGGCGTCGCTGGTCCAGCGCATCCTGTCCGCCGGCACGCTGACCAACCCGTCGAAGCTGCGCGACCTATCCAACGCAGCGGAGCGCTCCGTCACGCTGGACCGCGGCTGGGACGTAGTCCGCTTCGCGCAGCAGATGTCCGGCCTGGGCGGCGGCAACGTCACCTTCACCACCATCCCGGTGACCTCGGTGAACGGCACCGGCGACTACGGCGAATCCATCATCACGGTCGACCCGCCGCAGGTGCACAAGTTCATGGAGACGGTCGTGGAGCCGCAGGACGAAGCAAACCCTGATCAGGCGGATGATGGCTCGGCGGCGTCGGAAAGCGCGGGCACCGCCGAGGGCTTTGAGAACTACAGTCTCTACGTGCTCAACGCTGGCGCCGGCACCGGGCAGGCGGGCGCGGTGGGCGACTACCTCACCGACGAGGGGATGAACGTCGCCGACGTCTCCAACGCCATGGACGGCGTGTACTGGGAAAGCCAGATCGTCACCGCGGATCCGGCGGACCCGGCCGCCCAGCAGCTCGCCGAACGCCTTGGCAACGTGCCCGTGACCGCCAACGCAAACGTCGAACCGGGCAGCCTCATCGTGGTCATCGCTGCCGACTACGCGGGACCGGCGATGCTCAGCCCCGAGGAGCGCGAGGAGGTCCCGTCCGAAGCGCCCGTCGGCACCCCTGGCGAGGACTTCGGCGCCGCCGAGACCGGCCCGGAGATCACCGCGGGCGGCAACGGCCCCCGCTGCGTGAACTAGCAACCTATGATGGGCGGGCATGAGCATGCTCACCCCCCTCTTGCGTACTGACCCTGCGAGCCCGCGGCTGACCGTCTACGACGAAGCGCGCGGCACCCGCATGGAGTTCTCCGCCCAAACGCTGGACAACTGGGCGAACAAGGTCGCCAACATGCTCGACGAGGAGTTCGAGCTCCCGCCGGCCGCAGATGGCCCCGCCGCCGACGCCATCTGCATCGACCTCCCCGCGTCGTGGCAGTCCGCAGTGATCGCGCTGGGCGCCTACAACTCGTCGCGCGTCCCGCACATCGGACCGTGGGACGGCGAGGCGCCAGAGGTGGTGTTCGTGGGCGTCGATGATGCGGCACGGTGGGCGCACGTTCCGGACTGCGTCGTGGTGTCGGACGACCCCTTCGGGCGCGGCGTCGTCGAAGCGGGCGGCGAGCTCCCCACGGGCACCATCGACTTCGGCCCCACCGTGCGCTTCTATGGCGACCAGTACTTCGGCGCGTCGGCCGACCTCGCCGCGTGGGCCACCCCCGAATTGGGGCCGGAACGGTATTGGGTCCCGGCGTGGACCACCGCAGCGGAGTTCGAGCAGTACGTGCTCGCGCCGCTCGCCGCGGGCGGGTCCGTCGTCGCCGCGACTGGGCTCATCTCCGCAGACAGGCAGCAGGAAATTATGGAGATTGAGAAGGTGGGGCGGCGGTTGGACGTCGATAAGCGATAGCCCGCGCGCACCCCCGTTGGTGGGCAAAAACCAGAAATTTTGCGCGGGAACGGGCACCGGCGGAATACATTGTGAGGGACCAGCGAATACGAAAGGTATTGGTATGAAGCTCACCGCCACCCGCAAGACCGGCGCAGCGCTCTGCGCGATCGCGCTCGCCGCCACCGGGCTCACCGCATGTTCCAACAGCGAATCCGACTCCGAGGCCTCCGGGGGCGCGAGCGGCGCCGCAGCCGAGGGCAACGAGCGCGGCCCCATCACCTTCGCCATGGGGCGCAATGACACGGACAAGCTGATTCCGATCATCGACAAGTGGAACGCCGAACACCCCGACGAGCAGGTCACGCTCTCCGAGCTCGCCGGCGAGGCCGACGACCAGCGCGACACCCTCGTGCAGTCCCTCCAGGCGGGCGGCGATGACTACGACGTCATGGCGCTCGACGTCGTGTGGACCGCCGACTTCGCCGCCAACCAGTGGCTCCAGCCGCTCGAAGGCGACTTCGCCGTCGACACCTCCGGGCTGCTGCCGGCCACCGTCGAATCCGCGACCTACGGCGACAAGCTCGTCGCCCTGCCACAGAACACCAACGGCCAGCTCCTGTTCCGCAACGCCGACGTGATCGAGAAAGCGCCGGACACTTTCGAGGACATCCGCAGCGCCTGCGCCGCCCTCGAGGGCGACACCGACTGCCTGACCACCCAGCTCAAGCAGTACGAGGGCCTGACCGTCAACTCCCTCGGCTTCATCAACGGCTGGGGCGGCGAGGTCCTCGACGATTCCGGCCAGCCCACCGTTGAGTCCGACGAGGCCAAGGCGGGGCTCCAGGCGCTTGTCGACGCCTACGCGGACGGCACCATCTCTCAGTCCTCCACCGCCGCAACGGAGGAGGAAACCAACCTGGCGTTCACCGAGGGCAAGACCGCCTTTGCCATCAACTGGCCGTACATGTACGCCAACGCCGAGGAAGCTGGTCTGAACTTCGAGGTCCAGCCGCTGGTGGGCAAGGACGGCGTCGGCGTGTCCACACTCGGCGGCTACAACAACGGCATCAACGTGAACTCCAAGCACAAGGCAACTGCGCTGGACTTCATCCAGTTCATCATCAGCGAGGAAAACCAGCTCTCGCTCGCCGAGAACTCCTTCCCGCCGGTGCTGGCCTCCATCTACGACGACGCCGAGCTGGTCAAGGAGCACCCGTACCTGCCGGCGCTGAAGGAGTCCCTGGAGAACGCGAAGCCGCGCCCGGTCTCCCCGTTCTACCCGGCGATCTCCAAGGCCATCCAGGACAACGCGTACGCCGCGCTGACCTCCGGAAAGAGCGTTGACGACGCGACGAAGGACATGGCCAGCGCCATCCAGCAGGCCTCCTAGTAGCCCACGCATCACGCCCGCCACCGTTTACACTGCGGTCGCGGGCGTTTTGCCCGCTTACGCACCAAAAGAAATGGAGTGTGGTGTATGACAACCGCTTCCCCCAAACGGCGAAGGCACCGCAGCGACGCCGGCAAGGCCGCCGCGCTCGTCGCCCCGGCGCTCGCCGTGCTGGCCGTCGTGATCGGCTACCCGATCGTGCGCGCCATCTGGCTCTCGTTCCAGTCCGACAAACACCTCGACCCCGCCACCGGCTTGTTCACCGAGGGCGGCTTCGCGGGCGTCGAGCACTACCTGTACTGGCTGACCAACCGGTGCATGACCGCATCCGGCGAGGTCGGCGCGTGTCCGGCGGGTGTGCTGGCGACCGACTTCTGGCCGTCGGTAAGCGTGACCCTCTTCTTCACCGTCGTGACGGTCGCGCTTGAGACGGTGCTGGGCATCGGCATGGCGCTCGTGATGAACCACCCGTCGCGCGTCCGCTCCCTCATCCGCGCCGCCGTGCTCATCCCGTGGGCCATCCCCACCGCCGTGACGGCGAAGCTGTGGCAGTTCATGTTCGCGCCCAGCGGCATCGTCAACTCGCTGCTCGGCCACAACATCGCCTGGACCACCGACCCATGGACCGCGCGCTTCGCCGTCATCATCGCCGACGTGTGGAAGACCACCCCGTTCATGGCGCTGCTCATCCTCGCCGGCCTCCAGATGATCCCGCGAGACGTCTACGAGGCAGCGCGTGTCGACGGCGCGTCGTCCCTTCAAACATTCACCCGCATCACCCTGCCGCTGGTGCGCCCCGCGCTCATGGTCGCCATCCTGTTCCGCACGCTCGACGCGCTGCGCATGTACGACCTGCCCGTCATCATGATCTCCGGGTCCTCCAACTCCCCCACCGCGACGATCTCCCAGCTCGTGGTCGAGGACATGCGCCAAGGCAACTTCAACAGCGCCTCCGCCCTGTCCACGCTCATCTTCCTGCTCATCTTCGCCGTCGCATTCGTCATGATCCGGTTCCTGGGCGCTGATGTGGGTGGCAGGCAGGCGTCGAAAAGCATGAAAGGCACGCGATGAAAAAGTTCTGGCACTACGCAGGCGTCATCTTCATCATGTTCTGGGGGCTCGCTCCCTTCTACTGGATGCTCGTGACCGCGCTGCGCGACCAAGCGCACACCTTCGACACCACCCCGTGGCCGACGCACGTGACGCTGGACAACTTCCGCGACGCGCTCGCCACCGACAAGGGCAACGACTTTCTCGGGGCGATCGGCAACTCGCTGCTCATCTCGCTAACCACCACAGCGCTCGCCGTGCTCGTCGGCGTGTTCACCGCGTACGCGCTCGCGCGACTCGACTTCCCCGGCAAAGGGATCGTCACCGGCATCATCCTCGCCGCGTCGATGTTCCCGGGGATCGCGCTGGTCACGCCGCTGTTCCAGCTGTTTGGCGACCTCGGGTGGATCGGCACCTACCGCGCGATGATCATCCCGAACATCTCGTTCGCGCTGCCGCTGACCGTGTACACGCTCATCTCGTTCTTCCAGCAGCTGCCTTGGGAGCTCGAGGAGGCGGCGCGCGTCGACGGCGCAACCCGCGGCCAGGCGTTCCGCCTCGTGCTGCTGCCGCTGGCCGCGCCCGCGATCTTCACCACCGCCATCATCGCGTTCATCACCACGTGGAACGAATTCATGCTGGCCAGGCAGCTGTCCAACACCTCGACGGAGCCGGTGACGGTGGCGATCGCGCGCTTCTCCGGGCCGAGCGCGTTTGAGTACCCGTACGCGGCGATCATGGCGGCGGGGTCGCTGGTGACCGTGCCGCTGATCATCATGGTGCTGATCTTCCAGCGGCGCATCGTCGCAGGCCTCACCGCCGGCGGCGTGAAGGGCTAGCATGGACCAGCGCACAGACCTGATGTGGCAGGCGATCGTCGGGTTCGTCGGCTTCTTCGTCCTCCTCGCCCTCGTGCAAGGGCTGGTCAACGTGTTCCGCGACCAACCCGCGATCTGGCCCGGCCTGCTCGCCGGCGCGCTCGCGCTCGCCGAGTGGTGGCTCGTTCGCCGCTGGCTGGCGTGGCGCAGCTCAGCGCTTGACGACGACACCCAGACACCCCAATAGGCGCCAGGGGTGACTGGCGCTACCTGGTTGCTGGGGTGTGGGCGAGGCGTTGTTCGCGTCTGTCGGGGTCGGCGTGATCGACCCCGCCGGGTATTCGATACCCGGTCGGGCTCTGCCAGGTGACGCGCCCGCGGTGCCTGCCCATCCGGCCGCGTCCTGGCCTGCCGTTTTGCCGATTATGGTAGGTGCACAACCAGCACAGGTTCCCAATCTCCGTCCCACCCCCGCTGGCCCACTCGGTGAGATGGTGCGCCTCGGAGACATCCGCCGGCTGGTGGCAATCCGCCCAGGCGCACGTCGGCCCGTCCGCACTCATCAACAGCCGCAGCTCCCGAGTCGCCCGCCTCGGGTTGGCCGGGTCATCCCCAGCAAGGGTAGTCGCATACAGGTTGACCGGCCCGTCAGTCGGCGAGATCAGCGCGATATAGCCCGCCTTGTTGAGCTTCCGGTTGACCAACTCGGCACCGTCAAGCCACTCGCCGTTGGTCAGCTGCACCTGGATCTCGGCGGTGTCGTTGGGGTGGGTGCGCCAGGTGGCGAACTCGCCGATGTCCATGTTGAGCACCGTGGTGATCGCAGGTGCGGCCACACGGGTGGTGGCATCACCGGTCAGCCAGGCTGCCGGGTCGGGGTGTGCTGCGTGGTAGGCGGCGAGCACGTCGCTGGTACGCCCCGTTACGTGCAGGGTGGAGAGGCCCTTGTCGTGGTAGGTGATGTGTGCTTTCGGTGCCCGCGGTGGAGGTGGGGCGAGTTGCTTTTTCAGTTTCTTCGCCGCGCGCATGATGGTGCGTAAATCACCGTCGGCCTCGCACAGGGCGCGGCGGTACTTCCAGCGATCCGCATCCTTGGTCAGGCTGCGCGACGAGCGGGCGATAAAAGCGAGGGTGTCGATCCGGTGGCCGCGGCTGCGTGCGGCGTCGACGCAGGCGGTCTGCGCCCGGCGGTTGCGTACCGGGGCGAAGAAGACCTCGGCGGCGGTGGTGAGTTGGGCGGCGCGGTCGGGGTCCATGCCGCGGGAGATCAGCGTCTCGGCGCTTGACGACGCGGCCGCGGCAACAAGGTCGATGCCGCGGCTGTCGAGGGTGATCAGGTCGTCGAGAAGCGTCATGCCACACAGCATAAACTTTTCTGACCTGCGGTTTCAATGGTTTGTGAGAAGGATTCCACTTTCGGCCAACCAGGGAACCGGCGGGGTGTTTTCAACGTCTAATAAGGTTTCGGGGTTTCAAGGCAGCGCGCGCACAGGAAAGTGCTACAACTGATGCTATGAAACGAGCAACCAGGGCGTTTATCGCCGCAGCAACTTCCACCGCCATGATCGCCGCCGCGCAGCCGGCCCTCGCACAGGAGGGCGCCGGCGAGATGGGCGTGACCGTCAACGGCGAGCCGGTGAGCGTGGAGCAGGGCGAGGGCGACGAGGTCGTCGTCAACGTCGACGTCGCCGCCGACGGCACCGCCGATTCCGGCGAGCAAGCGCAGCAAGAGCAGCCGGCCGCGGAGGAAACCCAGGACACCGACGTCACCGTGGGCAAGGAGCTCGACGTCGCCGCGATGCTGCTCGGTCTCGTCGCGCTCGTCGCTGCGCTGGCCGTCGGCTGGCTGTACTTCGCCGCGCCGGTCCTGGGCATCGAGCTGCCCACGTTCAACCTGCCGTTCTAGCGGCGCGGGGGCTGTGCTAGCGTCGCCAGTGTGACACGGGGTGCCCCGAGCGAGGGGCTGAGATCAGACCCGTCGAACCTGCACTAGCTCGAACTAGCGAAGGGATTGTCCCCATGCACGCTGCGCCCGCACTGCCCCGCATCCTCACTATTGCCGGCACCGATCCGACCGGCGGCGCCGGAGTCCAGGCCGACATCAAGTCGATCCAGGCCGCCGGCGGGTACTCATATAGCGTCGTGACCTCGCTGGTCGCGCAGAACACCACCGGCGTGCAGGAGATTTTCGCCCCGCCGGTCGAGTTCCTGCGCACGCAGCTGCGCTCCGTCGCGGACGACGTGGACATCGACGCGATCAAGATCGGCATGCTGGGCACCACCGAGATCATTGATGTGGTGCGCGACTTTCTCACCGCGCACGCGCAAACGTGCAGGGTGGTGCTGGATCCGGTGATGGTGGCGTCGTCAAGCGATAGGCTGCTTACGCGCGATGCTGAAGCGGCGCTGCGCGAGCTGGCGCGGCTCGCCGACGTGATCACCCCGAACCTGCCTGAGCTGGCCGTGCTTGCCGGCGCGGAGCCCGCCGCCGACTTCGACGCGGCGATCGCGCAGGCGCAGGGGCTGGCGCGCGAGCTGGGCACGACCGTCATTGTCAAGGGCGGCCACCTAGGCGGCGCGCACGCGGATAACGCCGTGGTCACCGCCGATGGCGTGCACCGCGTGCCCGTGCAGCGCGTGGACACGAAGAATACGCACGGCACCGGCTGTTCGTTCTCCTCGGCGCTGGCCACGCGACTGGGAGCCGGCTTTGACACCCCGGCGGCGACCGAGTGGGCGTCGCGCTGGCTGCACGAGGCGATCGCGCACGCCGATGCGCTCGCCGTCGGCCGCGGGCACGGCCCCGTCGACCATGGGCACATGAACCGTCGCATGCAGCGCGCGGCTGATACGCGCCCCGAGCACTTTTTGCTTATCGACGCCCCACCAACCCCTCCCCTCGCCGCACCGGCAGGCCCCTACACCCAGGCGCTGTGGGACGCCTCGGCGCCGTACCTCACCGCCATCATGGAGCTGCCGTTCATCCGCGCGCTCGGCGACGGCACCCTGGACCGCGCCGGCTTCCTCTTCTACCTCGAGCAGGACGCGTACTACCTGGTGAGGTACGCGCGCTCCCTGCACGCGCTCGGCGGGGCGTGGGCTTCGGATGCCGACGAGGCGATCGCCGACGAGCAAGAGATGCAGCGCACGTGGCTCGCCGACCTGGACCGCGAGACGCTGCCGTCGCCGGTCACGCGTGCGTACACCGACTTCCTGCTGGCCTCCACGCTCGGCGAGCCCGCGGCGATTGGACAGGCCGCGGTGCTGCCCTGCTACTGGCTGTACTACGAGGTCGGCGCGCGCCTTGCCGAGCGCAACCACGACGCGCACCCGTACCGCGACTGGCTGGCCACCTACGCCGGCGACGAGTTCCTCGCGTCGGTGCGCGGCGCAATCGACCGCTGCGAGCGCACACTTGCGGACGCCCCGGACGCGCTCGACGCCGCGGTGCGCGCCTGCGCCGTCGCCTCGCGCTACGAGCTCGACTTCTTCGACCAGGCCGACCGCGCGTGGGTGATCCGCGATGTCTAGACCGCTCGACCTGCGCTGCTACTTCGTCACCGGGCAGCCGGCCGAGGAGGTCCCGCGCATCGCCGCGCTAGCGGCCGCGGGTGGCGCGGGCGTGATCCAGGTGCGCAGCAAGCCCATCGAAGAGTCCACGCTCGAGTCGCTGGCCTGCGCGGTCGCCGACGCCGTCGCTCAAGCCAACCCCGCCACGCGCGTGCTTATCGACGACAACGTCCACCTCGCCGCCCGCCTCATGCCCACCCACCACATCCACGGCGCACACATCGGCCAGGACGACATGGACCCGCGCGACGCCCGCGCGCTGCTGGGCCCCGACGCCATCATCGGCCTGACCACTGGGACCCTCGACCTGGTGCAGGAGGCCAACGAGTACGCAGGCGTGATCGACTACATCGGCGCGGGCCCGTTCCGCCCCACGCCCACGAAGGACTCGGGCCGCGCCCCGATCGGGCTTGACGGGTACCCGGCGCTCGTGGAGGCGTCGCGGCTGCCGGTGGTGGCAATCGGCGATGTGCATGCCTCCGACGCCGCCGACCTCGCCGCCACCGGTGTGGCCGGCGTGGCGATCGTGCGCGGCTTCATGCGCGCCGACGACCCGCGGGCGATGGCGGCGGGCATCGCGGCCGACTTCGACCGCGTGGCTGCGGGCGGTGCGCTGTGACCACCTACGAGCACGTCATCGTCGGCGCCGGCATCATCGGCCTGACCACCGCCTTCGAGCTGGTGCGGCGCGACGTGGACCCGCAGCGCATCGCGCTCGTGGACCCGGCGCCCGCCAGCGGGGCGACCAACGTGGCCGGCGGCATGCTCGCCCCGGCCGCCGAGGTGCAGTACCGCCAGGAGCCGCTGTACCCGCTCATGCTGCAGTCGGCGGAGCTGTATCCGTCGCTGGTAAAGGACCTCGTGGCGGCCATCCCCGGCACCGACGTGGGGTACCGCACCGAGTCGACGTTCGTCGTTGCCGCCGACCGCGCCGACGCCACGCACCTGCGCGAGCTGACCGAGCACCAGCACACGCACGGGATGGACGTCGACAGGCTGACGCTGCGCCAGGCCCGCTCGCAGGAGCCGGGCCTTAGTCCGCAGCTCGCGGGCGTGGTGGAGATCCCCGGCGACCACCAGGTCAACCCGCGGATGTTCGCCGCTGCCCTGCTGCGCGTGCTGGAGTACAGGGGCGTCACGCTGATTCGCGAGGAGGCGACCGCGCTGTTGTGGGAGGGGTCGGCGTGTGTGGGGGTTGAGGTGGGCGTCGAGAAGCGAAAAGTGCTCGGCGCGACGACCTACGTGTGCAACGGGCTTGGGGCGCGCGCACTCGGCTTGCCGCTGAACCTGCGGCCGGTGCGCGGCGACATGCTGCGGCTCGGGGCCGCCAACGCGCCGGTGGGCCGCGTGATCCGCGCGTTTGTGGAGGATCGGCCGGTCTACATCATTCCGCGCACCGACGGCACGATCGCCGTGGGCGCGACCAGCCGCGAAGACGCGCGCGAGCGGCCCGCCGTCGACGGGGTGTACACGCTGCTGCGCGACGCGATCCGCATCGTGCCCGGGCTCGAGGACTGCGAACTCATCGAGGCGCTCGTGGGCAACCGCCCCGGCACGCCCGACGACCTGCCGTACCTGGGGCTCGGCGGCGAGAACCTCGTCGTGTCCACCGGCTACTTCCGGCACGGCATTCTGCTGGCGGCGCTCGGCGCGCGCGTCGGCGCTGACCTTGGGCTTCGGCGCACCACGGCGGTGGACATCGCCGCGTGCGACCCCGCCCGCCACGAGTAAAGGAGCATCATGCGCATTACTGTCAACGATCAACCCCGCACCTTCGACGCCGCGCCCACCGTCGCGCAGCTCGTCGAGGAGGTGGTGGGCCGTTCCGAGGGGGTCGCCGTGGCCGTCAACGGCAAGGTGGTGCCCGCGAGCCAGTGGGGCCTCATGCTTAACGACGCCGACGTGGCCGACATCCTCACCGCCGTCCAAGGAGGCTAACCGTGCTGCAGATCGCGGAGAAGGCATTCGACTCGCACCTAATCATGGGCACGGGCGGCGCGACGAGCCAGCAGCTGCTGGAAGACGCGCTCGTGGCCAGTGGGACGCAGTTGACTACGGTGGCGATGCGTCGGCACACGGCGCGCGCGGACGGCGGCGGCGAGAGCGTCTTCGACATGCTCACCCGCCTGGGGATCGACCCGCTGCCGAATACTGCGGGCTGCCGCACGGCGCGCGACGCGGTGCTCACCGCGCAGCTGGCGCGCGAGGCGCTCGGCACGAACTGGGTGAAGGTGGAGGTCATCGCCGACGATCACACGCTCCTGCCCGATGTGGTCGAGCTCGTCGACGCCTGCGAACTCCTCGTCGCCGACGGCTTCACCGTCCTCGCGTATACCTCCGACGACCCCGTGGTGGCGGCGCGCCTCGAGCAGGTCGGCGTCCACGCGGTCATGCCGCTGGGCTCCCCGATCGGCACCGGGCTCGGCATCCTCAACCCGCATAACATCGAGCTGATCTGCTCGCGCGCGCAAGTGCCAGTGCTTCTCGACGCCGGCGTGGGCACCGCCTCCGACGCCGCACTCGCCATGGAACTCGGCTGCGACGGGGTGCTGCTGGCCAGTGCCGTGAACCGCTGCCAGGACCCGGTCGCCATGGCGCAGGCAATGCGCCACGCGGTGGAGGCGGGGCGCCTGGCGCGGGGCGCGGGCCGGATTCCGCGGCGGACGCATGCGGAGGGCGCGGTGGCGTCGTCAAGCTTTGCGGGCCTGGCGAGCTGGGAGGACCAGGTGCTATGAGCCTCCCCCACGCTGAGCTGCGCCGCACCGCGCGCCAGACGCTGCTTCCGGGCTTCGGCCTGGCGGGCCAAGAGGCGCTCAACCGCGCGCACGTGCTGGTCATCGGCGCGGGCGGGCTCGGGTGTCCGGTGATGCAGTCGCTGGTGGCGACGGGCGTCGGCACGATCACGGTCATCGACGACGACGTCGTGGACGACACCAACATCCACCGCCAAATCCTGTTCAGCGCCGCCGATGTCGGCCGGCCCAAAGTCGAGGTAGCGGCCGAGCAGCTGCGCAGGCACCGCGACGACGTGCGCATCAACGCCCTGAACGAACGACTCGACGCGTCCAACGCCGCCGAGTATTTCCGCGACGTGGACCTGGTCATCGACGGCTCCGACACGTTCACCACGAAGTTCCTCGCAGCCGACGCCGCCGAACTCACCGGCACCCCGCTGGTGTGGGGCTCGGTGCTGCGCTTCCACGGCGAGGTCGCGGTCTGGCACTCCGGCCCGGACATGCGCGGCGTGGGCCTGCGCGACCTCTACCCCACCCACCCGGCGCCCGAGGACACCCCGGACTGCGCCACCGCGGGCGTGCTCGGTGTGACCACCTCCGTCGTCGGCGGGCTCATGGCCACCGAGGCCGTCAAGCTCCTCGCCGGGATGGACGAGGCGGAGATCGGCGTGCTCACCGTCTACGAAGCGCTCGCCGGCATCCTCAAGCGCTTCCAGGTCGCGGCCGACCCGGAGCGCGAGCTGGTGACGAGCCTGGACGCCCACGCCGCGCCGGCCGCCTCGTGCGCGGTGCCACAGCACGGCGACGGCGAGAAGGCGCGGCTACTCGCGCAGATCGCGGACGGCGAAGCGACCGCGCTCGACGTGCGCGAACTCGGCGAGAAGGCGATCAAGGACCTGCCGCAGGAATCCGCGCACCTGCCCACGTCCGCGTGGCGCGAGGACCCGGACGCGGCGATCGCGCTGCTCGACGAGCTGCGCGGTGCGGGAGACGTCGTGGTGTACTGCGCCTCCGGGAAGCGGTCCGCGGACTTTGTGGAGCGCTTCGGCGAGGCCGCCGCGGAGCGCGGAGTCACGCTGCGCAGCCTGCCGGGCGGGCTCTAGCCGCTTCGCCGTGCTGGTTACTCAGTCAGGGTGCTTTCGCCCCTGGCTTCGAGGAGCTGTTCCATCTCGTCCATCTCGGCGGTTTGGACGTCGAGCATTTGCTGGGCCAGGTCCACGAGGGGCTGGTAGCCGCCGTTGTCGATCTGGTCTTGGGTCATGGCAACGGCCCCCTCGTGGTGGGAGTGCATCAGCTGGAGGAACAGGGTGTCTGCATCCTCGCCCTCAAGTGTTTTCAGCTGCTCCATCTGTTCCGGCGTAATCATGCCGTTGGCAATATGCGGTGCATGCTGTGCCATCAGGTCGTCTTGGCCCCATTGCTCAGCCCAGTCGACCATGGTGTCGATCTCTTCCTCTTGCCCGACTTTAATCCGTTCAGCTAAGTCCGCTGTGGCTTCGCTGGTGCCGTCGGCGGCCAGGATGATGTCGCTCATATCCACGGCTTGTTGGTGGTGCGGTGTCATCATCCCGAGAAAATGCAGGTCCACCCCGTTGACTTCTGCGGGCTGATCGGCCCCGGCTGTCACCTCGATACCGTCCTTGTCGGTCTGCGGGGTGGTGGCCTCCTCGCCTTGACTTGCGCATGAGACGGCACCGGCCCCCAGCAGTGCAATGGCAGCCAAGCCGATGATGCGTCGTCGTAGTGGTGTGCGTGTCATGAAAGGGCCCTCCTCAGACCGAAGTATCTGCGCCATACCCAGGATGGGTATACCCCCTAAGGGTATCGCAGAGCGCTCACACCACAACGAAGGGGCCAGCGCTCGCCCTATCTAGGTGGGATGCCCAGGGTGTGCGCGAGGCGTCGCCAAGCAACGCGCGCGGCGGAGTGCGGCAGCGCGACGACCTCGCGGGCATAGTTCTTCGCCCGCGAGCGCCGCGGGGTGCGCGCCGGCACCATCTCCACCGGAATGCCCAGGTGCCAGGCCCACACGCGCGTGCGGCGGACGTGGAAGTTGCTGGTCACCACGATCAGGCGCGACGCGCGCGGGAAGAGCGCGCGGGAGTTCTCCAGGTTCTCGTTCGTCGACGTCGCGTGAGGCTCCTCGACGATCAGTTCGCGGGGTACGCCTCGCTCGGCGAGCCAGCGCGCCATCACGCCCGACTCGCCGCGGCCGGTGACGACGATGGTGCGCTCTACCCCGGCGCGCGCGTCGGTGCGCCAGCGCACGAGTGCGGCCACGAGCCGGCGGGTCAGCATGCGGGAGGGGCGACCGTCGACAATGCGCGCCCCGAGCACCACGATGGGACTGCTATTCACCCAGCAACCGGCTGCGCAGCGCCTCGTCCTTCTTCTCCACGGCGGCGGCCATGTCCTCCTGGTAGCGCACCATCTTCGCCTGCAGCTCGGCATCGGCCGCGCCGAGGATGCGAGCGGCGAGCAGGCCGGCGTTCTTCGCCCCGCCGATGGAGACGGTGGCCACGGGCACGCCCGCCGGCATCTGCACGATGGACAGCAGCGAATCCATGCCGTCGAGCGTGTCCAGCGCGCGCGGGATGCCAATGACCGGCAGCGGCGTTGCGGCCGCAACCATGCCGGGCAGGTGGGCGGCGCCGCCAGCGCAGGCGATAATCGCGCGCAGGCCCCGCTCGTGCGCCGACTTCGCGTACGCGAGCATCTTGTCGGGCGTTCGGTGCGCGGACACCACGCCAACTTCGAAGGGCACGCCGAACTCGGCGAGCACCTCGGCGGCGGGTTGGACGGTGTCCCAGTCGGAATCGGAGCCCATGATCAGGCCAACGAGGGGTTGCTGTGCGGTCATCGGTTCAACCTTTCTTGTTGCAGCGCTTTTCGACGCCAGCCTACGTCCAGCTCGCCGTCACCAGGAACTGTGCGGCGTGCTCGGCGAGCTTGCGCGTGGACACCACGTCGTAGCCGGTGACGTTGACGTGCCCGATCTTGCGGCCCGGGCGCCAGTCCTTGCCGTAGAGGTGGACCTTCGCCTCCGGGTAGCGCAGCATGACCTCCTTGACGCGACGCTCCATCGGCATCTCCGGATCTTCCTTGCCGCCGAGCACGTTGACCATGACGGTGACGGGGGCGACCATTTCGGTCTCGCCGAGCGGCCAGTCGAGCACGGCGCGCATGTGTTGCTCAAACTGGGAGGTCAGGCAGCCATCCTGCGTCCAGTGGCCCGTGTTGTGGGGGCGCATGGCCAGCTCGTTGACGGACACGGCGGTGCCGGTCTTCGTCTCGTACTCGAACAGTTCCACCGCCATCACACCGGTGACGTCGAGCTTGCGGGCGATGAGTTTGGCCAGGTTCTGGCACTCGCGCGCCAGCTGCGTCGACAGGTCCGGGGCCGGGGCGATCGCGACGTGGCAGATGCCGTCGGTCTGGCGCGACTCCACGACCGGCCACACGCGCATCTCGCCGGAGCGGGTGCGCGCTACCATGGCGGACAGCTCGCGGACAAAGTCGACCTTCTCCTCGGCGTAGAGCACGATGTCTTGGTCGAGCATGTCGCCCACCAGCTCCACGAATTCATCGAGCGAGTCAGGGAACCACACGCCCTTGCCGTCGTAGCCGCCGCGGGTGGTCTTCAGGCACACGCGGTGCTCGTGGCGCTCCCAGAATGACTTCGCCGCATCCACCGAGTCGATCGGCGCGTAGTCAGGCACCGGCACACCGAGCGATTCCAGCTTGCGGCGCTGCTCCAGCTTGTCCTGGGCGTAGATGAGGGCTTCGGGGCGTGGTTCGACGGCCACGTTGGCGTCGATAAGCTGCTCCAAATGCTCGTTGGGCACATGCTCATGGTCGAAGGTGACCGCGGCCGCACCGTGCGCGACCTCCTTGAGGTCCTCCAGGTTGGTGTAATCGCCGATGCGCACATCACCGAAGACCTGCGCCGCCGACGAATCCTCACTTCCCGCGAGGAGGCGCGTGCGCAGGCCGAGCTCGATGGCCTCGGTGTGCATCATGCGGGCGAGTTGGCCGTCACCGACGACCACGACAGTTGGCATTTGTTGTGCGTCCTTCACGCACTTCACCTTACCCTGGTGCTATGGCTTCGAATTATCAGGCGCTTTCCCGCCACACCATCTTCCAGAACTCGCTTATGACCGCACTCCTCGACGGCATTTACGACGGCGAGCTGACCATCAGCGACATCCTGTCCAAAGGCAACTTCGGCCTCGGCACCTTCGATGCGCTCGACGGCGAGATGATTATCCTCGACGGGGTCTGCTACCAGCTCACCAGCGACGGCAAGGCGCGCATCGCCGACCTCGACCAGCGCACCCCGTTTACGGTGGTGACGAACTTCGTGCCGCGCATCACCGTCGACGCGCCACAGGGCATGCGCCGCGGCGAACTGTCCGCGTTCGTCGACTCGCTCGAGCCCAGCCGCAACTTCTTCTACGCCGTGCGCATCACCGGCACCTTCGACAAGGTGGTCACCCGCACCGTGAGCAAGCAGGAAAAGCCCTACCGCCCCATGACCGAAGCAATTAACGACGACGCCGAGCACCACTTCGAAAACGTCACCGGCATCATCGGCGGCTTCCGCACCCCCGCCTACGCCAAGGGCATCAGCGTGCCGGGCTGCCACGTCCACTTCATCGACGACGAGCGCACCTCCGGCGGACACGTCCTCGACTACACCGTGCGCGAGGCCCGCATCGAGCTGTGCCCCGGCACCGACATGGACCTCCACCTACCGGTCACCGCCGAGTTCCAGCAGAGCGACCTCACGCCGGAGGACCTGGACAGCCAGCTGCACGACACGGAGATCAAGGGCGCGCAGATTAATGGGTAGCGCTTCTTCACCGCTGGTGCCGGAACCGATCGACTACGCGTTGTGGGGGCTGACAGCGCTGGCGTTTGTGCTGGCAGTCGCGGCGCTCGTGTGCATTGCGCGCGACGAGCACACGACGAAATCGGGCGTGGTGTCGCTTCTCGTTGTGCTGCTGGTCCCGCTGTTGGGACCAATCATGTATTTCGTGTACCGGAAGCGTTAGCGCAGCTGGCCCGCGAGCGCTTTCTGCAGCGCCTTGTCGACGGCGCGCGCCTTGCCCACCTGCTCGAAGAGAAGCGGGCGGTCGTAGCCGTAGACCGCTACCGAAATCCCGCCCTTGACGCGGCGGGCGGAGTGGACCTGTTCCAGGGGGATGGAGTCGACCGCGCCGCGGCGCCCGCGCGCGAGGATACGGCGGTCCGTGAGGATGAAGCGGCGCCGACGGGAACTCACCAGCGGCGCAACAAAACGCCACAGCGCCAACAACGCCCACGCGAGGACGACCAGGTTGCGCAGCGCCGGGTCAACGTTGGGTGTTACGTCCATCCAACCGATCGCGATCCAGGCCACGCCTGTAATCACGATGAGTTCCATCAGGGGGAAGGTGAGGGAGGAAAGGGGGGCGCAGACGTCGACAAGCACCTGCTCGTCTTTGCTCGTCTGAAACCGCACCTTTCTTGACATGCGACCAGGCTACTGTTTCGGGCGCAGGTGATGCACATCGCCGACGGAGTACGCGGTGCCGTCGATGATGACCTCGCCATTGTCATTGACGCCGTCGACGCGGCCGTGCACATCGCGGTCGTGCAACTCCATGCGCACCGTCTGGCCGATCGTGGAGC
This sequence comes from Corynebacterium gottingense, assembly GCF_007559235.1. NCBI lineage: Bacteria > Bacillati > Actinomycetota > Actinomycetes > Mycobacteriales > Corynebacteriaceae > Corynebacterium > Corynebacterium gottingense. Next base: position 129,149 of record NZ_VMHH01000006.1, on the reverse strand, counting down.
AGACCTTACGATAATCGGCGAGCAGCTGCGGGTCGCGGTCCTGCCACTGGCCGAGGCGGTGGCCCATGGCGCGGAGGATCTCGATGGTGAAGTCGTCGAAATCCACGTCGATGCCCTCGAGGTTGAGCGCGGTCGCGGTGTCGACGGGCAACTGCTCTTCACGGAAGTTGACGTTGATACCGATGCCCACAACCACGTTCGGCAGCGCCAAGTTGGACAGGATGCCCGCGATCTTCTTGCCACCGATCTGCACGTCGTTCGGCCACTTCAGGCGCGCCTGCGGCACGACGTCGGTCACCGCCACGCCCGGGGCGATGGAAAGCAGTCCGAAGTGGTTGGGGTCTTGGCCTGCGTCGATGACCATACTCATGGCCAGCTGCGCGCCCTTCGGCGTGACCCACGTGCGATTCAGGCGCCCCTTGGACGCGGTCTGCTCATCGGCGATGAGCACCATCCCGGCCTCGCCGTCTTTCACCATGTCGGCGTTGGTGGAGCCGGTGGTCTCGACGTAGCGCACCTTCGGCCAATAGTCGGCGACGGCGTCTTGGATGCGGGCGAGGTCCTTTACAGTCATGCCACCGAGTTTAAGCGGTGACTACCAAGCACGTGGCAGTGGCGTAGTCGCCGTCGTGGCTCAGTGAAAGCGACGCGACCTTCGGGGCACCGGCGGCAGCAAGCTGTGGGGAGGGCGCGAGGGTGGGGCGCGAGTGGGCGTCGAGAAGCACTTCGAGCTGGCGAAAGTCGAAGGCCTCGAGCGCGGGTGGCTGGCCGAAGCGGCTGGAACCCCACGCTTTGATGTAGGCCTCTTTGGCGGCCCAGCGGGCGGCGAGTGAGGCGTCGCGGTCGGGTTTGGTGGCGCAGTCGCGCAGTTCGCGGTCGGTAAATGCGCGGGCGAAGGTGGTCCCGGGTGTGGCGAGCTGCGCGCGGAACGTGGGGATGTGGACGAGGTCGGTGCCGATGTGCATGTGCGGACTCCTTCCGGCGACGATCGTGACGAAACTCACAGTGAGGCGTTCTCCCACCGTAAGCCCGAAAGTTTGCCTCACAAAACTTACCAAAGCGTAGACTCCACTCATTTTGTCTAGCTAATTATCCACACAAACGCATATGCTTCTTCGCATGACAGTTTCAGCGAAGATCCCACCCTCCACGCGCACCAGCCCGCAGACTACGGCTGAGAAACTCGACGACCTGCGCGCACGCCGCGCCGAGGCCCATGCCCCCATGGGCGCACAAGCGCACGCGAAAGTGCGCGACGCCGGCCGGCTCACCGCTCGCGAGCGGCTCGACTACATCCTGGACGAGGGATCGTTCGTGGAAACCGACATGCTTGCCCGCCACCGCACCCACGACTTCGGGATGCACGCCAAGCGCCCGGTCACTGACGGCATCGTCACCGGTTGGGGCACCATCGACGGCCGCGAGGTCTGCATCTTCTCCCAGGACGGCACCGTCTTCGGTGGCGCGCTCGGCGAGGTCTACGGCGAAAAGATGATCAAGATCCAGAAGCTGGCCGTCACCACCGGCCGCCCGCTCATCGGTCTGTACGAGGGCGCAGGCGCGCGCATCCAGGACGGTGCCGTCTCGCTCGACTGGATCGCGCAGACCTTCTATCAGAACGTGCAGGCCAGCGGCGTTGTCCCACAAATCTCGGTCATCCTTGGCGCCTGCGCCGGTGGCAACGCGTACTCACCCGCGCTCACCGATTTCGTGGTGATGGTGGATAAGTCCTCCAAGATGTTTGTCACCGGCCCGGACGTGATCAAAACCGTGACCGGTGAGGAGATCAGCCAGGAGGAGCTCGGCGGGGCGTGGACGCACATGGCCACCGCTGGAAACTGCCACTACGTCGCCGAGACGGACCAGGAGGCGCTGGACTGGGTCGTCGACCTGGTGGGCTACCTGCCCGCCAATAGCCGACAGCGGGTGGCACGCGTGGCCGGGGACGAAGACGCGCCGCCATGCGACACACTCGACGGGCTCATACCCGACTCCCCCAACACCCCCTACGACGTGCGCGAGGTGATCGCCGAGCTTGCCGACGACGGCGAATACCTCGAGCTTATGGAGCAGCGCGCCGAAAACGTGGTCACCGCGTTCGCGCACATCGACGGCGAGGTGGTCGGCGTTGTGGCGAACCAGCCGCAGGTCTACGCCGGCTGCCTGGACATCGATTCCTCCGAGAAGGCCGCCCGCTTCGTGCGCACCTGCGACGCCTTCAACATCCCCATCGTCATGCTGGTGGACGTGCCTGGGTTTTTGCCCGGCGCGGGCCAGGAGTACGGCGGCATCCTGCGCCGCGGCGCGAAGCTGCTCTACGCCTACGGCGAGGCGACCGTGCCAAAGATCACCGTCACCATGCGCAAGGCCTACGGCGGCGCGTACTGCGTCATGGGCTCGAAGGGCCTGGGCGCGGACGTGAACCTCGCCTGGCCCACCGCGCAGATCGCGGTGATGGGCGCGGCCGGTGCCGTCGGGTTTATCAACCGCAAGGAGATCAAGGCCGCGCGCGAATCCGGGATGGAAGAGCAGGAGCTCGCCGAGCTGATCGCCAGCTTCGAGCGCGAGTACGAGGACACCATCTTGAACCCCTACAACGCCGCCGAGCGCGGGCTCATCGACGCGGTGATCCTGCCCTCGGAGACCCGCGACGCGATCGCCGCCAACCTGCGCCTCTATCGCGACAAGATTGTCGCCCGCCCCGCCCGCAAGCACGGCAACATGCCGCTGTAACCCGCCGCCCAGCACGCAAGGAGAATTCATGACTCTCAATCCGATTGTCGCGCTTAATTCCGCCCACCCCGCACTCGTTTTCCAGGGCCAGGGCAGCGACTGGCAGCGCACCCTTGCCGATGCCGCCTCGCCCACCGCGCGCGTGACGCTGCGCTCGCTTCTCGACGCCGCGCTTACCCTCATCGGCCCCGTCGCCCGCCCCCTCGCCTCTGCCGTGCCGGGTGCGGTCGACCGACTCGGCGCACTCCTAAACGCCGACGACAACGTCGCGACACTGCCCGTGGACGCGCACCCGGCGGTCTCGGTACCCGGCATCGTGCTCGCCCAGCTCGCTGCGGTCCAGCACCTGCGCGACCTCGGCTTGGAGGTAGACAACGACAACGTCCACCTCGCCGGGCACTCCCAGGGCGCGCTCGGCGTGGCCGCGGTCAAGCACCCGGAGCACGCGCTCGCCTTCGCACTCATCCTTGGCGCTGCCGCCTCGACCGCCTACGGCGCGCGCGACACGGCCCCGCGGATGCTCAGCGTGCGCGGCATCCCGGTGCCCCTGCTCACCGACCTGCTCGCCGAGCACGGCGCGGAATCACTCCTGTCCGTGGTCAACGGCCCGCGCCACGCGGTGCTCGCCGGCGAACCCGCCGAGCTGGCACGGGCCCGCGAGGCCATCGAGCGCCACGCCGAAGCCTTCAACGCCAAGCTGGAAGCAGCCGAGTTCGGCGGCTCCGAGCTCACCCCCATCTTCGATGAGCTGCCAGTGGCCTACCCCTTCCACCACGTAAGCGACGCCAACACCCGCGCCGTCGACCTGGCCGCCGAGTGGGCCGAACAGTGCGGCCTGGACTTAGGCGATCACTCCCCGCGCGCGCTCGCGCAGGCCATCCTGGTCGACCGCCACGACTGGCCCGCCTCCGTACGCGGCCTGCTCGAAGGCGGGGCGACGCACGTCGTCTCGCTCGACTCGGCGCTCAGCGGCATTACTTCGAAGCTCGTCGCAGGCTCTGGTGTACCCGTCATCACCGCCGATTCCGCGCGTGCCCGAGACGCACTTGCCACCCCGGGCACCGAGATCCCCGAGGCGGTCTCCTACGAGAAATTCGCCCCGCGCCTGGTGCGCCTGCCGGACGGCAAGGTCTACACCCAGACCCGTTTCTCCCAGGTCACCGGCCTATCCCCCATCATCTTGGGTGGCATGACACCCACCTCGGCCGACGGCGAGATCGTCGCCGCGGCCGCCAACGCCGGCTACTGGACCGAGCTGGCCGGCGGCGGCATGTACTCCGAAGAGGTGTTCAACGAGCACCGCGACACGCTCGCCGAGCACCTCGCGCCGGGTCGTAGTGCCCAGTTCAACACCATGTTCTTCGACCGCTTCTTGTGGAACATGCACTTCGGCCAGACCCGCATGGTGCCCAAGGCGCGCGCCGCCGGCGCACCCTTTAACGGCGTGTGCATCTCTGCGGGCATTCCGGAGGTTGACGAGGCCACCGAGATCATCGATGGCCTGCGCAGCGACGGCTTCCCCTACATCGCGTTCAAGCCGGGCACGCCCACCCAGGTCCGCGACGCGGTCGCCATCGCCGCTGCCAACCCCGACGTCCCGGTGATCCTCATGGTGGAAGACGGCCATGCCGGCGGCCACCACTCCTGGGTGGATCTGGACGACATGCTGGTGGCAACCTACGCGCAGGTCCGCGAGCACGACAACGCAATCCTCACCGTCGGCGGCGGCGTGTACTCGCCCGAGCGCGCCGCGGAGCTGCTCACCGGTGCCTGGTCGCAGCGCTTCGACATGCCGCATATGCCGGTCGACGCGGTTTTCCTCGGCACCGTGGCGATGGCTACCAAGGAAGCAAAAGCTACCGATTCGGTCAAGGACCTGCTGGTCAACACGAAGGGTTTGAGCCCCGAGGACAACCACGGTTGGGTATCCAGGGGGACGGGGCGCAACGGCGTGGCGTCGTCGCAAAGCCACTTGCTCGCCGACATCCACGACCTGGACAACTCCTTTGCCAAGGCTGCCCGTCTGATCACCAACATGCCGGCCGAGGAGTACCAGGAGCGCCGCGAGGAGATCATCGCCGCGCTGGCCAAGACCTCCAAGCCGTTCTTCGGCGACATCGAGGAGATGACCTATGCCGAGTGGGTTGAGCGCTTCATCGAGCTGGCCCACCCCTTCATCGACACCTCGTGGGACGCCCGCTTTGTCTCCACGCTGCGCCGCATCGAGGCGCGCCTTGCGCCGCAGGATAGCGGCGAAATTGAAAGCCAGTTCGCCGACGGCCCGCAGGATCCGCACGAGGCATCTGCCCGCCTCATCGAGGCCTACCCGCAGGCCCGCGAGATTCATGTCTCCCCGCGCGATGCCGCATGGTGGATCTCCCTGCACTACGCGTATCCCAAGCCCATGCCGTGGGTCCCGGCGATCGACGGTGACCTGAAGATGTGGTTTGGCAAGGACACGCTCTGGCAGGCGCAGGATCCGCGCTATGACGCCGACGAGGTCCGCATTATCCCCGGCCCGGTCGCGGTAGCTGGCATTACCCGCAAGAACGAGCCGGTCGCAGAGCTGCTCGGCCGCTTCGAGGCCGCCACGACGCAGGCGCTTCTCGACGCCGACGTCACCCCCACCGACCGCTTCGCCCGCCTCGCCGACGCCACCAGCGTCGAGGACTACCTGCGCGCGGCCCCAACCCTGTTCTGGCACGGGCACCTGATGGACAACCCGGCCTACACCATGGACGACGCCAGCTTCGAGATCATCCACGATTTCTCCGGCGACGACACCTGCGACAGCGGGCTGGCCATACGCATCCACACCGACTCCTACTGGGACGATCTGCCGGAGAACCAGCGTCCCTTCTACGTGCGCGACGTGACCATCCCGATCAACCTGCCCGAGGGCGTGCACACCGGCGCCTCCCCCGTGGTCGACGACGCGCGCCTGCCCAAGGCCGTCTTCGACCTGCTCGCGGGCCTGGCCGGCGTGGGCTCGGTCTCCGAGGCCGGCGATGAGATCACCGAGCTGCCGTCGATCATCGCGGGCTCCGCAAACGAGGCGCACCCCTTCGGTCTTGCGCGCACCAGCTTCCACCTGCCCGCTTCCCTACTCCAGGCGCACACCGCGGTCACCGGCGCCGCTTTAGGCACCAATGTCCCCGACGGCACGCCCGACGCGCTGGTCGGCCCGTGCTGGCCGGCGATCTACACCGCGCTCGGCTCCGCCACCCTGCCCGACGGCTTCCCGGTTATCGAGGGCCTGCTCAACGCCGTCCACCTCGACCACCTTATCGCGCTTGCACCTGGCACGGACCTGCAGGCGCTTGCCGACGGGCGCGAACTCGCCGTTACCTCCTGGTGCAGCGGCATCGAGGAGTCGGTCTCCGGGCGCATCGTCACGGTTGAGCTGCGTATTGAGGACGGTGAGCGCGCCGTCGTGAAGCAGATGCACCGCTTTGCCATCCGCGGCCGGGCGGCGACGACCACCCCGCCGAGTGCCGCACCGGAGTACGGCGGCGTCGAGGCCGTAATCGAGGCGACCCCGCGCTCCTTCGTCGACCGCGCGACCGTCACCGCACCTTCCGACATGACGCCTTTCGCCCTGGTCTCGGGCGACTACAACCCGATCCACTCCTCCTACAACGCCTCAGGGCTCGTCGGCCTGAGCGCACCCCTGGTGCACGGCATGTGGCTGTCTGCCACCGCACAGCACCTCGCGGGGCGCCACGGGCGCGTGACCGGCTGGACCTACTCCATGTACGGCATGGTGCAACTGAACGATGAGGTGGAGCTGACCGTCGAGCGCGTCGGCCGCGCCGGCATCCAGCCCGCGCTTGAGGTGACCTGCCGTATCGGCGGCGAGGTCGTCTCGCGAGGCCAGGCACTGCTCGCGCAGCCGGCCACCGCCTACCTCTACCCGGGCCAGGGCATCCAGTCCGAGGGCATGGGCGCCGGCGACCGCGCGGCCAGCCCCGCCGCCCGCGAGATCTGGCGACGCGCCGATGCGCACACCCGCGAAAACCTGGGCTTTTCTATCCAGCGCATCGTGGACGCCAACCCGACCGAAATCACCGTGCGCGGCGAAGTGTTCAAGCACCCCGACGGCGTGCTGCACCTGACGCAGTTCACGCAGGTAGCGCTCGCCGTGGTCGCGTACGCGCAGACCACCCGCCTGCGGGATGCGGGCGCGCTGGCCACCGGTGCCATGTACGCGGGTCACTCGCTGGGCGAGTACACCGCGCTCGCCTCGCTGGGCAACATCTTCGACCTGGAATCCGTCATTGACGTGGTCTACTCCCGCGGCTCCTCCATGGGCTCGCTGGTCCCGCGCGATGCAGACGGCAACTCCGACTACGGCATAGGAGCGCTGCGCCCCAACATGATCGGGGTGTCCGATGAGGAAGTCGCCGACTACGTCGCACAGGTGGCGGCAGATACCGGCGAATTCCTCGAGATTGTCAACTACAACATCAAGGGCCAGCAGTACTCGGTTGCCGGCACGAAGCGCGGCCTTGCCGCCCTGGCCGAGCGCGCAAACGCTGTGCGCGAGCGCGCCTACGTGCCCGTGCCGGGCATCGACGTGCCCTTCCACTCGCGCGTGCTGCGCTCCGGCGTGGCCGACTTCGCCGCCAAGCTCGACGAGCTTCTGCCCGCGCGTATCGACGTCGACGCCCTCGAGCACCGCTACGTACCCAACCTGGTCGCGCGCCCCTTCGAGCTCACGCAGGACTTCATCGACGCCGTGCGCGCCGAAGTGCCTGCCGACGACCGCGCCTCCCAGGACGCACTCGCTGCGCTCGATCCGGACACGATGGACCGTTCCGACGTCGCCCGCGTCCTGCTGATCCAACTGTTGGCCTGGCAGTTCGCCTCGCCAGTGCGCTGGATTGAGACTCAGGACCTCATCTTCGCCCGCGTCGAGCAGGCCATCGAGGTCGGCCTGGCGTCCGCACCGACTTTGACCAACCTGGCCAAGCGCGAGATGGCAGTGACCGGCCACCACATCCCGGTGGTCAACGCGGAGGCGAACTGGGAGCAGGTCACGCTCAGCGACACCGTCGCAGCGCCTGAGCCGGAGGCAGCGGAGGAAGCAGCAGAAGCGGAGGCGGAAGCACCGGCCGACACCGCGCCTGCCGAGCCCGCACCGGCTGCGCCTGCGGCACCGGCAGCCGCTACTGCCCAACCCGCTTCCGACCTGCCGTTTAGCGCCGCCGACGCGATTGGCGTGCTGTTTGCATTCCAGAACAAGATCCGCCCCGAGCAGATCACGGACGCAGACACCATCGAGGAGCTCACCGGTGGCGTCTCCTCGCGCCGTAACCAGCTGCTCATGGATATGTCCGCGGAGCTCGGTGTGCCCGCCATCGACGGTGCCGCCGAAGCCGACGTGGTCACCCTGCGCGAGCGCGTGAACACCGCAGCACCCAGCTACGCCCCCTTCGGCTCCGTGCTCACCGAGGCGATCGGCGCGCGCCTGCGACAGGTCCTCGGCGCCGCGAGCCTGGCGCCTTCCCACGTCGCCGACTACGTGACCGGCACCTGGGCGCTGCCCGCGAGCTGGGTCCCGCACGTCGAGGCCGCCGTCCTGCTGGGCACCCGCGAGGAAGATTCGGTCCGCGGCGGCACCCTTGCCACCTTGCCGCAGGCCAGCTCGAAGGCGGAGGTCGCCACGCTTCTCGACGCCGCCGTCGAACTCGTCGCCGCCAACCACAACCAGGAAGTCGCCAAGGCCTCTGCCGCGGCGTCCTCCGGTGGCGGGGTCGTCGACTCCGCCGCGCTGGACGCCTATCGCGAGGAGGTTGCCGACACGCTGGTGGCCACCGCGCGAACCCTGCTGGACAAGCTCGGCGTGGACACGGCCCCCGCGGACACCTCCGCCGACGCCGAGGCAGCCGCCGAGGCCCGCACCGTGCTCGACACCATTGAGGCCGAGCTCGGCACGAACTGGGTCTCGCAGGTCTCCCCCGTCTTCGACGCGCGTCGCGCCATCCTCTTCGACGACCGCTGGGCCCAGGCCCGCGAGGACCTCGCGCGCATCGTCACCGGCGACACCGGCGAAAACACCTCCCGCTTCGCGCCCGAGCGCTTCACCGGCACCGGGCAAACCATCGCCGACCAGGCCCGCTGGTACGCCGCGCACACCGCAGGCGCACCACGCAAAGTCCTGGAGGAAATCGCGGCCAACGCGCTTGCCACCCCACAGCTCGAGTACGCAGACGACGTCGCGCTTGTCACCGGCGCCGCGCCTGGCTCCATCGCCACCGCCCTGGTCGAGCGCCTGCTCGAAGGTGGTGCGACCGTGATCATGACGGCATCTCGGATCACCCAGGCGCGCAAGGAGTTCGCGCGCACGCTCTTCCGCGACCACGGCACGCCCGGCGCGGCCCTCTGGCTGGTGCCGGCGAACCTGTCGTCCTACCGCGACGTCGATACGCTCATCGACTGGATCGGCTCTGCCCAGCGCGAGACCGTGGGCAACGAGGTCAAGCTGGTCAAGCCCGCCCTGGTCCCCACGCTCGCCTTCCCGTTTGCCGCGCCTGGTGTCTCCGGGTCGCTGGCAGAGGTCGGCGGCAACACCGAAACGCAGGCAAGGCTTTTACTCTGGTCGCTGGAGCGCACCATCGCCGGACTTGCACGCCTCGCGCAGGATGCGGACGTGCCCACCCGCGCGCACATCGTGCTGCCGGGCTCGCCGAACCGCGGCACCTTCGGCGGCGACGGCGCGTACGGCGAGGTCAAGGCCGCGCTCGACGCGATCGTGAACAAGTGGCACGCCGAGACCGGTTGGCCCGAGGGGGTTACCCTCGCCCAGGCGCGCATCGGTTGGGTTGCGGGCACGCACCTCATGGGCGGCAACGACGTCCTCATCCCCGCCGCCCGCGAAGCCGGCATCCATGTCTGGGATCCGGAGGAGATCTCCTCAAAACTCATGGGCCTGGCAAGCGCCACCTCGCGCGCGAAGGCGCAGGAGCACCCGCTGAACCTGGATCTCACCGGTGGGCTCGCAGACTCTGGCGTGTCCATCGCGGAGCTCGCTCGCGAGGCGAACATCGAGACTGCCGCGGCGCAGGAGACCAGCACTGCATCCGACGCCCCGCGCATCAAGGCGCTGCCGAACGTGGCCAACCCCGCCCAGCCGGACGGCTCGGCGATCGGCCAGCTCGGCGAGGTCACCTGCCCGCTGGACGACATGATCGTCATCGCGGGTATCGGCGAGGTTTCCTCCTGGGGCTCTGGCCGCACGCGCACGGAGGCCGAGTACGGCATCCAGCGCGACGGCGCGGTCGAGCTCACCGCCGCTGGCGTGCTCGAGCTCGCCTGGATGACGGGCCTTGTCCGCTGGGCGGAAGACCCCACCCCGGGCTGGTACGACGCCGACGGCCAGGAGGTGGCCGAGGAGGATATCGCGGACCGCTTCCGCGACGAGGTCATCGCGCGCGCCGGCGTGCGCCGCCTGAGCGATAAGTACTTCCTCACCGACGGCGGCTCCATCGATCTCACCGAGGTCTTCTTAGACCGCGACGTCACCTTCACCGTGGCGAACGAAGCAGAGGCGCGTGAGTTCGCCGAGGCTGACCCGGATAAGACCCACATCACCTGCACCGACGGCGAGTGGCAGGTCACCCGCCTGGCAGGTGCCACCGCGCAGCTGCCGCGCAAGGCGACGCTGAGCCGCTCTGTGGCCGGCCAGATGCCGGAGGGCTTCGACCCCGCCAGGTGGGGCATCCCCGCCCAGATGGTGGACAACATGGACCGCATCGCGGTGTGGAATCTGGTCACCGCAGTCGACGCGTTCATCTCCGCGGGCTTCACCCCTGTTGAGCTGCTGCGCGCGATCCACCCGGCGGATGTGGCATCCACTCAGGGCACCGGCATCGGCGGCATGGAGTCCCTGCACCAGGTCTTTGTCTCCCGCTTTATCGGCGAGGAGCGCCAGTCCGACATCCTGCAGGAGGCTCTGCCGAACGTGGTGGCCGCGCACGTGATGCAGTCGCTGGTGGGCGGCTACGGCTCCATGATCCACCCGGTCGCCGCCTGCGCCACCGCGGCGGTGTCCGTGGAGGAGGCCGTGGACAAGATCACTCTGGGCAAGGCTGACTTCGTCGTCGCCGGCGGCATCGACGATGTCCAGGTCGAGTCGCTCCAGGGCTTCGGCGACATGAACGCTACCGCCGAGACCGCGAAGATGACCGCGCAGGGCATCGACGACCGCTTCATCTCTCGCGCGAACGACCGCCGTCGCGGCGGCTTCCTAGAGGGCGAGGGCGGCGGCACACTGCTGGTGGTACGCGGCTCGCTCGCCGCGGAGCTGGGGCTGCCGGTACATGCGGTGGTGGCCTACGCCGATTCCTTCGGCGATGGCGCGCACACCTCCATCCCGGCACCGGGCCTGGGCGTGCTCGCCGCAGCCTGCGGTGGCGAGCACTCGCGCCTGACCCGCAGCATCACCTCGCTCGGGCTTTCGCTTGACGACGTCAACGTCATCTCCAAGCACGACACCTCCACCAACGCCAACGACCCGAACGAATCCGAGCTGCACTCCCTGCTCTGGCCCGCGGCCGGCCGCGACCCACACGCGCCGATGTACGTCATCTCTCAGAAGTCGCTCACCGGTCACGCCAAAGCAGGCGCTGCCCTGTTCCAGATCGGCGGACTGCTCGAGGTGCTGCGCACCGGCCGCCTGCCGCAGAACGCGTCGCTGGACTGCGTCGACCCGCTCATTGCGCCGAAGGCCACCAACCTGGTCTGGCTACGTGACACCCTCGACCTTGGCGAGGGCGCGGTGAAGGCAGCGGCGCTGACCTCGCTGGGCTTCGGCCACGTCGGCGCGCTCGTCGTGCTCGCTCACCCGGGCGTGTTCGAGGCAGCGCTCGCCGCCGAAGGCCGCGACGTCGAGGCCTGGCGGGCCCGCGCCACCGAGCGACTGCGCGCCGGTGCCGGCCACCTGGAGGCCGGCATGGTCGGACGCGCCGCCCTGTTCGAGCAGGTGCACAACCGCCGTTTCGCCGACGGCCACACCCACGACAGTGAGATCGCGCTCCTGTTGGACGCGGACGCCCGCTTGGGCGAGGACGGGGTGTACCCGGTCGCGTAGCACCACCGGCGGTGTGTGCCGCCGGTAACACCACCCAGACTTGCAGGGATAGATCCACTGCATGCACGAACGGGGTGGGCCACTTCCCCGGCCCACCCCGTTGGTGTGTGTTGGGTGCGGCGTACCTACACGTTCCAATTCTTCGGCGAGGACTTCGCGTAATCAATACTAATTGCTTTGAAGTGTTTCTTCGCCGCAGCGATCTTGGCGCGTTCAGTCGGACGAGGCAGGTTCGGAGCGGCTGAGACAACGTGTCCGGCACTGACAAATAGAGCAAATCACGCGCACTAACCAAACCGGCTTGGACGAGTTGGGGGTCTGTGTGAGCTCTGGAAGGAAGGTGCATGTCAGGTTGTGAGCTTCGACTAGTGCCCGGCGAACCTACTGGAGTGTCCTGCGCGACAGAGCTGGAAGAAAACCCTGCCACACACATCGGCGCAGGTGGCATGCTGTGCGCTGTCAGTCGCATTCGACCGCCTGGTCAAAAGGCCCCCGATCGATGATGAACTAGCCCCCGAAAACACGCCACCGCCGTGCGGGCCGAGCCCACCGTAGGTGTCGACCATGAGCTTGCGTCCGGTCAGCCCGATGTCAGCGGTGGGCCCACCGGTGACGAACCGACCGGACGAGTTGAGCAGCACGCGCTCAGCCGCGACCTCGGGCAGGTGAGCCTCGATCGCGGGGCGAAGACCGGTGTGCGCACCTCGCGTTCAAGAACGCCTGTGTCTTTGTGCGCATCGTGCTGGATCGAGACAATCACGGTGTCGATGCCGAGGGGGTGCCCAGCTCGTCGTAGACCACGCTGACCTGGGATTTGCCGTCGGGGCCGATCCCACGGATCGTGCCGTCGGTGCGGGCCGCATCGAGTCGGCGGCAGATCTCGTGGGCGAGTACGAGCGTCAGCGGCAGGCGCTGACTGGTCTTGTTCGTGGCGTACCCGTAGACGGTGCCCTGGTCGCCAGCCCCGAGGCTCGCATACACCGACTCATCACCCTCACGCGCCTCGAGAGAGCTGGTGACGCCTGCGCCGGTGTCGGCGGATTGGTGGCGCACCCACACGTAGATGAGGAACCGGTTCGGGTTGTACCCGGCCCGACGCAGTGCTTCCCATGCGCAGGCGCGCAATGGGGCCGGATGGTGGTGGTGCGCCTGCCCGTAGCCATGACCTCAACGGCCACGCGTGCCACCGATTCGAGGGGAGAGGAAGTGGTCTGCGATCAGATCGCACCGCTTGTCGAGATGGCCGATACACACAGACTCAGCACTTCGCACTACAGACACGCGAGGGCTCCTTTCACAAAAGCGAACAACAAGAAAGCCCGCCCGGGTGTTGGGCAGGCAGAAAACGAAAAAGGTGGAGCCGGGGTGTTAGGATGAGGTTTCGGTATAGTGCTAGATACTATTAAGCGTCGCGTTACGCTGTTGTCGCGGCAGGAAACGAAAGAGTATCCATGTCAACGATCTACACCACCAATGAGTGGAAGGGCTACGGCAAGCAGAACTACTACTGGAACGAGTATCGGCTCGAGGGCGACACTGTCCACAAGTACAAGTGCAACCGATTCAAGTTCTTCGACGGTCATGAGAACAGCTGGGAACGCGACGAAAAACTTATCGAGTCATGGGACGTTGACGATCCGAGCATGCCCGAGTGGATTAAGGGCTACCTGTAACGATATGTTCCCCGATCCCCCGTCGAGAGCAGATATTCGTGAGTGGCAGGGCTTGCACAAGGCCATGAGGTTGGTGAAATCGTGGCTTCCTCCGCGTGAGAGTGGGACCACGTGGTGGACTTCCTGGGTCAGGGTGAGCTGTTAGCTTAGTGATGATCTTCGACGACTGCCCCCCTGGCGCGTAATGGTCTCAGTTATCACCGCAGATTACAGGCACAGTTCGACGATGTATAACGTATCGTCGCCGCTACCGCCGTTTGCCGCTGCCGGGCGGCGGTGTGTACTCCACCAGGACCGATTTTCCGCGGGTTGGCGTCACGGGGCGTGCGTTCCATTCATCGCGAACCGTGCGGCGTTCTTCGCGGGACATTGCTGCTCGCCTCGGGATAACTTCGCCTTTGCGACCAGGGACGAACCCTATGCGTATGTTTGCCCCACCCGGGCACTCCCCGCCCTCGCGCCAGTGGCGTCGGAAAAGCCCGGTTGCCTTGTTCACCTGGACCCGCCTCCGACATACCGGACAGGTGCCGCGACCATTCACAATCTCCACGGTGGCTTCGATAGGCGGTGCTGCTGCACCGCGTTGGAGATTCCTCACGGTGCTGCCTCCTTACAGTCTCCCGGGACCGGAACGCCCCGCCGGGGAGCACTACACGCGGGGGTTGAATGCTGCCAACGATAGCCGATACGCACTAGAAGGGGAAGAAGGAACCCACGGCGACAACCACGCCCAGATCCGACCCCCTCCCCTAGCTAGGGCTTTCCCTCGGCGGGCGTGACCGGCGTAGCGTGGCAGACATGAATACGATGCAGAAAGCACTCATCCCTGTCCTCGGCGGCGCGGGCGTGCTCCACTTTGTCAAGCCTGAGTCCTTCGACGGCATCGTCCCCGAGCAGCTGCCGGGCAGCGCGCGGACCTACACCTACGTCTCCGGCGTGGCCGAACTCGCTACCGCAGCCCTGCTTGCCAACGCGAAGACGCGCGCGACCGGCGGCGCCGTCGCCGCAGCGCTCCTGCTCGCCGTGTGGCCGGCCAACTTCAACATGGCGTGGCAGTGGCGCAACAAGCCCTGGTACCTGCAGGCCGGCGCCATCGCACGTCTCCCGCTGCAGATCCCGATGATCCGTGCTGGGTGGGACCTCTATAAGCAGGGCGCGAAATAACACGTGCCAGTTCGCTGCTATTTCCCCTCGGCCGCTTGGTGGGCCAGCATAAATTCGACGACGGCATCGATCGCGTGGCCGTCCTCGTCACCACAGACGTAGGCACGAGCCAGGAGGTCGTGGAATTGCGCCTCTACGGCCCCGCTCCCCTCCCGATCGTGCGGGACCACCAACACGATGCCGTCAGGCAGGAGCGCGTTCGCAGCCAAAATCGCGGTCCGCTTGTTACCGTCCTCGAACGGCTGAGCCCTGGCCAATACGACGAAAAGCCGTGCTGCCTCAGCAGGCGTCGGGCTTGGTCCGGTCACGGTGTCGTCGATAAGCAATTGCAGCGCGTCCATATCCAAAGCCGGGGGCATATGGTCGCCGTGGACCGTGCGCACACCAATGCGCTGCTCCTCGCGGCGCAGCTCACCCGGATGTAAGGCCGCCGAGCGCGTCATTGCGGCATTAATCTCACAGACATGCGTCGCTGCGATTGTCTCGCGGCCACGTTTTATCCGCAACGTCACTCGCGCAGCAGCCTGCAAATCTTGTAACAGCTGCAGGTCGGCACGCGAGGTAATCCCGTCGGTTGTGCCGTTTTCCAAAAAAGCCGCGGTCGCGAGCCGCCCTGACCGCAAATTTTCAAATACCTTGCCAGCAGAGTAAATGACTGCGACAAGCTTGTCCGTACGCAACATGCCTCATAGGATAGCGCCCCGCAGCCACTTTCGACCACACGTTCGATACATCCCCTGCCGATGTTCGGCTGCCCAATTACTGTGGGCCCCATGACAGCTACGCCCCACCCGCCCTCGTCCCCCTACGCCACCGCGCTGCTCGCGGCCGTCGATACTGCGCAAGCCGGCGATCCCCTCGCCCCGGTCACGGTGCTGTGCCCCACGCCCGCCTTCGACGATGTGGTCGCCGCCATTGCCACCGGCGGCCCGCGCCTCGGGGTGGACGTGGTCACGCTCGACATGCTGCTGCAGCGCGCCGCGCGTGATCAGGAGTCCCGCACGCTGCTGCAGCGCGCCGATGTCGCTGCCTTCGTCGCCCGCACCCTCGCCGACGGCGCCGAGCCGACCCCCTTCCATGAGACCAAGCTGCATACTTCCGCGGCCACGCATGCAGCGCTTATCGACGCCCTGTATACCCTCCTCAACTCCCCCGCCGAATGGCGTGCGGACCACGGCGGCGCGCAGCTGCCCAGCATCGTGGCCGAGATCGCCCAGCGCGCCGCCGAAGAGTTCCGCGACACTCGCTTCACCTTCCCGGATGCGGTCCGCGCCGCCGCCGAAGGCCACCGCGGGGCGCTCATCACCGTCGGCGCACTGGCCCACGACGCGCGCACCGAATGGGCGCTGGCCCAGTTCCAGCAGGCCACGCCCGTCGATCTGCCAGACCTGCGTGAGCACACCGAACGCGTCTCGCTGATCGCCGAGCCGGACGAGGCCACCTACGTCACCGGCCGCATCCTCGACGCCGTCGCCGCCGGCACCCCGCTGCACGCAATCGCCGTGGCCTACTGCGATGACGCAGAGCTTCCTTTCCTCACCCACGCCCTCGACGAGGCGGGCATCCCCTACCACGCACCCGCGCGCGGCGTGTGGGCTCAGCACAACGTGTTCCGTGCCCTCACCGCCCTGCTCACGCTGCGCCCTGCCGAGATGCACCGCCACCAGCTCGTGGAGCTGCTCTCCACCGGCAAGGTGAAGGACAGCCCCGGCCTGCGCGCCTTCGACGCCGGCTCACGCGACCGCCTCGGCACAGCGCTCACCGGTAGCGACTGGGACGCGGTCATAGACACCGCCGCGCGCCAGGCCGAAGATGGCACCCCAGCGCGCGAGCGCGTACCCGAACGCAGCGTGACCGCCGCCCGCTGGGTCGTGGACCTACGCGCCACGCTCGCACCGCTGACCGAGGCGGAGAGCTGGGAAGGCTTCGCCTCCGCGTTCCGGAAGATCGCGTTGGATGTCCTGAGCATCGGGAAGCCGCAACAAGCGATCTACCTGGACCCGCTGGTAGACCAGCTCGCCGCCCAGCAGGGCGCGCCCCAACGTGAGCGCGCTCTCGAGATCGCTCGCGAACTCGCCGCCCGCCCGGCGCGCGCCACCAACACCGGTGTGCTCTCGGTCGGACCGCTTGAGAGCCTGGACGGGCGAAACCTCCAGCTCGCGTTCATCACCGGCACCACCGACGCTGCCCTGCCCGGCTCGCTCACCCCCAGCGCGACGATGACGCAGGCGCAGCAGCACACCACTCCGGAGCAGTTCCTGGCGCGGAGGGAGCGGACGCTTGCGGGGGCGCTGCGGGCGTCGAGAAGCATTGTGCTCACACGCGCCCGATCTGGGATTGCCGGCGGCGGGCTGACCGAGCCCTCCACCTGGCTTGACCAGGACGAAACCCGCGTGGGTGCCCTCTACCCGGGGCTAGTAAGCGGCGAACGCACGCCCACGAGCCAGGCCGAGATTGCGCTCGCGAACGCGCTGGCCGGCGCACCCAGCGAGCGGGCGGCGCGCTACGCGGAGATCATGCGTGCGCGGCATGCGGGCGTCGCCGGCGAATTTACCGGCTACACCGGCACCGACTTTGGCCTGCACACGCTGCAGAAACCGATTTCCAGCTCCGCGCTGGAGAGCTTTACCAAGTCGCCGCTGGAGTACTTTATCCAGCGCGTGACCGGCAACTGGGTGCTTGAGGACGACGCGGAGGATATGCACGTCGCCTCCGCCGACACCGGCACGATCCTGCACGCAGTGCTGGAGCGCTGGACCAACGAAATGTGGCTGGACAACGACGCCCGTCCCGAGCACTACGCCGACCTGGATTGGGAGGGCGAGGCCGTCGAGGTGATGGATCACATCCTAGAGCGGGAACTGGCGCGGCATCGCAGTGACAAGGTCAACGCGCTGGTGTGGGACACGTTTGCCGAGCAGGCGCGCAAGGACGTGCACGGCTGGCTCGCCCAGGAGCGCAACGAGGCAGAAGAAGGCTGGACGCCACTTGCCACCGAGTTCGCCTTCGGCAACACCGCGGAAGAGCCCGCCGCGTCGCTTCCGCTTCCCGAGCTCGGCGTGGACCTGCCGGTGAAGGGCTACGCCGACCGCGTTGATTTCAAGGTGGAAAACGGCGCCGTCATCTTGCGCGTGACCGATTACAAGTCCGGCAAGGGCAAGACGACAAGCACGTACGTGGAGCAGAAGACGCCGACCGGGCAGGTCAAAGACGGCGCGCCGCACTACTACTTCCAGCTGGCTCTGTACGGCTACATCGTGCGCGCGCTTGCCGCCACGGGTAATCCGGCCGTGCTTTTCCCCGGCGGGCCCGCAGAGTGGCCCGGCGAGGTCACCGAGGTGCAGGCGCGCTACTGGTTCTTCCGTGACCCGGACGACTCGCACGTGAAAATCACTGTCGACGACGACGCAGTTGCAACGCTGCAGACCAACCTAGGCAATGTCTACCGCCACATCCAGCGCGGTGCGTTCCCGCCACACGCTATCCCGGAGCGCTGGGACAGCGACGAGCGCCTGCGCCTGGGTGTGTCCAACTACAACGCGTTGACAGCGATTATGCCGCCTTTGGACTTCGAGCAGCCCCTGACCACCGAGTACACTGCGCCCGCCGACGCTTAGCCCCGCGAGAGGAAAATCAATGACTCAAACACATTTTGCCGACCGCCTCGTCGAGGACGAAGCCAACCGTGAATTCATCCAAAACCAAGTCGAGCTCTCCTGCTTCGTCGAGGCGGGTGCCGGCTCCGGCAAGACCGTCATGCTCATCCAGCGCCTGCTCACGCTGATTATCGAGCACGGCACCCGCATCGATCAGATCGCCGCCATCACCTTCAACGAAGCCGCAGCCGCGGAGCTCACCGCCCGTCTGCGCCGCGCGCTCATCCAGGTCCGCGACACCGGCGCCTACACGCTCGGCAATGGGCAGCCTCGCGCATTCCACGACCCGGAGCGGGCCAAGCAGCGCGCCCAAGAAGCGCTCGAAGGACTGCCCGGCGCCGCGCTCGGCACGCTTCATTCCTTCTGCCTGCGCGTGCTCAAGCAGTACCCGCTGGAGGCCGGCCTGCCACCGAAGGTCGACGCTGTCGATGACCTCGCCGCTTATTTCTCCTCTGCCCAGCACAGCGAGGCAATTATCGAGACCATTACCGCGCTCTTCGAGGGCAGTGAAGAAGCCACAGCAACTATCGACGCGCTGCCGACGAACATCTCCGCAGCCGAATTCATCACCCAACTGCAGTACCTCCTGGGCGAAGGCGTGACCTTCAAGCACCTGCAAGAGCTGGTCGAGTGGATGGACGCGCACTGGGGCGAGCTCGGCGCCACGATCAAAGCGTCCGCCTTCGAGGCCCCACCCGAAGACGAGCTACGAGCCAGCCTGCGCAAGCAGCTGCGCCTGATCCGCGATCGTGCCTACGCCTCGGGCGTCTCCGACAAACTCCTCACCTTCTTCGATGACCGCCTGGCCGAGCTCGACGCGGCGGACTCCCTCGCCGAGCTCAGCTTGCCTAAACCTGGCAATACCGGCGGCAGCAAGCCGGAAGCTAAGCAGGTCAAGGAGGAGTACAAGGACTTCCTCGAGCGACTCGATGAGCTTGGGTGCTACGCGGGGTACGCGGCGACGTCGACAATCGCTCCCGTGCTCGCGGCCCTCGTGCTCAGAGCCGCCGACGCGCGCCACCGCACCGGCATCCTCGAGTTCCACGACATGATCTACCTGACGCAACAGCTCGTGGTCGACGACGAGGTGCGCGCAAAGCTGCATGAGCAATACCGCGTCATCTTCGTCGATGAATTCCAGGACACCGACCCCGCGCAGCTCGACATCGTCACCGCGATCGCCCGCGGGCCGCACGACACCCCGCAGCCCGGCCGCCTGTTCATGGTCGGCGACCCGAAGCAGTCGATCTACAAGTTCCGCAACGCCGACATCGACACCTACGTCGCCGCACGCACCAGCGCCGCCGCCCGCGATGCCGACCATGGTGTGAAGCAGCTCTCGCGAAACTTCCGGTCCTCGGAAGCGGTCGTCGCCGCTGTCAACGAGCTCTACGGGCAGCTTTTCGACGCCCACGCGAGCTCCAACGACGGCCCCGCCCAAGCCAACTACGTGCCCATGCTCCCCCAGGACGCCGCGGAAGGCCGCGAGGGCGCGTTCATCGTGCTGCAGGACGCAGACGCGGAAGACCTGCCGCCCGCCGAACTGCGCGAACGCGAAGCCGCCGACGTTGTCGCGCTCATTCGTGCGGCGGTTGCCGGTGCGGACCCTCGCTTCGTCCACCACAGCGGTGCGCAAGCCGGAGCGCCCCTGCGCTACTCCGACATCGCCATCGTCGTGCCCACCCACAACGATGCGCTGCGCCTGATGCAGGTCCTCGGCGACGCAGACATCCCCTGGGTTTCCGAGGGCTCCGGCGCGCTTTTTGCCACCCCGGAGCTGAACGACCTGGTCACTGTACTGCGCGCGGTGGCCGACCCCGCTGACGACTTCACCCGCATCGCTGCCCTGCGCACCGCACTTCTCGGCTGCTCGGATGCGGACATCGCTCGGTGGGCGCAGGTACGCCGCGAGCACCTCCATGAAGCCCCGGAGTCGCTCGACGCCGCGATTACGCAGGATGAGGTTGCTGCGAGCGTCGACACTTGCGTCGAGCAGCTTCGCCGACTTTCCGCGGAAGCACAGCGCACCGATGCGGCGACCATGGTGCGCCGCATCGTCGCGGAATTCGGACTCGCGGAGGCCTACGCCGCAAGTGGCCACCCCGACCACCTCCCGCGCGTGGAGACGTTGCTCACGCTCGCTGACCGCTTCTCTGCCACAACCGGGCTCGGCCTCCGCGAATTTGTTCGCTGGTCTGACACCCAAGCTGAAACCAACCAGGGCGTCTCCGAGCCTCTGCTTGATACCGGCACCGACGCAGTTCGCTTCATGACGATCCACAAGTCCAAGGGTCGCGAGTTCCCCATGGTCATCGCCGCTGGCATGTCCGGCCACACCTCGAGCAGTCGCGCGGTACGCACCTTCTCCCGGGCAGATAGCACCGCGCAGTTCAAGCTCAAGGACGCGCCAACCCCCAATTACCTCGTTGCCAAGGCCTTCGACGACGAAGCCGACGCCAACGAGCTGATCCGCCTGCTCTACGTCGCCATGACGCGCGCCAAGTCCGTCCTGGCTATCCCGCTGCAACTCAAGAAAAACAGACCCAAGAAGAAGGGGGGGACCACGCGAGTACACCAAAGCGCAGCGCGGCGCGAAGCTCGCCGAGATCATCGACGACTCCACCCAATACGCCCCCATCGCCCGTGAGGAACTGCCAGGTTTCGATGCCATCGCGGCACCCAAGGCACAGGACGCCGACCGCAGTGCGCCGAACGCAGAGCGCTTCGCTACGAGGGCCGAGGCACTCGCCAAGGCGACCGGCATCACCCAACGAATGGGCGTCACCGCCATCGCCCACGCCGAGGACCAGGCCATCCCCGAGCCCACCGCCGACCCTGCCGGCGCGCAGCCAGCGCAGTCCCGCCCGGCCGACGACGCCCTGCCTCGCCACACGCAGATCACCGGCGCCCGCCTGCGCCACTCCCTGGACGAGCGAGTGGCGGCAGCCAGCTTCCCGGCCCGCCAGATCAACAGCGGTCTCTACCGGGACAACGCCGGGACCGACTTCGGCACCGCAGTCCACGATGTGATGGAGCACCTGCCCCAAGGTGGTGAGCTCGAGCAGGTCGCTGCGACCGTCGCCTCGCTCTACGAGCTGCCAGCATCGGCCGTGGAGGATGTGGTGCGCGTCGCTGCCTGCTTCGCCGAATCCACCCCGTACACGCGCAGCCTCGAGGCTGACGCCAAGGCGCAGCGGGAGCTGCCGGTTATCGGCACAGTCGACGGCACCGCGGTCAACGGCTACATCGACCTGCTCTACCGTGACACCAGCAGCGATACCGCCGGGTGGATCATCGCCGACTGGAAGACCGACGTCACCGCACGCGCAGAGACGGTGACCAGCTACTTCCTGCAGCTCGACATCTACGCCACCCTCCTCGAGGAAGCGCTTGGCGAACCGGTCACTCGCCTTGAACTGATCTTCGCCGGAGTTAAAGAACCGCAGGTGGTGGTGCATGAGCGTGGCGTCGATAAGCGATAAGCCCTAACGCGACAAAGCGGGTGCCTCGAATAACTCGAGGCACCCGCTCAGTGTTTGGGTGAGCCAGAAGTGATTAGAATTTCGGCAGGCCCGGGATGTTCGGCAGCAGGCCAGCCTGGTACGCGCCAGCAATCAGCGCGAGGACCAGCGCCAGGCCACCGGCGACACCGGCAGCGATCTTCTGCTCCTTGGAGGAGCCCTCGGCTGCATCGCCCTGGTCGCCCGCCTTGTCCTCAGCCCACCAGTTTTCCTTGGTCAGCTTGGCGATGGTGGTGTTGTCGATGTACTTGCCACGCACCGGATCCTCGCCCTCGGCAGCTGCGAGGATGTCCTCGGAACCAGCGCCCTTGAAGAAGAACGGCACGAGCTGGTTGGTGTGGTCGCCGGAGTTGTACTTGTGCTCCGGTGCAGCCTGACTTTCGCCGGCCAGCGGAGAGAAGCCCGGGACGTCATTGGCGCCGGTGAGGTAGCCGGTCTCGTGGTCAGCGGTGACGATCAGCAGGGTCTCGTCCCAGGTGGGGTTGACCCCCGTGCCATAGATAGGAACACCCCCAGATTTCGGCTTCACAACGCCTGGGTAAAGCTTTTGCAAAACATGTATAGGTTGACACAGCATTCGCAGAGAAACGCTCATGCCCGACCGGACGATACAACGTGTGGTTTTATCTTTGGTGCATAACAGATAGGGGCATAGACTGAGGGCTTATGGGCGACAAGACTGCAAAACCCGATTTGAAGACCACCGCGGGCCGCATCCAGGACCTGCGCAACCGCCTGGACGAGGCGCGCACGCCGGCCGCTGATCGCGCGGAGGCGCCGACCGAGGGCGCGATGACGGCTCGCGCGCGCGTGGAGGCGCTGCTCGACGACGGTTCGTTCGTGGAAACCGACGCGCTCGCGCGCCACCGCGTCGAGGCGTACAAGATGGATCGTACGAAGCCCGCCACCGATGGCGTCATCACGGGCTATGGGCTTATCGACGGTCGCCGGGTCTGCATCTTCAGCCAGGATCCCGACATCTTCGACGGGGCCATCGGCGAGGTCTACGCCGAGAAAATGCTCAAACTCTTTGATCTGGCAACCAAGACCGGCGTACCGGTCATCGGCATCTACGACTCGGTCGGTCCGCGCTGGCAAGAAGGCATAGTCACCGCCCACATGCAGGCCAAACTGCTGCGCGCCGCCACCCACGCCTCTGGTCTCGTGCCGCAGATCGCGGTGGTGGCCGGCGAGGTCGCCACCCTCGCGGCGACCACAGTGCCGCTTGCCGACGTCACCGTGATGGTCGAAGGCGCGAGCCTCCACCTGTCCGACACCGACATTGTCAGCCAGGTCTCCGGCACCGCGACGACCGCCGACGCGCTCGGCGGTGCGGCCGTGCACGCCGCGACCACCGGCCTTGCGCACGTCACCGCCGCGGACATGGCGGGCGCACTCGATGCGGTGCAGCGCATCGTGGGCTACCTGCCGCTGAACAACCAGGCCGCCTCCCCGCTCGGCGCGGACGCGGAGCGCGCTGCCACAGGTGGCGCAGAGACCGACCTGGACACCATCATCCCAGACGACGACGCGCAGCCCTACGAGGTCGCCGAGATCGTCGCCGCGGTCACCGACGGCGACTTCTACGAGCTCAGCGCCGACTACGCCGGCAACGTCCTCACCGGGTTCGCCCACGTCCACGGCCGCGCCGTCGGCGTCGTGGCCACGCAGCCGAGCGTCCTGGCTGGCTGCCTCACCGCGGCCGGCGCCCGCAAGGCCGCCCGCTTCATCCGCACCTGCGACGCGTTCAACCTGCCGATCGTGCAGTTCGTGGACTCCCCCGGCTTCGTCCCCTCCGTCGAGGAGGAGCGCGCCGGCGCCTCCGCGGCCGCGGCCGCCCTCGCGTTCGCGTTCGCCGAGGCCCAGGTGGGCACCATCACCGTCATCACCCGCAAGGCGCTGGGCACCTCGTACGCCGTCCTCGGCTCCAAGGGTCTGGGCGCGGACCTCGTGTTCGCATGGCCCACCGCGCAGATCGCGCTTGCCGACGCCCCCACCGCCGCCTCCCACCTCGGCGTCGGCGCCGAGCAGTACGCCGAGGAGAACCTCAACCCGTACGTGGCCACCGAGCGCGGACTCGTCGACGCGGTCATCCCACCGTCGGCAACCCGCCACCACGTCCTGGAGGGCCTGCGCCTGCTGGAGCGCAAGGTGGCCTACCCGGCGCAGAAGAAGCACGGCAACATCCCGCTGTAACCATCTCCGCCACGAAAAAGGAGCACCCCATGACCGCAACACCCCTGTTCACGGTGACCAAGGGCAACCCCACCGAGGACGAGCTCGCCGCGCTCACCGCCGTCCTCACGGACCTGCAGGCCGCCGCGAAGGCGAAGCAGCAGCCCGCGGACCAAAACCGCTGGGGCAACCCCGCGCTGGCCAACCACGCGGAGCAGCTGTTCAACCCGCACGCCTTCGCCAACATCACCTACTTTTAACCCCATGCGCCTCGTTCTCGCCTCCCAGTCCCCATCGCGCCGCATGCTGCTTGAGCAGGGTGGCGTCACCCCCGTGTTGCGGCCCGCCCACGTCGACGAGGACGCGATCATCGCCGAGCTCGGTGAGGCGGAGCCGCGTGTGATCGTCGAAAAGCTTGCGCACGCGAAGGCCGCGACCGTGGCGGGCGACTTCCCCAACGACGTAGTCGTCGGCTGCGACTCAATGCTGCTGCTAGACGGCCAACTGCTGGGCAAACCCCACACCCCAGAGCGCACCATCGCGCGGTGGAAAGCCCAACGCGGCAAGGAAGCCCACCTGCTGACCGGCCACGCCGTCGCGCACCAGGGCGAATGGGTCGTGGACACGATCGCCACCGCAATCCGCTTCGGGGACGTCTCCGACGCAGACATCGAGGCCTACGCCGCCTCCGGCCAGCCACTCAAATGCGCCGGCGCGTTCACGCTCGAGGCGCTTGGCAGCTGGTTCATCGACTCCATCGACGGCGACCCCACCAGCGTCATCGGCCTGTCCATGCCGCTTTTGCGCCGCTGCCTCTACCGCTTCGGGCTCAACGCCTCCGACTTCTGGGACTAGTACCCGCGGGCAGAAAGGAACTCGTCGAGCACGGCGAGGCCTTCGGGGTTCGCGTCCACGCACATGCGTAGCCAACCACCGATCGTGTTTTTCGGGTTGCGCACGCTCGACGGCAGGCTCAGGTCGAGCTCCTCGGCGCCGAACAGCGCCTCGTAGACGGGGCGGCGCTGTGCATCATCCATCCCCATGTCAATGGCCAGCTTGATGGGCACGTCCCCGCTACGGTTACGGAAATTCACGTCCGCGCCGCCGTCGATAAGCCTTTGCACCAGCGCAGCGTCGCCTGCGCCCAGCTCTTCGTGCGAGCACACCAGGGCCAGTGTGTTCTGGCCAGTGTCGACCCGCGCAGCGTCAGCGCCACGGCCCAACATGTCGTTGCTGATCTTCGCGCGCGCCTCCGGGTCACCGTTGGTCAGTGCCGCGAATAGCATGTCGGTCACGTCGTTTTCTTCCGCGTCGAAGACCTCGCAGAACTCCTCGTAGGTGCCATTCCCGGCAACATAGAGCGGGCTTGCCATGGGGGCCTCCTTCACTCACTCGCCACGGGCCTGGAGGAACTCGTCGAGCACATCCAGCTTGCCGGGACGCCCATCCACGTTCATACGCAGCCAGCCGCCGACGGTGTTGATCGGATTGCGCACACTCGACGGCAGACTCAGGTCGAGCTCGCCCGTCCCAAACAGCGCCTCGTAGACTTCGCGGCGCTGCTCGTCATCAGCTACACGCACCGTGATCGCCAACCGTATCGGCAGGTCCCCGCTACGGTTGCGGAAGTTGACGTCCGCACCTCCGTCGATGAGCCTTTGCACCAGCGCAGCGTCGCCGTCCCCGAGGTCGCGATGCCGACCAAGCAGGATCGTCAGCGCGTTCTGCCCGTATTCCTCGCGCGACGCGTCCGCACCACGGTCCAACATGTCGTTGCTGATCTTCGCGCGCGCCTCCGGGTCACCGTTGGTCAGTGCCGCGAATAGCATGTCGGTCACGTCGTTTTCTTCCGCGTCGAAGACCTCGCAGAACTCTTCGTACGTTCCCGTCTTTGCAACATACAGCGGGCTTGCCATGCGGGTCTCCTTCGTGTCAGTTGCGTACTACTGTAAGGCAACTGGTGCGCGCTGGCACGTTGAAAAGCCCGAACTGCTAGCCTGGCCGGCATGGAAATCAACGACATGCTCGCTCCCCCGCCTCTGCACCTGCCCGACGACCCGGCCAAGGGCAAGGACCCGCTCGCCCGCGAGACCGCGCTCGCGCACCCGGACTCGCCTGCAGTGTGGGCCGCCCGCGCCGCCGAGGAGCTCGACGGCGGCGACGAGCTTGTCGCCTACGCGTACGCGCGCACCGGCTACCACCGCTCGCTCGACCGCCTGCGCGCCAACGGGTGGAAGGGCTGGGGCCCGGTCCCGGCCTCGCACGAGGCGAACGTGCCGGTGCTGAAGGCTATCGCCATGCTCGCGCTCGTCTCCAAGGCGATTGGCGACGACGCCGAGTACGACCGCTGCCGCCAGATGCTTTCCGACGCCGACCCGGCAAGCGTCGATACCCTGCTCTAATCCGCGCGAGGAGCCACGATGACACGCCCCGCGCCAATCGTCGCACTCGCAGCGCTGCTCGCGCTCGCAGCATGCGACGGCGACGAGCCAGCCCCCGCCCCCAGCACCGTCACCGAAACGCAGACCGTGTCTGACAGCCCCGCCGAACAACCCGTCGCGCAATCCGACGCCCCCGCGCCGTCGTGCGGCACCCCTCCCAACGACCCCCGCGAGGCCTACCCCGCCGGCTCCGCCCCTGGCCGCATGCCGGCAGACGACGGCAGCGACTTCAACTACTGGATCGAGGACATCGACAACGCCTACGACCCGTGCGCGCCGCTGAGCTGGATCGTCTTCCGCGGCTCGCTTGGCGACGAGCACCGCCCCGCCGGCACCGGCGCCTCCATCGCCGACGGTCTCGCCCTCTACGTCAACGGCGCGCCCGCCCAGGACATGGCGGCGGTGGACAAGATCGAGTCCGTCACCCTCACCCCCGACGGCGGCGTGGACCTGGCCTGGGGCGAGCGCACCGGCGCCACCGCCGAGGGCATCACCGCGCACTACACGGTGCATTTGCGCAACGACGGCGGCGCGGTCGTCCCCGTCTCTGGCAACATCGACGAGTTCAACAGGTGGTGGAACTACCCGGTCCACTATCTGCTCGGCACCTACGGCTAACGGCACCTAACTGTGCCTAGCGGCGCCTAGCTCTGCGGGTACCACTCGGTGCCCGGGGAGTTCGCCGCCACCGAGCTCATCGGGATCGGCTCGCGCAGGCGGCCGGCGTTGTGGAGCTCCGTGACGACGCGCGGCACGTCCTCCGCAGGAACGGCGATGATGGGGATCTGGCCATCCTCGTGCTGCTCAATCCTGCCGCCCCGCACGGTGCCGCCGACCACGGCAAGGATGATCATGGCGACGTCGCCGCGGTTGAGGCGCGATGCCTCGAAGCGCGTCGTCCTGGCCGCCTTCTCGCGGTACTGGCTGCCCGCGTGGTTCGGGCCTGCGGTGAACTGGCCGTTCTCATCCAGGCTGAGCTCGCCGGTCCAGTGCTTCGTGTCCACCATGATCACGCCCGCCGCGGTGGACAGGACGTGGTCCGCGTTGGCGGTCACCGCGCTCTTGCGGGACAGCTCGCCGAGCATGCCGATCACGCCCATCGCGAGGCCGAACTTACGGGTCTCCGGCGTCGTGCCGTAGAACATCTCGGACGTTGCGTCGTCGAAGCCGTCGACGGCCTTGGCCAGCCCGGAGCGGGAGTCGGTGCGGATCGTCACGTCGTGGGCAACCTCGATGGAGTCCGGCAGCTGCTGCTCGAGCATCTCACCGATCCGTTCCTCCGCCAGGTAACCGCGGGAGACGCGCTGCAGCGGCTCCGGCAGCCCGGTTTCCTCCGGGCGGCCCTGGCGCGCCAGCCCGACGAGGCGCTCGACCTCGGCGCGGCGTTTCTCATTGACCTGCTTCTCCAGGCCCTTGTTCACATACGCCTTGTTTTCCTTATCCTTGTTGATGCGGCGGTCCATGGAGCGGAAACCGCTCAGGCCCAGGTAGACCAGTGCGAGCACGCCCGCGAACATCATGATGCCGCCGAGGCCCTTGTTGAAGAGGGAGACGATGATGCCCAGGACAAACAGGACCGGGAATAGGACGATGGCGATAAGCCGTCTCTGGGTGCGCTTCCGCGCCTTCTTTGCACGGTCGTCGTTTTCGCCCAGCCCGTACTTTTCGGCGTGCTCGCGCATCGCGAAGGTCACGGCGTAGCCGTCGACCTCGCTTTCCAAGTACTTGTCCACCTCGGACGCAAAGTCGGCCCATCCGCCTTGGCCGGGGCGGGTCTTCCCGTACACAGTTGCCATTCGCTACGTCTTCCTTCCGGTTGAGCCTCACTGATTAATAAGGCCAATTGCATTAAAGCATTACCTTTTCTGCAATGTACCGGAAACGCGTCAGGCGAACTTCGCCTCCACGCGGCCAATGGCTTCCTTGGCCACCAGCTCCTGGATGCCCATGTCCAGCTCGGAGGTGAAGCCGACGCAGGAGCAGTTGATTTCGCCGAGGACGTAGGTGTCCTGGCCGGTCTCGTCGTCGTCGGCAAGCATGAAGTCCGCGGTCCAGATCAGCGGAATGTTGTCGCCGCCGAGCTTCTCCGCTATCACCGGGCGGGCCGCGGCGAACATGTCCACCAGCTCCTGCCACTCCTCCGGCTTCTGGTAGGTGTACGTCGCGCCCGAGAACAGGGTCGCGGAGAACGCATCGCCGCCCGCCGCCGGCTTCTTGTGCACCACGAAGACGGGATGCGGGCCGACGAGCAGGATGCGGATCTCGCCCTCGGTGATGCGCGGCATGAAGCGCATGTCCACGAGCATGCCGTTGTCGCCGATGATGTACTGGTCGCAGAAGTCCATGAACTCGCCCAGCTCGCGCTCCTCGGTGTGGTTGTCCACCGCCTCGGTGCACTTGAGCTTGGTGTCCAGCGGCAGGGCGGTGCCGGGCTCGAGCGCCTCGACCTGCGCCTTATCAGCCAGGCGGACGCGCCAGATGCCGGAGCCGGTGGAGCCGCGGTTCTGCTTGAGCACGCGCTCGCCGTAGGACAGGGAGGTCGGGAAGGTGTCGTGGAAAGAAGCGACGTCGTAGTAGGCGGCCGTGTCGGCGGGCACGAGGTCGGTCTGGTTGAGCTTGACTAGCGCGTCCTTCGCCCCGTACGCCATCATTTCGGCCGGGGTGGACATGCCGACCAGGCCGGCGTCGGCAAGCTTGGTCAGCAGCTCGAAGTACCCCTTCTCCCCGCCCGGGATGTTGCCGGGGTTGACGCGGGAGATGTAGGCGTCGAAGTGCTCGGTGACGTACTCGAACAGCTTTTCCGACCACTCGGGGCGGTAGAAGACGACCTCGGCGTGCCAGCCGGCCGCCTTGATCGCGTCGACGATGGGCATGGTGTCTTTCCGGTGGCCGTTGAACTGCTTGTCAGATCCGCCCTCGACCTCGAAGACGACGATTGCTTTGTGCACGGGATGCCCTTTCTGTAGGCCTGGTTGGCAAGAGTCTCGGTGGCAGGCGCTGCCGAGCAGGTGTTACACACGGAATTTTAAGGCCAGCGCTGCGGTTCCACCGCGCGAGCGCGCTCGAGGTGTGCAACCTCACAACGGGCGGGATGCGCGCAGCGCAGCGACCAGTTCAAACGGGCGTCCAATCCGCCGTTTTGCTCCGGCGGTGCGCGGCACGCGGTAGGGTGAGCGGTGAAAACGAGGAGAAGAAGCGTCGATAAGCATGCACCGAAGGGGAACCACCATGAGCATTGAGCTCGACGACAACCCGAAATTCAAGGACTTCGCGCACCCCGAGAAGTTCGTCTCCGCTGCGTGGCTCTCCGCGCGCCTGGGCAAGCCGGGGCTGCGCGTCGTGGAGAGCGACGAGGACGCTTACCTCTACGACATCGGGCACATCCCGGGCGCGGTGCGCATTGACTGGCACCGCGACCTCAACGACCCGGTCACGCGCGATTTCATCGACGGAGAGGCGTTTGCCAAGCTGATGAGCGAGCGCGGCATTACCCGCGACGACACGATCGTGGTCTACGGCGACAAGTCCAACTGGTGGGCCGCCTACACCGCCTGGGTCTTCGAGCTGTTCGGCCACCCGGACGTGCGCCTGCTCGACGGCGGCCGCGACGCCTGGATGGGCGAGGAGCGCGACACCTCCTTCGCCGTGCCGGAGTTCCCGGCCTCCGACTACCCCGTGGTCGAGCGCAACGACGCGCCGTACCGCACCTTCGCCGCCGATTTGCTCGCGGAGACGCCCGCGCAGCTTATCGACGCCCGCCCGGCCGACCAATACGACGGCACCGCCGAGGACCCGACCGCGGACCGCGCCCCTGGCAAGTCCCCGAGCACGCTACGCCACGGCCACATCCCGGGCGCGGTCAACGTGACGTGGGGCCGCTCCCTGTTCCCGAACGCCCTGTTCAAGGACCTGCCGAACATCGCCGCGATCTACGAGGACTTCGACCCGAAGGCCCTCACCGTGGTCTACTGCCAGCTCGGCGAGAGCAGCGCGCACACCTGGTACGTGCTCAACCACATCCTCGGCTTTGAAAACATCTCGCTGTACGACGGCTCCTGGGCCGAGTGGGGCAACATGGTGCGCGTGCCGGTGGAGCAGGGCTCCGGCGCCTCCTAGAATCTTGCGCTCGGGCGCGGAACTTCCGCCCCGCGACCTCCGGGTTGTAACATTGGGCACCGAAAACCGATATAGTTTGGCAACACTAATCGATTGCGAGAAAGACGGGATTTTCGTGCGTACTGAACCGAGCACCAGCCAGAACCCAGTCACCAAAGTCCTGGTGGCCAACCGCGGCGAAATCGCCGTGCGCGTGATCCGCGCCGCGAAAGACGCGGGCATCGCCTCCGTCGCCGTGTACGCCGACCCGGACCGGGACGCGCCGTTCGCAGCGCTTGCCGACGAAGCCTTCTCCCTCGGCGGCGCCACCGCCGCAGAGTCCTACCTGGACATGGACAAGATCCTCGACGCCGCCGCGAAGGCCGGCGCGGACGCCATCCACCCCGGCTACGGCTTCCTGTCCGAGAACGCTGAGTTTGCCCGCCGCGTGATCGACGCCGGGCTGACCTGGATCGGCCCGTCGCCGGAGTCCATCGCCGCGCTGGGTGACAAAGTCACCGCCCGCCACATCGCCGAGGCGGCCAACGCCCCCATGGCGCCGGGCACCAAGGACCCGGTCGCCGACGCGGACGAAGTCGTAGCGTTCGCGGACCAGCACGGGCTGCCGGTGGCCATCAAGGCGGCGTTCGGCGGCGGCGGCCGCGGCATGAAGGTGGCGTACACCCGCGAGGAGATCCCGGAACTGTTCGAGTCCGCCACCCGCGAGGCGACGGCCGCGTTCGGCCGCGGCGAGTGCTTCGTCGAGCGCTACCTGGACAAAGCCCGCCACGTGGAGGCCCAGGTGCTGGCGGACATGCACGGCAACGTCGTCGTGATGGGCACGCGCGACTGCTCACTGCAGCGCCGCTTTCAGAAGCTCGTGGAGGAGGCGCCCGCGCCATTCCTCACCGACGAGCAGCGCGAGCGCATCCACGCCTCTGCCAAGGCCATCTGCCGCGAGGCGGGCTACTACGGCGCCGGCACCGTGGAGTACCTCGTCGGCTCCGACGGGCTGATCTCGTTCCTGGAGGTCAACACGCGCCTGCAGGTGGAGCACCCGGTCACCGAGGCCACCACCGGCGTGGACCTGGTGCGCGAGCAGTTCCGCATCGCGCGTGGCGAGCAGCTGCGCTTCACCGAGGACCCGACCCCGCGCGGCCACGCCTTCGAGTTCCGCATCAACGGCGAGGACGCCACGGCCAACTTCATGCCCGCCCCGGGCACGGTCACCGAGTACGTCGAGCCGGCCGGCCCGGGCGTGCGCGTCGACTCCGGCGTGCGCGCGGGTTCCGTCATCGGCGGGCAGTTCGACTCCATGCTGGCCAAGCTCATCGTCTACGGCGAGGACCGCACCGAGGCGCTGCAGCGCGCCCGCCGCGCCCTCGACGAGTATGTGGTCACCGGCTTCCCCACCGTCATCCCCTTCCACAAAGCGATTGTGAACGACCCCGCGTTCGTGGGCACCGAGGACTCCTTCGACGTGTACACGCGCTGGATTGAGGAGGAGTGGGTCAACGAGCTCACCAGCGACGACAACACCGACGACGCCGACGCTACAGACGACGCCGAGACGCGCACGTTCGCCGTCGAGGTCAACGGCCGCCGCATCGAAGTCGCGCTCCCCGCCTCCCTCGTTTTCGGCGGCGCCCAGCGCAAGAAGCCGAAGAAGCGCCGCTCCGGCGGGTCCAAGGCGGCCGTCTCCGGCGACGCCGTGGCCTCCCCGATGCAGGGCACCGTGATCAAGCTCAACGTCGCCGAGGGAGACGCCGTGGAGGAGGGGGACGTCCTCCTGGTCCTCGAGGCCATGAAGATGGAGAACCCGGTCAAGGCCCACAAGGCCGGCACCGTCACCGGCCTCGCCGCCGAGGAAGGCGCCCAGGTGAACAAGGCCGCCGTGCTGATGGAGCTGAAGTAGCGGCCTACCCGAGGATCCCCTCGCCCTTCCACTCCACCACGGTCTGCAGGATCTGCCCGATGACCGGCGCGGATGCCGCGAGCACGCCGACGACGATGATCGCGATCACCGGCAGCGTGCCCTCTTCCAAACCGGTGCTGCCCTCGATGCGCTTGGCGGAGCCCGCGGCGGCGCCGCTGAGCGCGTCGTCAGGCAGCTCCGCCTTGTGCGCCGTCGGCTGCTGCACGCTGTAGTACTTCGAGATCAGCGCGATCTCGTCGGCCGACTCGACCGGCCCGCCGTTCTTCGCCGCCGACGCGCGCGACAGCTGGTGCTCCCCCTCGCTCTTCGACTCAATCACGCTCACCCCCGAGTACACGCCGAGGAACCCGCGCCCGGGCGCCCACACCGGCCCGCCCGAATCGCCGTGCTGCCCCGTCTCGCCGTCGAAGTACACGTTATTGTTCACGCTCCCCGCGTACTTCCCGCAGATCACGCGCCGCGAGGCCGCGCCATAGGTGCACACTTGCTGCCCCGGACGCATCTCGCTTATCGACGCCACCTCGTCCCCACTCCTCCCATTCCCAGCAAGGCGCACCCCGTCGTCCCAGCGGATCGCCGCCCAGTCGTTGCCCGTGACGCTGTCGCCCCAGCGCGAGGAGGGGTACAGGGTGCCGATTTCTGGGGTGAGCGTGCCGTCGACAAGCTTGACCCTCACCCTGTCCCCCGAAAGGCCGCAGTGCGCGGAAGTGTAGCTGATGTGCTCGGCGTGGTCGTTGAACGCGACGGCGCAGCTGGAACTGTCGGCGACGACGATCTGCGCGCCCTGCGCCACCGCGGTCGCCGCGTGCGCGGGCGGGGCCACGGCGGCGGTGGCGGCGATCGTGGCGGTGAGGGCGACGGCGACTCGGTTACGCATACGGCAGATCCTACAACCAGCAGCGTCCCTGCTCCGAGTTGCTATCGTGGGGCGCATGACATTTGAATTCCGACGCGCCGTCGAAGCCGATCGCACCTACCTCCAGCGCTTGAACTACCTCACCGAGGTGTTCGGCGACGAGGACGCGCCGATGCACGAGCAGCACCGCGACAGCATCGTCTCCGGCGTCGACGACTACGTCTACGGCTGGGACCCGGATTCCGACGGCGGCATCATCGCCACCGACGAATTCCACACCCCCGCCGGCGGCCTCTGGTTCCGCTACTGGGACGACCCGTCCAAGGGCCACGCCAACCTCGGCCCCGACATCCCCGAGCTGGCCATCGCGATCGAGGGCCGCTTCGCCGGGCAGCGCCTCGGCGCGCTCCTCCTCGAGCAGGCCGTGCAGCTGGGGCGCGAGCAGGGCGCCGAGCGCCTCGCCCTCTGGGTCGACCCGGACAACCCGCGGGCGCGCCACCGCTACGAGCAGTTCGGCTTTGACGACGTCAAGGGCCTCGACAACGTCATGGCCCTCGACCTCTAGAGTTCCGGTTGCGGGGTCCGTGCGCGTGGGTTAGCGTCGTGCGCATGGGGGAAGCACAACTGAAGGCCTTTTTCGCCTTCAAATCCGGGGGTATCGCGGCGCTCGAGCACGTCTACGACGCCGGCTACTCCGCCGACGCGCTGACCGGCCTCGGCGCGGCCGACGACTACGCCGAGACGCTGTGCCAGCTGGCGTCGAAATTTTTCGCGCCCACCACGCACTCCCGCTATCAACAGCGCGCCCGCGACGCCGCGCGGCGCAACAGCCACTGCGTCGAAACGCTCGACATGATCGTGCGCACGGGCCGCGCCATCGCCGACCCCACCGACCGTTGGGACTACACCGAGCAGCTCTGCGCCACCCGCGGCGACACCGCGACGCTGACCAAGCGCGCCGCCACGCTGCGCAAGAAGTTCCTCGCGCCCCGCGTTCCCAAGGACGGCGCCACCATCCGGCGCAGCACGGCGCACGACAAAATCAGCGTCACGTTCACGGCGTCATCAAACGCGATGCAGGACGTCATCACCACCCTGGAGACGCGCGACGAGCACGGCGCGACGATCGACGCGATCGATTGGCTGGTGAACAACCGCTCGCTGTCCCAGGCCCCGGCGGCCGTCCACCTCATTGTCACCGACGACCAGATCGACCACATCCTCGCCGGCACCGACGACCAGCCGGGCATCGAGCCGGTCGTGGTGACCAACACCGGGATCCGCATGACTACCAGCCAGGTGCTCGACCGGCACATCCTCCCCGACGGCTACATCACCCTCGCCTCCGGGCGCCTCGGCCCCATTAACACGCACCGCATGCGCCTGGCCTCGCCAGTACAGCGGCTCGCGCTCGAGGCGGATTCCCCGACCTGCTGCTGGCCCGACTGCAACACGCCAATCAGCGGGTGCCAGGCCCACCACCTCACCGAATACATCCAGGGCGGCGAGACCACCCCGGCGAACATGTGCTGGCTCTGCCCGCACCACAACGCCGTCAACGGCCAGCCGGGCCGCGGCCGCATGACCCGCATCGACGGCCGCATCGCCTGGGTCGGGCCGAACAACAGCCCACCCAAGTTCACCGGCCGGAGCTACACCCCGCACCGCGCCCCCGTCGGCGGCCCCGCCCAAGGCCGACCACCCGACTAGCCGTTGAAGATCAGGGATAGGACGGCGAGGAGCAGCTGCAACGCGCCGCTGAACACCGCGCGCAGCCAGGAATCACTGCTGCCCGCCGGCTCGGGCGGCGGCGGTTTCGGCGCGCCCGCCTGCGCGTCGTCGCTGAAGTAGCTGACGAACGCGTCGATGATCGCGTCACGGATCGGCCCGCCGTCGGCCGTCGTTGCGCCGAGCGTGAACGTTTTCGTGCGCCCCGTCAGGTTGTCGCGCCCGTCGAGCGACGCCGAGTGCACGCCGACGAAGCCGCGGCCCGGGATCCACATCGGCCCGCCGGAGTCGCCCGGGGCGCCGGGCTCGACGTCCACGAGGAACGAGTTGCCCACCCGCGCGTAGTAGGTGCCGCAGGTCGCGGCGCCGGTGGCCCAGCCGTAGTAGCAGACGGTTTCGCCGCGCCGAATGTCGTCCAGCGGGACCTGCGCGTCGCCGGTGTACTCGTTCGGCCCGAGCTCGACGCCCGCGTCCCACCGGATGCGGGCCCAGTCGTTGGTCGTCTCCTCGCTGCGCGGCGAGGTGTCGAGGGTGCCGATTGCGGGGGACCACGTGCCGTCGTCAAGCACTTTGCGCACCCTGTCGCCGCTGGTGCCGCAGTGCGCGGCGGTGAAGCTTTCGCGCTCGCCGTTGAAGCCGACGGTGCACTCGGAGCCATTCACGACGACAGCGTCCCCCTGCCCCACCGTCACCGCCCCCGCCGCGGGCGCAGCCAGGAAAAGGGCCGCAGCCGCTGTCGCGACGCTGCGGCCCATCGGCACGGGAAGCATTCTCACCTGAGCAATTGTACCCAACTGCTCAGGTGGGCAAAACTTACTTTTCGGAGATGACAACCACCAGGTCGCCGCCCTCAACCTTGGTCGGCTGCGAGAACGCGAGACGCTCGATCGTGCCGTCCTGGGTGGCGGAGATGCCGGCCTCCATCTTCATGGCCTCGATGGTGGCGACCTGGTCGCCGGCCTTGACCTCGTCGCCGACCTTGGCGGTGATGTTCACCACGCCCGCGAACGGTGCGGCGACGTGGCCCGGGTTCGAGGCGTCCGCCTTCTCGGCCTCCGCGACCGTCGACTCGGCGTGCTCGTCGCGCACCAGCATCGGGCGGACCTGGCCGTTGACGGTGAGGATGACCTGGCGCATACCCTTCTCGTCCGGCTCGCCGACGGCGTCCAGGCGCACGGACAGCGGCGGGCGCTGCTCGTCGATCTCGCCGTACCAGATCATGGTCTCCTCGCCCTCGACGAGGCCGTAGAAGAAGGTGCGGTCCGACAACTGGTCGGTCACGCCGTAGGTGCGGCGGTGCTCCTGGAACTCGGCGTACTGCTTCGGGAACAGCAGTTTGTCCAGGGCCGCGCGGCGGGCGTCGTGGTCGTCGGTCGCCAGGTCGCCCTCGAGCTCAGCCGGGACCTCGACGGTGTGGTCGACGGGGCTGCGGTCGGCCAGGGCGGCGTCGCGAAGCAGCGGCCAGCCGCCCGGGGGCGTACCGAGCTCGCCCTGCAGGAAGCCGATGACGGACTCCGGGATGTCGTACTTGCGCGGGTTCTCCGCGAAGTCCTTCGGGTCCACGCCCGCGCCCACGAGGTGCAGCGCGAGGTCGCCGACGACCTTGGAGGACGGGGTGACCTTGGTCGGGCGGCCCAGGATCTCGTTGACCGCGGCGTAGTAGTCCTCGATGAGCTCGAAGCGGTCGCCCAGGCCCAGCGCGTTCGCCTGCGTGCGCAGGTTGGACAGCTGGCCGCCCGGGATCTCGTGCTTGTACACGCGGCCGGTCGGGCCGGGGATGCCGGACTCGAACGGGGCGTAGACCTGGCGCACGGCCTCCCAGTACGGCTCCATGTCGGAGACGGCCTGCAGGGAGATGCCGGTGTCGCGCTCCGTGTTGGCAAACGCGGCGACGAGCGCGGACATCGACGGCTGCGAGGTCGTGCCGGCCAGCGGCGCGGACGCCACGTCGACGACGTCGGCGCCGGCGTTGGCGGCTGCGAGGTAGGTGGCCAGCTGGCCGCCCGCGGTGTCGTGGGTGTGCACGTGGACCGGCAGGTCGAAGCGCTCGCGCAGCGCGGAGACCAGCTTCGCGGCGGCGGCCGGGCGCATGAGGCCCGCCATGTCCTTGATGGCCAGGACGTGGGCGCCGGCGTCGACAATCTGCTCCGCGAGGCGCAGGTAGTAGTCCAGCGTGTAGAGGTCCTCGTTCGGGTCCATGAGGTTGCCCGAGTACGCCATCGCGACCTCGGCGACGGTGGTGTTGGTCTCCAGGACCGCCTCGATCGCCGGGCGCATCTGGGAGACGTCGTTGAGCGCGTCAAAGATGCGGAAGATGTCGATACCGGAGGTGGCCGCCTCCTGCACGAACGCCTTGGTCACCGAGTCCGGGTACGGGGTGTAGCCGACCGTATTGCGGCCGCGCAGCAGCATCTGGATGTTCACGTTCGGCATCGCCTCACGCAGCTCATCCAGGCGCATCCACGGCGACTCGTGCAGGAAGCGCATGCCCACGTCGTAGGTCGCGCCGCCCCACGCCTCCACAGAGGTCAGCTCCGGGGTGAGGTGGCCGACGTGCTTCGCGGCCGCGACGAGCGTGTTCGTACGGATGCGGGTGGCCAGGAGGGACTGGTGCGCGTCGCGGAACGTCGTCTCGGTGACGCCGAGCGCGGTCTGGTTACGCAGCTTCTCCGCCCACTTCTTCGGGCCGAGCTCGAGCAGCTCGTCGCGGGAGCCGCGCGGCGTGTCGGAGTACTCGGTGGTGGGCAGCTTTTTCGACGGCCGGATCGTGGTCGGTCGCGGACCGTTCGGCTTATTCACCGTGACGTTGGCCAGGTAGTCGAGGATGCGGCCGGCGTCGTCAGCTGCCGGCGGGGCCTCGAGCAGGAACGGGTGCGCGGCGATGTAGCCGGTGTTGATGCGCTCGTGCTGGAAGTCGTCCTGGGAGAGCAGCACGCGCAGGAAGCCGATGTTGGTGGAGACGCCGTTGACGGTGAACTCGTTGAGCGCGCGCAGGGCGCGGTCCACGGCGACCTGGAAATTGCGGCCGCGGCAGGTCATCTTGACCAGCAGGGAGTCGAAGTTCGGGGTGATCTCGGTACCGACGGACACGCTGCCGTCCAGGCGGACGCCGGCGCCGCCCGGCGAGCGGTAGCCGGTGACGGTGCCGGAGTCGGGGCGGAAGCCGTTGTTCGGGTCCTCGGTGGTGATGCGGCACTGCAGGGCGGCACCGTTGACCTCGATGAGGTCCTGCTCCAGGTGGACGTCCTCCAGCTTGGCGCCGGCGGCGATGTACATCTGGTTCTTCACAATGTCCACGCCCGTGACCTCCTCGGTCACGGTGTGCTCGACCTGCACGCGCGGGTTCATCTCGATGAAGACGTGGTTGCCCTTTTCGTCCACGAGGAACTCGACCGTGCCGGCGCCCTCGTAGTTGATCTCCTTGCAGAACTTCACCGCGTCCTCGCAGATGCGCTGGCGCTGCTCCTCGGTGATGTGCTGCGCAGGCGCGATCTCTACGACCTTCTGGTGGCGGCGCTGCAGGGAGCAGTCGCGCTCGTAGAGGTGGACCACGTTGCCGTAGGAGTCCGCCATGACCTGGACCTCGATGTGCTGCGGGTTGATCACGGCGCGCTCGACGTAGACGTTCGGGTCGCCGAAGGCGGCCTCCGCCTCGCGCGACGCCTCGGCGGCGAGTGCCTCCAGGTCTTCCGGCTTTTCCACGAAGCGCATGCCGCGCCCGCCGCCGCCCGCGACGGCCTTGATGAAGACGGGGAACTCGAATTCCTTCGCGTACTCGGCAAGCTGCGCGACGTCCGAGGACGGCTCGGAGTCCTTCAGCGTGGGCAGCCCGGCGCGCTCGGCGGCCTGGACGGCGGCGGACTTGTCGCCGGTCAGGTCCAGGGTGTCCGCGGACGGGCCGATGAACTTAATGCCGTTGGCGTCGCAGGCACGGGCCAGGTCGGCGCGCTCGGAGAGGAAGCCGTAGCCCGGGTAGATCGCGTCCGCGCCGGTTTCCTTGGCGGCGCGGATGATCTCGTCAATGTCCAGGTACGCCTTGACGGGCTGGCCCTCGGTGCCGATCTGCACGGCCTCGTTTGCAAAGGGGCGGTGGAAGGAGTTGCGGTCCTCCCTCGGGTAGACCGCCACGGTTTTCGCACCGGTCTCAAACGCTGCGCGGAACGCGCGCACCGCGATCTCGCCGCGGTTGGCAACGAGGATCTTCTTGAAGGCGGGGAGGTCATTAAGTGGGAGTTGTTCCACGAGAACTTTGTCCTTTCGCTGTGTGCAAGGCACGGTTCGCATATCGAACGGAGCACCTCGACTCTACCGCGTCCGACGACGCCAGATGTACATTTTATGAACTCATTTGGGGTGGGTAGCGCGCGCAACAGCCCGCCGAGCGCGTGGTGTGCGACGGGGCGGGCTGGCGTCGATAAGCAAATTGCTAGAGGTGGCGCTCCTCCGGGCCGTTGTAGGCGGACAGCGGGCGAATGAGCGAGTTGTTCTCGTACTGCTCGATGATGTGGGCGATCCAGCCGGTGATGCGGGCCATGACGAACAGCGGGGTGAAAAACTCGATGTC
Organism: Corynebacterium gottingense; assembly: GCF_007559235.1. Taxonomy (NCBI): domain Bacteria; kingdom Bacillati; phylum Actinomycetota; class Actinomycetes; order Mycobacteriales; family Corynebacteriaceae; genus Corynebacterium; species Corynebacterium gottingense. The sequence continues at coordinate 89,516 of NZ_VMHH01000006.1, read as the reverse complement.
AAAGCCCAGGATGTAGTAGGCCGGGCCCGACGGGAAATCCAGGTTGGGCTTGATGTGGATGGAGGTGTTCTCGTACATCGTTGTTTCCATGATGTCGTAGATGTCCACCCACTTCTGGGAGTCCTTCTCCGGGTGCTCGGAGGCGAGCTTCTTAAACGCGGCCTCCATCGTGGGCACGCGCGAGTCGCCCTTCTTGTACACGCGGTGGCCGAAGCCCATGACGAGCTCCTTGTTTTTCAGCTTGTTCAGCGTCCAAGCCTCCGCGTTGTCCGGCGAGCCGACCTCGACCATGTTGTGCATGACAAACTCGTTTGCGCCGCCGTGCAGCGGCCCCTTGAGCGCGCCGATCGCCGCGGTGATGGCGGACCACGCGTCGGACTGCGTGGAGGTCACCGTGCGGGCGGTGAAGGTGGAGGCATTGAAGGAGTGCTCGGCGTAGAGGATGAGCGACTTCTCAAAGGCCTCGATGTCGGACTTGATGGTGGCCGGGGAGCCTTCCTCGTCGCCGAAGACCATCCAGAGGAAGTTCTCGGCAAAGCTCTTGTCGTGCGACGGCGCGAGGTAGTCCTTGCCCTGGCGGCGGCGGATGTCGGTGGCCACGACGGTCGGCAGCTTGGCCAGCAGCTGGGTGCCGATCTTGCGGATGTGGTCCGCGTCCGGCGTGAACTTGTGCTCGTCGCGGGTGCCCAGGAAGGACACGGCGGTGCGCAGCACGTCCATCGGGTGGCAGTCCTTGGGCAGGAAGTTGATGACCTGGATGAGGTCCTCGTCGATGTCGCGGTTGGCCATGCAGCCGTTGCGGAACTCCTCGCGGCCCTGCTCGTCCGGCAGCTCGCCGTGCCACAGCAGGTACGCGACTTCCTCGAAGCTGCAGTTCTCGGCGAGCTCCTGCACGGGGTAGCCCTGGTACAGCAGCGAGTTGGTCTCCGGGTTGACTTTGGAGATGGCCGTGTAGTCGGCGACGACGCCGGCGAGGCCCTTGCGAATTTCCTGATCAGACATGATGTGCTCCTTTGGGGGGATGGGGATGGGGTCTACTCGAACGTGGACGAGTAGCTGTCCTTCGAGTAGGTGAAGACGGACTGGTCGAACTGGTTGTATTCGTCGTAGCGGACGAGCTCGTAGAGGCGCGAGCGGTGCTGCATCTTGTCCAGCCACGGCGTTTGGATGCCGGTGTCGGCGATGTCGCGCAGCATCGCCTCGGTCTGACCCATGGCGATGCGGAACGTGGTCACCGGCCAGATCACCGCGTTGTAGCCGAGGTTTTCCAGCGTGCCGGCGGACAGCAGCTCGGTCTTGCCAAACTCCGTCATGTTGGCCAACAGCGGGGTATCCACGGCTTCGCGGAACTTGGCAAAGTCTTCCTCCGAGTACAGCGCCTCGGTGAAGATGAGGTCCGCGCCCGCGTCGGCGTACGCCTTCGCGCGCTCGATGGCCTCGTCGATGCCTTCGATGCCGGCGGCGTCGGTGCGCGCGCAGATGACAAAATTGTCGTCCTGCCGCTCGCGCACCGCCGCGGTGATGCGGCGCACCATGAGGTCGCGGGGCACGACCTCCTTGCCGTCGAGGTGGCCGCAGCGCTTCGGGTTCACCTGGTCTTCCAGGTGGAGCGCCGCCAGCCCGGCCGCCTCGAATTCGGCGACGGTGCGGGCCGCGGACATGGGCTCACCGAAGCCGGTGTCGGCGTCGATAAGCACTGGCAGGTTCGTGGCGCGGGCAATCTGGCCGCCGCGGTTGGCCACCTCGGACAGGGTGGTCAGGCCGATGTCGGGCAAGCCCAGGTCGTTGGCCACCACGGCGCCGGAGACGTAGACGCCTTCGAAGGCGCCGATGTCTTCGATGAGCCGCGCCGTGAGCGGGTTGAACGCGCCCGGCAGCTTGGTGATGGTCTCCGCGGTGAGCGAGTCGCGCAGTGCTTGCCTGCGCTCGCGCGGGGTTTTCTCTGGTGCAAACATTTAGAAGATGCCTCCTGGGATCTCGGGGGCGCTCGCCTTCGCGTCGTCGTTGACCGCGATGTTGAGCGCGGACAGGTCGGTGAGGTGTTCCAGGTCCTGCACCGCGGCGAGGAAGCGGTCCTGCTCCTCCGGGGCGACGATGCCCTCGGCGAGGGTGCGGAATTTCTGAATGTAGTTGTCGCGCTCGAAGGGGCGGGCGCCGAACGGGTGGGCGTCGGCGACAGCCATCTCGTCCTCGATGGCGGTGCCGTCGGCGAAGGTGATCACGGCGCGCGCGCCGAAGGCCTTCTCGTTCGGGTCCTGCGAGTGGTAGCGGCGGGTCCACTCCTTGTCCTCCACCGTGGAGATCTTGTGCCACAGGGCGACGGTCTCGGGGCGGCCGGCGCGCTCCGGGGTGTAGGAGTTGACGTGGTGCCAGGTGCCGTCCTCGAGGGCGACGGCGAACATGTACATGATGGAGTGGTCGAGGGTTTCGCGGGATGCGGTGGGGTCCATCTTCTGCGGGTCGTTCGCGCCGGTACCGATGACGTAGTGGGTGTGGTGCGAGGTGTGCAGGACGATGGATTCGATGTCGGCGGTGGACTTGCCGGCGTCCGCGATGGTCTGCTTCATGCGGCGCGCCAGGTCGATCGGCGCCTGCGCCTGGTACTCGGCGGAGTGCTCCTTGGTGTAGGTCTCCAGGATGGCGCGCTTGGCCTCGCCGTCGGCTGGCAGCGGGACGGTGTAGGTGCGCTCCGGGGAGTGCAGCATCCAGGCGATAAAGCCGTCCTCGCCCTCCCAGATCGGGGCCGGGGCGCCCTCGCCGCGCATGGTGCGGTCGACGGCCTCGATGCCCATCTTGCCGGCGAACGCCGGGGCGGACGCCTTCCACGAGGAGATCAGGCCCTTGCGGGACTGGCGGGTGGCGGTGGTGGTGTGCAGCGCCTGGCCGACGGCCTGGTAGATGGTGTCCACGTCCAGGTCCAGCATGGTGCCGATACCCGCCGCCACCGAGGGCCCGAGGTGCGCGACGTGGTCGATCTTCCACTCGTGCAGGCAGATGCCCTTGACCAGGTTGACCTGGATCTCGTAGCCGGTGGCGATACCGCGGATAAGCGCCTTGCCGTCGAGCCCCTTGTGCTGGGCGACGGCCAGGATCGGCGGGATGTTGTCGCCCGGGTGCGAGTATTCGGCGGCGAGGAAGGTGTCGTGGAAGTCCAGCTCGCGCACGGCCGTGCCGTTGGCAAACGCGGCCCACTCGGCGGAGTAGGCGCCGTCCGCGCCGAAAACCTGCGCGCCGCCCTCGGCGACCGGGTGCGCCAGCGCCATCTCGCGCGCCGTGGCGACGGGGCGGCGGCCGTAGGATGCGACGGCGACGGACGCGTTGTCGATGATGCGGTTGATAATCATCTCGCGCGTGTCTGCCGGCACCTCGACCGGGTCGGCGGCGACTTTGGCCACCTTGTAGGCAAGGTGTTCCTCGATGGGGAAATCCTCGGCGGACTTCCTGGTGCGGACTTCGTGGTTGATCATTCGGTGTGCAACTCCTCGGCTGGTGTGGGGGGCGAGTGGGCGTCGATAAGCGACTTAGTGCACCTCATAGTAAGCGGGCGAATGTGTCGCACGACATATTTTGCTGTGTGAAAAGGAGTGTCACGGGTGCGCGGTTTTTGTAAACTTTGTAAAACCACAGTTCAACGCACCGAAGCGGCGGGGAGGCCCAATGACCAAGCATTACGCGGGGGCAAGAATCCACACGCTGCGCGCCAACGAGGGGCTCACGCAGGTGGACATGGCGCGCAAGCTCGGCATCTCCACCAGCTACCTCAACCAGCTGGAAAACGACCAGCGGCCCCTCACCGTCACCGTCCTTCTGCAGCTCACGCAGGTCTTTGGGCTGGACGCGACGTTCTTCTCCCCCGACGCCGAGCAGCGCGTCGCCGGCGAACTCGCGGAGCTACTGCCCGGCGCGCCCGAGTCGGAGCTCGCGGAGATCGCGCTGCGCTACCCCGCCGTCGCGCAGGGCATCAAAGACCTTCCCGGGATGCTCGCCGGCGCCGCCAGCAACCCGCACATCGTCGTGCGCGACTTCTTCCAGCAGCACAACAACTACTTCCACGACCTGGACACGGCCGCCGAGGACTTCGCCACCCCGCTCCACGCGCGCCAGCTGCGGCTCACCCGCATCGCCGCCGTGCTGGACCGCGACTTCGGCTACACCGTCCGCTTCAACCAGTACACCGGCGGCGAGCGCTCGGCCGCCAGCGCCGACGCCCGCGAGATCCGCCTGCGCACCGGCCTTTCCGAGGCCCAGCAGTGCTTCGAGCTGTCGTACCACTACGCGCGCATCGCGCACGGGCAGCTTCTCGACGCCCACGCCTCCCCCATCGCCAATCCCCGCGCCCGCCAACTCGCGCGCCACGGCCTGGCGCAGTACTTCGCCGCTGCCGCCACGATGCCGTATTCGCTCATCCTGGAGGCGGCGGAGGAAACCCGCTACGACGTGGACGTGATCTCCGCGCGCTTCGGCACCGGTTTTGAGCCCACCTGCCAGCGGCTGGGCACCCTGCAGCGGCCCGGCGCGACCGCCATCCCCTTCGTGTTCATCCGCACCGACCGGGCTGGCAACATCTCGAAGCGGCAGTCCACCACCTCGTTCCACTTCTCCCAGCGCGGTGGGACCTGCCCGCTGTGGGTGGTACACCGGGCGTTTGAGACCTCCAACCGCGTCACCCGGCAGGTCTCCGTCATGCCCGACGGGCGGACGTACATGTGGGTGGCGCGGATGGTGCAGGGCCCGGCGGTGGAGTTTGGGAAACCGCGCAAGGAAAACGCCGTGGCGCTGGGGTGCGACGCCGCCCACGCGGACCGGATGGTCTACGCGGACGGGCTCGACCTGTCGCCGGACTCCGCCACCCCGATCGGGCCGGGGTGCGAGACGTGCCCGCGGCGCGCCTGCCCGCAGCGGGCGTTCCCGGCGCTGTGACGTTTAGTCCAGGTCGGACTTCTTCACCAGGCGGCGCGCCGCCTCCGTCACGGAGCCGGACAGCGACGGGTAGACCGCCATGGAGTTGGCCAGCTGCGCGACGGTGAGGTTGTTGGCCACCGCGATGGTCAGCGAGTGGATGAGCTCGGAGGCGGTCGGGGCGACGATCACGCCGCCGATGACCTGGCCGGAGCCCTTGCGGGCGAAGATCTTGACAAAGCCGTGCTGCAGGGAGCGCATCTTGGCGCGCGCGTTGGTGGCCAGGGGCAGCTTGTACACCTCGGCGGCCACCTCCCCGTCCTTGATCTGCTGCTCGGTCACGCCCACCGCGGCGATCTCGGGGCGGGTGAACACGGCGTTGCCCACGGTCTTGATGCGCAGGGGGGTCACGCCCTCGCCGAGCGCGTGGTCCACGGCGATGCGGCCCTGCTGCGCAGCCACGGATGCCAGCGGCATGAGGTCGGAGCAGTCGCCTGCAGCGTAGATGCCGGAGACGTTGGTGCGGGAGACGCGGTCGACGTGGATGTGGCCCGACGGGGTGGTCTCCACGCCGGCGGCCTCCAGGTTCAGGTCCGCGGTGTTGGGGATGGAGCCGATGGACATCATCACGTGCGAGCCTTCGATGGCGCGCCCGTCGGTGGTGTGGACGACCACGCCGTCGCCGGTGTTTTCCACGCGCTCGACGCGCGCGTCCTTCTCCAGCTGCACGCCGAGGTTGCCCAGGACGGTCTCGAGCACGTCTGCGGCATCCGCATCGTCGTGCGGCAGGATGCGGTTACGCGACGCCACCATGGTCACCTTCACGCCCAGCTCGGCGAAGGCGGAGACGAACTCCGCGCCGGTGACGCCGGAGCCGACGACGATGAGGTGGGTGGGCATCTCGATCAGGTCGTACATCTGGCGCCAGTTGAGGATGCGCTCCCCGTCCGGCTCGGCGCCCTTGAGCACGCGCGGGCTCGCGCCGGTGCAGACGAGCACCATGTCGCAGTCGATGTGCTCGGTGGTGCCGTCGGCGCACTCGACTTCGAGGCTGTGCGTGGTGTGGCCGTGCTGTTCGTCGGTGAAGCGCGCGCGGCCGTCGATAAAGCGCACGCCCACGCGGTCCAGCTGGGCGCGAATGTCGCGCGACTGCTCAGCGGCCAGCGCCACCACGCGATTGTTCAGCGCGCTCAGCGCCAGGTGCGCCTCGCCCAGGCCGTGGTTGAGCCCCATGTCGTCGGCGCGACGCAAGTCCGTCTTAATGTTGGCGCCCGCAATGAAGCTTTTCGACGGCACCACGTCCTTCCGGATCGCCGATCCGCCAGCCCCCTGGTCCTCCACCACGATGATCTCCGCGCCGTAGTTCGACGCGACCAGCGCGGCCTCGTACCCTGCCGGACCTCCACCAACAATGACGATCTTCTTCGACACCGAGTTTCTCTCCCCTTTTATTTGCGAGCGGAATTTTTCGTGCGCCAGTGTACAGGCCCGCCTAAGGCTTCGATGCGTTGAAGTACTGCTCCACCACGGAGCCGAAGAAGCGCACGCCGACAGCGATGGCGCGCTCGTCAATGTTCAGGTTGCCCTGGTGCAGGTCGTACTGCTCCCCGCTCCCGCTCCACGCGCCGAGGCGGACCATCGCGCCGGGGACGTGCTCGAGGTACCAGGAGAAGTCCTCCCCGCCCGAGGACTGCGGGGCAGTGACGATCCCGTGCGGGTCCACGGCGCGGCCGGCGGCGGCCGCGAGGGCGGTGGCGGCGTCGTCGTTCAGCACCGGCGGCACGCCGCGCACGTAGTCCAGGTGGTAGGTGCAGCCGGTCGGCGCGACGACCAGGTCGATCAGGTCCGTGAGCAAGTCCTCCAGCCCGCGCCAGGTGGTGATGTCCGCGGTGCGGATCGTCCCGTCCAGCACGCCGACCTTTGGGATCGCGTTCGGGGCGTCGCCGGCCTCCACGTGGCCGAACACCAGCACGGTGCCGGTGCGCGGGTCCACGCGGCGCGACAGCAGCGCCGGCAGCTGCGTCACCAGCGCGCCGAGGGCGTAGACCACGTCCGTGGTCAGCTGCGGGCGCGAGGTGTGGCCGCCCGGCCCCTCCACCCGCACGCTCAGCACGTCTGAGGCAGACGTGATCGCCCCGGCGCGCACGCCGACCTGCCCCACCCGCAGCTTCGGCTCGGTGTGCAGCGCGTAAATCGTGCTCACGCCTTCGAGCGCGCCCCATTTGATCACGTCGAGCGCGCCGCCGCCCATGACCTCTTCGGCCGGTTGGAAGATGACGCGTACGCCGTTGGGCAAGGGGGCTTTGGCAAGCGCACATGCGAGCGCCAGCGCAACGGTGGTGTGGACATCGTGGCCGCACGCGTGGGAGACCCCCGGCTCAGTGGAGGCGAACGAGAGGCCGGTCTGCTCGGTGACCTTCAGGGCATCAATGTCTGCGCGGAATGCGAGGCGCTCCCCGCCCTCCGGCCCGATGTCCACGTACAGCCCGGTGCCCGGGAACGGGACGGGCTGCAGCCCGTGCGCCACGAGGACGTCGTGGATGAACCTGGTCGTCTGGACCTCTTCGTTGGAAAGCTCGGGGTGGGAGTGCAGATGTCGGCGCCACTCGATGACCTCGTCGTGGTGCTGCGTGACCCATGTGTCCACGGCTGCCGCGATTGATGCCGTGTCTGCCATTGTCCCTCCGGCTCTCTCGATGTGGCGTGTGCTTAGCCTGACAGTCTACGCGCGCACGCCCAGCGCAGAGCTAAAAGTCAATATTGCGCGGCCCGTAGAGGCGATCGCCGGCGTCGCCAAGCCCGGGCACGATGTACGCCTGCTCGTTCAAGCCCGGGTCGATCGCCGCAGTGATGAGCCGGATCGGACCGCCGTGAGCTTGCAGCTTATCGACGCCCGGCTGCGCACTCACCATGCACACGCAGGTAATATCGTCCGCCCCGCGGTCAACCAACAGGTCGATCGCGTGGATAAGCGAGCCGCCCGTGGCCAGCATCGGGTCGACGAGGAAGACCGGCTGGCCGGACAGGTCGTCCGGCAGCGCCTCCAGGTACGGCACCGGCTCGTGCGTCTCCTCATTGCGGGCCATGCCGATGAAGCCGACCTGCGCGTCCGGGATCATGGACAGCGCGGGATCGATCATGCCAAGGCCGGCGCGGATGATGGGGACGATGATCGGCGGCGTCTTCAGCCGGGACCCCTGGGCAGTATCCACCGGGGTGACGGTGTCGAAGGTTTCCACCTCGAGGTCGCGGGAGGCCTCGTAGATCAGCATGGCGCCCAGGTCCGCGAGCGCCGCGCGGAAGGCTGCGTTGTTGCTGCGCTCGTCGCGCATAATGGTCAGGCGGGAGGCGGCAAGGGGATGATTCACAACGGTGATGTCCATGACTCCCCATGCTAACCCACCAGCGCGAAACGACCGCGAAACTACGAGGTCCAGCGGGCGCGACGAAAAATTTGTCACTTTTTTTGGCTCTCGATGGAACCGGGGGCGCCTTCGCTGCGTCTAATACTGCATGAACGTATTTGAACTCGACGCCACACATGTCCGCACCCACACCGATGCGCTGCGCAATGACGCAGCATCGCTTGCGCCCCTGTCCGAACTGCCCATCCCAGCCACCGGCCCGCTCGCCAACTTCGCCCGCGCCACCGCTGGCGCCATCCGCTGCTCCAATGGCAAGGCCGAAGAGCTACAGGAGGCCGCCCGCCGGATCGCGGGCAACATGGACCTCACGCTGCAGGCAGCCCACTGCGTGGACGAGGCCACGGGGCTCACCCTGGAGGGCGCGCTATGAGCGCTGCAATGCCATCGCCGCTGAACACGTTCGCCCAGAACCCCACATTCAACGCGGTGCTGGACACCGCCAGGGGGTCGTGCATCGACCCGCTTTATGCGGCCACGAAGATCTTCGCGTCCTGTCCCGAGATCTTCCCTACGCTCCCGCCGTTTTCCACCCCGCAGTTCGCCGCGTTCGACCCGCTGGCCAGCGTCGTCGGCGCCGATGCGGGCCGCTACCGCGACGCCGTCACCGCGCTGACCGAGCAGCGCGACGAGATCAGCGACATCGTCGTCACCGGGACCACGCTCGTTGCCACGGCGGTGAGCGAGCTCGTGGACACCGCCGTCTCTATGGTCCGCAACGCGTCCGCCGCTGCCGCCGCGGCCTCCGTCGGCGGTCCGCTTGCGCAGCTTACCGCCGCCGCGCCCGTGGTGATCACCGGTTTGCTCAAGGCTGGCGCAATTTTGGAAACCTTGGGCAACGACCTCGACGGCCTCGCCGACCGGCTGAACCAGACGACGCTGGCGATGCACGCCCGCGAGGCGCTGGTGGCGTCGCCGGTCGCGCAGGAAGCGCAGCGCACGCTCGGCGAGCTGGTCGATCGCTCTCCCCTGGCCACGATCCGTCCCACCGCCGCCCCGGTGCCGGAAACCCGCCCGGCGGCGCAGCCGATGGCGGCGAGCGTCGGCGGCGGCGAACCCGGCCCTGCGGGCGAGGCGACCCCGCCGGAGCTCGGCAAGCCGGTGAGCCCTGCAAGCCCTGCGAGTACGGCCGGGTCCGCTGCGGTGCAGGCGGCGAAGTCACAGATCGGCACCCCCTACACCTGGGGCGGCAGCCAGCCCGGCGGCTTCGACTGCTCCGGTCTCACCTCCTGGGCATACGGGCAGGCCGGCGTGGACATCCCGCGCACCGCAGCGGAGCAGGCCGTCGGCCAGCAAGTGGCGTACGAGAACCTGCAGGAGGGCGACCTGGTGGTGTGGGACGGCCACGTCGCCATGTACGCCGGCGACGGGATGATGATCGAGGCGGGCGACCCCGTCCAGCTCAATCCGGTGCGCACCGAGAACATCGGCATGCCGTTCCGCGGCTTCTGGCGTCCGACGGCGTAGCCGGGAGGGGTAGCGGGTTGGGTGCGTCGCGCGCGGCGACCTTTAGTAAAGTTTGCGTTCATGAGCACGCGCGCGATCCTCCCCGTCAAGATTTCACTGACCCTGGGCGATTTCTACACCCTGTGGGCCCCGACCTGGAAGGAGCACGGCTCCGAGTGGCAGGCGTTCCTCGGAGACGACCAGTCCATCCTGGTGTTTAATTCACCGGCCGAGCTGCTGGCGTACATCAATACCCACGCCCAGCACGACCTGACGGACCACCCGAAGTGGGCGCACTTTAGCGGCCAGGGCGACGACCGCGTCGTGCCGGACGAGAAGCACACGTTCGACATCATCGGCGCGCCCGAGTACTTGGCGGGGCGCCCGAGCCACGTCAACGTCTCGTCGCTGGGCGGCGTGCTGCAGATCGCGCGCTCGCTGGCGGACGTGGCCAGCGCGGAGCACGCGCAGATCTTCTTCGCCTCGCACTCGGTGCTGGGCAACGTGGCGCGCGGCGCCGACCACTACGCGGGCGAGAACGGCATGGACGAGTGGACCGGGCTCGGCCACGTCATCCTGGCGAACTGGAAGGAGGTCGTGGAGTCGCTCGATGGCGCTGTGCGCTTGGTGTCGGCGGATGAGCTGGATGCTGTGGCCGTCGATAATGCGACTGCAGCGATCGAGTCCGCCCAGGCGACGCGCGCCGCGAACAAGGAGCGCGAGGAGGCGGCGGCGAAGGAGCAGGCGGCCGCGGCGGACCCGTACGACGCCACGGTGTGGGCCAACGCCGGCATCGACCCGGTCAAGATCTCCATCCAAGGCAAGAGCGTGTACACCCTGCGCACCTACCTCGGCTCGGCCCCGGTGTTCATGGGTAAGTACGGCGAGATCATGACGTTCCCGTCCACGAAGCACCTCGGTCGCTGGATCCTACAGAACGACGAGCACGACCTGGCCTCCCTGTCCACCTGGCCGGACCTGGTCAACGCCGCCAACGCTGGCGACCTGAAGGTGGAGGTCCACCCGGACAACTCCTACTCGTTCAACGGGCTTGCGCAGGACATCGCGAAGGGGGTCGACACCGTGGACACCCAGCAGATGGCGAAGGCATACGAGCTGCTTGCCGACGCCGCCGACTGGGCCAAGGACGACTCCCTCAATTCCTTCCTGCTGGCCAACCCGCGCTTCCAGGACTACCTGGCCTATATGCTCGGTTCCACCGAGGCCGCCGGCTACGTGCCGTCCGCGCCGTTTACGGATAAGGCGGAATCCTGGACCGAGATGGAAAACCAGCTGATCAAGCGCTTCTCCAAGTTCTAGAAAGCTTCAGGCATCCCACGCCATGACCCCCGATCAGGTCGATCCCCTTATCACCACTATCTACCGTTGGTTCGACGTCTCCGGTGTGCTGCTCATGGGCATCATCGGCGGAACCCTGGCCCGCCACCGCGGCTACGACATCATCGGTTTCTTCTTCATCGCCATGCTGTCTGCCCTCGGCGGGGGCATGCTTCGCGACGTCCTGATCAACCAGGGCACCGTCGCCGCCATGAACCAACCTGAGTACCTCATCTTGGCGTTCACGGGCGCGCTCATCGCCCGCTTCACCTACTTCAAGGGCAAGGCCTGGGAGCTCTTACAAAGCCACGGCGACGCGTTCGTCTCGGCGCTGTGGGCCGCCACGGGCGTGGGCAAGGCGATCACGTACGGCCTGCCCATCCTGCCCACGATCATGATGGGTGTGTTCACGGCGACGGGCGGCGGCATGATCCGCGACGTGGTCACCGGGCGCGAGCCGTCCATTTTCGGCGACAACCAGCCGACGGTCATCCCGGCGGTCGCCTGCGCGCTGATCATGCTGCTGGGCAACGCGACCGGGTTCCTCGCCGTGGGCATGGTGCTGGGGCCGGTCGTCAGCTTCGCGCTGTTCCTCGCCGGCTACTGGGGGAACTGGCGCGTGTCCACCAACCCGGAGTACGCCCCGGTGAATGAGACCGCGGTACAGGTGGCGCACCTGGCCAAGAAGGCGGAGCACCGCTCGCGCGCCGTCGCCCGCGAACTGGAGCCGACCCGCGTGCGCTCGTGGCGCCACCGCCAGATGGAGAAGGCGCTGCAGCGCCGCATCGAAAGCGAGGTGCGCAAGGGCAAGCGCCGCGCCACCGCGCAGACGGAGGCGGACGATTTCCTGCAGGAGTTCACCCACGAATTCTCCGCCATCGACCCGACGATGCTGGACAAGGCCGAGCAATCGCCTCGCGACGCCACTGAGCCCGCCGAACCCGAGAGCCTCCTCGACGGCCTGGGCGTGGACCTCGCCGGCGACTCGTACGACGACGACCCAGCCCCCGAGGACCGCCGCGTCGCCGACGCCGACACGATCGCAATGCACAATGACATGCTCGATACGATCCTCGCTGATGACAAGCTCACCGACGAGCTCATCGAGCGCCTCGCCGCCCGCTACGCCCAGAACGACGAGTAGCGCCGCCCACGCGCGTTCCTCCGCGGGCCTATAGCCGGCAGCGCGTACGATCATGCGATGTGTTTGTGCAACGGAGAAGTGTCGCTGCCGTGGCGGTGGCGTCGATAGCCATCGCGGTGCCTGCCGCCCCGAACCTGGCGGTCGCGCAGGAGACGTCCACGACTGCGCTCACCCCAGGCCCCGGCCACTTTGACGAGTTTGGCAACTGGGTCCCACCGGTGCGCGACCGCGCCCCGGACACCGATAGCTGCCCGAACGCGCAGCAGCCGTCGGCAGCGATGTCCACTTCCGAGCGGCTCGCGCCGGGCCAGCCCACGCCGACGCCGCCGCCGCGGGTCTACGACGGCCCCTGCGGCGTGATCGTCCCGCCCGGCTATGCGGTGCCGCGCGACGTGTACGCCTCCGCCTGGGCCGTGTTCGACGCCGACTCCGGCGAGGTCATCGCGATGAAGGACCCGCACGGGCGGTACCGGCCGGCCTCGATTATCAAGGTCCTGCTCGCGCTCGTGGTGATCAACGAGCTCCCGCTGGACCAACAGGTCCCGGTCTCGGAAGCGTCCGCGAACCAGGAGGGCTCGCGCGCCGGCATCGGGGCGGGCGGCACCTACACCGTCGACGACCTCCTGCACGGCCTGCTCATGGCGTCTGGCAACGATACCGCCCACGCCCTCGCCCAGGCGATCGGCGGCGACGACGCGGCGCTGCGCAAGGTCAACGCGCTCGCCCAGGACCTCGGCATGCGCGATACCTACGTCGCGTCCTACTCCGGGCTCGACGCCCCCGGCATGTCCACCTCCGCCTGGGACCTGTCGCTGGCCTACCGCGCCGCGTTCCAGAACCAGACCTTTGCCAGCATCGTGGACACGGATTCCTACGAGTTCCCCGGCTTCGACGACCTGCCCGGCTTCCAGCTCTGGAACGACAACCAGCTCTACCTCAACGACCCCGAGGGCATCGGCGGCAAGACCGGCTACACCGACGACGCCAACCACACCTTCGTCGGCGGCGTGCACCACGACGGCCGCCGCCTCGTCGCGGTGCTCCTGGACACCACCGTCGGCGAGCACCGCGCGTGGGGCCAGGCCCAGGAGCTCCTCGCCGCCGCCTACCCCGTCGCCGCGGGCCAGGGCGTCGCATCGCTTGACGACGCCACCGCCCCCTCCACCACTCCCCTCGCTCCGGGTCCGGACGAGGGGGCGTCGACAAGCACTGATGCGCAAAAAGCGCCGGCGACCACCCCGTGGAAGTCCATCGGGATCGTCGCCGGCGTGGCCGTGCTGGCGCTGGTGGCGCTGGTGCTTAGCCTCGGGTCAAGAGGGACACCACCCCGACACCGACGGCGCCGATAGCCGCACCGACACCGAGCGCCTTGCCGGTGTTGGAATTCTGGCGGGCGGCGCCGGAGCGGACGTTGATCACGGCGGGCTCCGGCACCTCCGCGGGCGCACGCTTCAGGCTCTCCTGGGTCGTCGCGGTCCACGCGGACACGTACAGGACGACGCGCCAGATCAGGTAGAGCACAACCATCAGGGAGATCAGCGGGCCGAAGATGGCGCCCGCCGGGTTGCCGGTCATCGCGCCGATGATGAGGCCGGCGAACTGCTTGATCACCTCGAAGACGATCGCGCCGAGCAGCGCGCCCTGCACGCCGGACTTCACCGGCACCTTCGTGCGCGGCAGGAACATCACGACCCACAGCATGACGAGGAAGTTCGCCAGGATGCCCACGAGCAGCCCGACGACCCACACCAGCACGCGCGCGCCCGGGACCTGGTCCAGGCCGACGTACTCGAGCAGTTGGTCCGTCCAGCCCGAGACACCGAGCGCGGTGACGGCGAACGCGACGACGAACAGCACAATCAGGCCGATCAGGCCAACGAGGTCCCAAAGCTTCTTCGACACGAAGCCGCCGCCCTCGTTGGCGTCCAGGTTCCACATCGCGGACACACCGACGCGCAGGTTGTTCATCCAACCGAGCCCGGACCACAGGGTGGTGAGCAGGCCGATGCCGGCGACCGCGCCGCGCTGATCAATCGCGGACTGGATGAGGTCATTGACCATGCTGCCCATGTCGCCCTCCAGGCTCTCGCTGACCTGGTTCTGGATGTCCTGCATGAGGTCCGGGCGGGCGTTGAGGAAGAAACCGAGGCCGGCGAAAACCAGCATCAAAAGCGGAAAGAGCGAGAGCACGGAAAAGTACGTGATGCCCGCAGCGTAGTGGTTGCCGCCCTGGGCGCCGAAGCGTTCGTTCATGCGCATCAGGTGGCCAACGGCGGGGGCCTTCTTCTGCACCTCGTCCATGGCGCCGTCCTGCTGCTGCTTCGTGGCACGCTCAATGCCGTGCTCGTCGGTGTACGCCTTGGACGGCGACGTCGATGTTGCCATGCGGCAATCCTTCCTCACTCAGTGGACTGTTGTCAGCACCACAATCGTAGAGGAAGCGTTGGGGCGTCGATACTTGATGCCCCGTGTGGTGCTAGGCGCGCTTGAGAAAACCCGTCTTCTCGTAGACATCGGCGAGCAGCGGCGCGGCGACCTCGCGGGCCCGGGCCGCACCGCGGGCGAGGATGGCCTCGAGCTCCGCCTGATCCGACATGAGCTCGTCGTAGCGAGCGCGCAGCGGCGTGGTGAACGCCTCGAGCGCATCGGCCGTATCCACCTTCAGCGCGCCGTACCCCTGGCCCTCATAGCCGGCGACCAGGTCATCGATGGACTTGCCCGTCAGCGCCGACTGGATCACCAGCAGGTTGGACACGCCCGGCTTGTTCTCCTTGTCGTAGGCGATGACGCCGTCCGCGTCGGTCACGGCCGAGCGGATGCGCTTTGCCGACGTCTTCGGCGCGTCCAGCAGGTTAATCAGGCCCTTCGGGTTCTGGCCCGACTTGCTCATCTTGGACGTAGGATCCTGCAGGTCGTAAATCTTCGCGGCACCCTCCGGGATGAAGCCCTCCGGCACCACGAAGGTCTCGCCGCGCTTCGCGTTAAAGCGCTCCGCCAGGTTGCGGGTCAGCTCCAAGTGCTGGCGCTGGTCCTCACCCACTGGCACGAGCTGCGGGGAGTACAGCAGGATGTCCGCGGCCATCAAGACGGGATAAGTAAACAGGCCCACCGAGGTGCGGTCCTGCCCCTGCTTCTGGCTCTTGTCCTTGAACTGGGTCATGCGGCTGGCCTCGCCAAAGCCGGTCAGACACTGCAGCACCCAGGTCAGCTCCGCGTGCTCCGGCACGTGCGACTGCACGAACAGCGTGGACTTCTCCGGGTCGATGCCCAGCGCGATCAGCTGTGCACAGCCGGCGATCGTGCGCTGGCGCAGCTCCTCCGGATCCTGCTCCACCGTGATCGCATGCAGGTCCGGGATGAAGTAGAAGGCCTCATAGTCATCCTGCAGATCAATCCACTGCTTCAGCGCACCGAGGTAATTCCCCAAGTGATAGGAGTCGGCGGTGGGCTGGATTCCGGAAAGGACGCGTTTCATACACCACATATTAACCCGATACGTAATCGAGGGAACCCGGGGTTCTTTATCGCTACGATGAAGCCCACGAAAAGAGCAGCGATGACTGTAAGTAACCGCCCTGAGACAGTTCAGGATACCAAGGGAGAACATCCGCACCGCGGCTAGACTTCATTCGAGAAGCTGACCCTCAAGAGAACGCGAGGGCAACGGCAGATCCGCGTCACTGCTGAAATGCGTCACATCGTCTCGTTTGATTCCTCAACGTGCGTATCACTGTCCTCCAGCTCGTCCCGATCAGCCCGCTCCAGCGCTTCGGCCACCAGATCATCGCCGACTGCTTCGGCGGCGATGTCTCCGTTGGCCTGGCCAACCAGAACAAAAAGGGCACCGTACGGCTGTCGCTGACCGAAGCCGGTCGCACAGACCCTCTCCTCTCCCCTCATTCTCGAGCCGGTTGTCGTCGAATCCCACCACGACGCAGTAGTGTCACTCCCGCCCGGCGCGCAACTACTCGGTTCGAGTGCTCACTGCCCTATCCAGGCAATGTGGCTCGACCCCATCGTTTCGGTGCAGTTCTCCCCCGAATGCGCCCCTGATGTCGCAGGTCAATGGGCTGCACGCAGCAGTTACGACGCCACCACCGTCGCCCACGATCTCTCGCGTCACGTCGACCGCCTCACCCATACCGGCGACACCCTCGCCACCGGCTCCTTCCATGCCCCCAGGTGTGGCGGTAGTTGCGGTAGGTATTTCAGATTTCGCCTACCACTTGCTCGACCCGACCAGTAGTACAGGGATGCAGCACTGCTAGAAATCAGCGCTGACAAGCAGCTTTCGCGATCTAACCTGCCATACCCGGCGCGTTGGAAAATTTGGGGGTTGACACGCCAGCCTTGCCGGTTCTATGGTTACCCACATGAGTGGTAAACCCATATACCAACAGATTGCCGATGAGTTACGTGACCTCATCGGCGCTGGCACCCTCGCTCCCGGCGACCGGGTGCCGTCCACCAACGAGTTGTCCGCCTATCACTCCGTCAACCCAACAACCTCCGCCAAGGCGCTCACCGAACTATTCGACGAGGGCCTGCTGGAAAAGCGTCGCGGGCTCGGCATGTTTGTTCTAGAGAGTGCGCGTGACCAGGTATTAGGTACGCGTCGTGAGGCATTTGCCCGCGACTTTGTCCAACCGCTTGTCCATGAGGCCAACCAGCTCGGCATCACCACCGAGGAGCTTGCCGCAATGATTGAAAAGGAGCGCACCCAATGAACCCCGGCTTCTACGCGCTGGTCGGCCCAAACGCCGCCGGCAAAACCCACTTCCTACACACGCTCATGGGCCCGCACGCCGCGTTTGTCCCGGCTGGTGCGGACGCGAAGTTTGCGGGCACGACCGTGGACGGCCACCTGCGCGCGGTCGCGGCCATCCACCCACATGTAGAGCTCGACTTCCCCAACACCCGCATCAGGGACCTCTCCGTTGGGCAGCGCCGCCTCCTCACCATCGAGGTAGCCCTAGCCATCGGCAAGGACCTGCTACTCCTCGACGAGCCGTTTGACGGCATCGACACCACCACCCGCAAACAGGTCCGCCAGCGGCTGATTGACTACATCGCGGAGAACCCGCAGCGCAGCGTGGTGATGGCGTCGCATCGCGCCGAGGACTTCGCCGGTTTGGCCACCCATGTCATGCAGACATTCGAAAACGAGGTCTCGCGCCCTGTCCCACTCGACGACGCCCGCCTGCGTTTTCCGACGGTCACCGGCCCCACCGCCGAGATCAAAGAACTTATCGCTCGCTTCCCCGTCGCCGAGACGGCGAGCCTCGGGCCGACGACACGCGCCACTTTCACTGAACCCATCAGTGAGAACAATGTCCACCTGCCCATCGAATACCCGGACGATGCCGAACTCATCGACCTCCTTGCGACAGAAAGGCCCGCACGATGAAACTCTTCCTCAGCCCCTTCAAGCCGCTGTCCTACCTGGTGGCGTTGGCCGTATTACTGATCCTGGCCCCTCTGGGCCGTTTCTACGGGGGAGATGGTTCCCTCTGGACCATCTTCGGAGGCTTCGCCCTGACCGCCCTATTTATCCACGCTGGCACGCAGTGGAGCGCGTTAAACCAGCTCGGCGCGAGCTTTTCCGCGTGGATGAACTCTGCAACAATCACCGCCGTCATTGCGGCGGTGATACTTGGAGTGTCCACCGCGGCATCCTCGATCTACAACCAGTTCAAGAGCCCGTACTACCAGGCCTATGACCTGTTCCTCTTCACCAACGGCGCAGACGTGCCCTGGGTGGACACTAACGGTGACCCCTACATCCTGGCGAACGCCGGGCAAGACACCACATCTATGACCCTGACGATGCTGCTCCACATCGCGTTCTTCTTCGTGGCTGCCATCGTGGGGGTTGCGCTCGGTTTGGTCTACGCCTCCTACGGCACCGGGCGCGGCCTCATCACCGCTTTCTCCACCTTCCTCATCGCGGTGACACTGTGCTGGACTATTGAATCCCATATAGGTGAGTGGTACACCGCCGCAGTCAGTGGCATGAGTGCCGCATGCCTGGTCACACTCGCCGTCAGCGCGATAGCGTTTCGTAGCACAAAGCGCTTCGTGCCCTAGCAACCACTCGCACCTCCGCTACCGCTCTAGCCACTCCGAGCGCAGGATGCCGTGGCGGGAACAGCACGCCTCCCAGCCGAACGGGCTGATCTTTACCACCATGCGGCGCTCGCACACCGGGCAGATGCGCGGCGCGTCATAGGGGCGGTTCGGGTTCACGGGCAGCTGAATCTCGCCGGACAGGACAGCGTCGGCGAGCTCAGTGCTGTCGGGAACGCGCATTAGAGGGCCTTGATGGTGTCGTAGACCGCGCCGTGGCCGGACTTCATCTTCTGGCCGACCGGGGTGATACCCAGGTCAAGCACGCGGTCGACGGCCTCGCGGTCCTGCTCGATCGGGCGGCCCAGGGTGGTCAGGTAGTTGCCGCCGATGATGGCGTTGGCGCCGCCGAGGAGGCCGGCCTCGGTGCCGTCGTCGCCGAGCGCGAGCTCGGTGCCGCCGGCGAAGCGCAGCTGGGCAGTCGGCATGGCCAGGCGGAACGCCGCGACGGCGCGCAGCGCCTCGCCCTGCGGAACCAGCGGGCGGTCCTCAAACGGGGTGCCCGGGCGCGGATCGAGGAAGTTCATCGGGACCTCGTGCGGCTGGATCTCGGCGAGCTGGGTGGCAAACTCAGCGCGCTGCTCCAGGGACTCGCCCAGGCCGATGATGCCGCCGCAGCAGGTCTCCATGCCCTCGGCCAGCACGTACTCGAGCGTGTTTTTGCGCTCCTCCCAAGTGTGGGTGGTCACCACGTTGGGGAAGTAGGACTTCGCGGTCTCAAAGTTGTGGTTGTAGCGCGACACGCCCATCTCCTTGAGCTGGCGCGCCTGGTCCTGGGTGAGGATGCCCAGGGATGCGGAGATGGAGATGTCCACCTCGTCCTGGATGGCCTTGACCGCGGCGGCAACCTGATCAAGCAGCTGCTGGGTCGGCCCCTTCACGGCGGCGACGATGCAGAACTCGGCCGCGCCCATCTTCTCGGACTGCTTGGCAGCCTCGACGAGCTCGTTGATGTCCAGGGTCACGGCGCGGACCGGGGACTCGAACAGGCCAGACTGGGAGCAGAAATGGCAGTCCTCGGGGCAGCCACCGGTTTTCAGGGAGATGATGCCCTCGAGCGACACGTCGACGCCGCAGTGCTTGATGCGGGTCTCGTGCGCGATCTCCAGCAGCTCCTGGAGGTCCTCGTCAGGAACCTGGAGGACCTGCAGGATCTCCCCCTGGTTCAGGCCCTCGCCCTTCTCCAGGGCCTTTTCGCGTGCAATATCAAGAATAGGTGCGTGTGACATTGGTTAAACTCCGTTCTCAATGTAATGACTGACAAAAGGCTACCGCATCCGCTGAACAGTGTTCAGTTGTTGCCCCAAAAATCCCCCGCGTCTCCGAATCCGGGGGGCGGGGGTACGCGATGTCAGGATCGCTCGCCGTCGGCGCGCTTCCGTTCGCTCCTGGGCGGCAGCTTCATCTTCTTCAACCCCCGGTACGCGGTGCGTGCACCCGGAATGTGGCGGGCGCGGTGATACATGAAGGTGGTCAGGGCGTATCGCGGGTCGTACGCCGCGGCGGCCTCCTCGTCGTACTCGTAGACCGGCAGGCTCCAGCCCCGCTTGAGCGAGAACAGGCGCACCCCGAGCACCGCGACGAGCGTCACGAGGATGACCGCCCACTCGTGGACGCCCAGCCAGGACAGGACCCACCACACCACAACACCGATGACGGCAGCCGAGGCGTACATCTCCTTGTGGAAGACGAGCGGGACGCGGTCGGAGAGGACGTCGCGAAGCACACCGCCCGACACGCCCGTGGTCACCGCCGCAACGCACGCGATGATGAAGCCGTGCCCGTTCTCCACCGCAGTTTGGATACCCAGCACGGCGAACGCCGCCAGGCCGATCGCATCGGCGACGAGGAAGCTGCGCCGCAGCCGCACGAGCAACCAGCTCACCCGCACCGTCACCGCCGCCGCGACGATCACAGTGACCAGGTACAGCGGCTGCTCCACCCAGGTCAGCGGGTACGTGCCGAGCAGCACGTCGCGCACCGTGCCGCCGCCCAGCGCGGTCAGCGCGCCGAGCGTGATCACGCCGAACAGGTCCATGCGCATCCGGCCCGCCGCCACCGCCGCCGTCATCGCCTCGGCCACGATGCCGATGACGTAGAGGATGGAGACCAGGTTCGCGGTACTGAAGTTGGCAACATAGGAAGCGATCATGCTCAGCCCTCCGCGACCTCAGACGCATCGGCGTACTCCACCAGAAGCGGAGAGTGGTCCGACCAGCGCAGCTCCACCGCGTCGGCCTTTTCCACCCAACTGCGCCGCGCCCGCGCGAGCATGTCGGCGGTAGCGGCTTGGTAGTCGATGCGCCACCCGGCGTCGTTGTTAAACGCCTGGCCGCGGTAGGTCCACCACGTATACGGCGCAGCTTCCGGCGACAGGCGACGGGCCACGTCGAACCACGCTGGCTCCGCCGTGGCCGTGCGAGGCGCCGCACCCTCGGGGCCGTAGTCGACCGCGCCGGCCCAGCCCGCGTTCGCCTTGTCCTCTATATCCTGCGCCTCATCGTCGGGGAATGCGCCGAACACTGAGTCCATAAACGCGCGCTCCGACGGCAGGAAGCCGGACTTCTTGCGGTTCGTCTTCCAATTTTTCAGGTCCTCGCGGCGGTGGCAGATGTTCCAGTCGCCGCCGATCACCATCTGCGGGTACTGCGCGGCCCACTGCGCAAGCAGAGGCTCGAACTGGTCGAGGAACTCGTACTTCTCATCTTGCTTCGCGGTCTCCGCCGCGCCCGACGGCAGGTAGAGGGAGGCGACGCGCGTCCCGCACGGCAGGGTCCCCGCCAGGAACCTGCCGGCGGTTTCGAATCCGGGGATGCCCGTGTGGACGTCGATAAGCGAGTGCTTCGACAAAATGCCAACCCCGGCCCTCCCCTTCGCCTCAGCGGGCGCAACTACCAGCTGCCAACCCTCTTCGAGGGCGGGGGCAAGCGCCGCGTGCGCCTGCTCCTCCGTCGCGCGGACTTCCTGCATCAGTACCACGTCGGCGCTGGTGTGCTGCAGCCATTCGAGCATGCCCAGGTTGTCCTCGTTGCGGACCTTCGTCGCGGCCCGAATCCCGTTGACATTCACAGAAGCGATAGTGAGACTCATGCCCCCGAGACTACCTTTTACAGGACAAGCGGTATGTAAACGCTGTACGCTGAGAGGTTGAACACTGCCAACCAGAAATATGAGGAGCACAATGGCTAAGATCATCTGGACCCGCACCGACGAGGCGCCCCTGCTGGCGACCTACTCGCTCAAGCCGATCGTGGAGGCGTTCGCTTCCCAGGCAGGGATCGATGTGGATACCGCCGACATCTCGCTCGCCGGCCGCATTATCTCGCAGTTCCCGGAGCGCCTCACCGATGAGCAGAAGCTTGACGACGCATTGGCGCAGCTCGGCCAGCTGGCCAAGACGCCCGAGGCGAACATTATTAAGCTGCCGAACATCTCCGCATCTCTGGTGCAGCTGAAGAAGGCTATCGCCGAGCTGCAGGCCGCCGGCTTTGACCTGCCGGAGTACGAGGAGGCGCAGGAGAAGTACGACGCCGTCAAGGGCTCCGCTGTGAACCCGGTGCTGCGCGAAGGCAACTCCGATCGCCGCGCGCCGGAAGCTGTGAAGAACTACACCAAGAAGCACCCGCACTCCATGGGCGAGTGGTCGAAGGACTCCAAGACCAACGTCGCCACCATGGATGCCGGCGACTTCCGCCACAACGAGAAGTCCGTCATTATCCCGGCCGAGGACACCCTCACCATCAAGATGGCCGACGGCACCGTGCTCAAGGAGGGCCTGAAGGTCCAGGCAGGCGAGGTCATCGACGCGACCTACATGTCCGCCGCTGCGCTCGACGCATTCCTGCTCGAGGCCGTCAAGCGCGCCAAGGAAGAGGGCGTGCTCTTCTCCGCACACCTCAAGGCCACCATGATGAAGGTCTCCGACCCGATCATCTTCGGCCACGTCGTGCGCGCATACTTCAAGCCCGTCTTTGACAAGTACGGTGCCGAGCTGCTCGAGGCCGGCCTGAACGGCGAGAACGGCCTCGGCGCAATTCTCGACGGCCTGTCCGAGCTGGAGAACGGCGAGGAGATCCGCAAGGCGTTCGAGCAGCAGCTTGTCGACGGCCCGTCGCTGGCCATGGTGAACTCCCACAAGGGCATCACCAACCTGCACGTGCCGTCTGACGTGATCATCGACGCCTCCATGCCGGCCATGATCCGCACCTCCGGCCACATGTGGAACGCCGACGACCAGGAGCAGGACACCCTGGCCGTCATCCCGGACTCCTCCTATGCCGGTGTGTACCAGGCCGTGATCGAGGACTGCCGCGCCAACGGCGCCTACGACCCGACCACCATGGGTACCGTCCCGAACGTCGGACTCATGGCACAGAAGGCCGAGGAGTACGGCTCCCACGACAAGACCTTCAAGATCCCGGCCGACGGCACCGTCCAGGTGGTCAACTCCGCAGGCGACGTACTCATCGAGCACGACGTCCAGGCCGGCGACATCTGGCGCGCCACCCAGACCAAGGACGCCCCAATCCAGGACTGGGTCAAGCTCGCCGTCAACCGCGCCCGCCTGTCCGGCATGAAGACCATCTTCTGGCTCGACGAGGAGCGCGCACACGACCGCAACCTCATCGACCTGGTGAACAAATACCTGGCCGACCACGACACCGAAGGCCTGGACATCTCCATCCAGTCCCCGGTCGAGGCCACCAAGACCTCCATCGAGCGCATCCGCCGCGGCGAGGACACCATCTCCGTCACCGGCAACGTACTGCGTGACTACAACACAGACCTCTTCCCCATCCTGGAGCTGGGCACCTCCGCGAAAATGCTCTCCGTCGTCCCGCTGATGGCAGGCGGCGGCCTGTTCGAGACCGGTGCCGGCGGCTCCGCCCCGAAGCACGTCCAGCAGGTCCAGGAAGAAAACCACCTGCGCTGGGACTCTCTCGGCGAGTACCTCGCACTGGCCGAGTCCTTCCGCCACGAGAAAAACACCAACGGCAACGAACGCGCCGGCGTCCTGGCCGCCGCGCTGGACAAGGCCACCGAAAAGCTTCTCGACGAAGGCAAGTCCCCCTCCCGCAAGGTCAACGAGATCGACGACCGCGGTTCCCACTTCTGGCTGT
Source organism: Corynebacterium gottingense (assembly GCF_007559235.1). Classification (NCBI taxonomy): domain Bacteria; kingdom Bacillati; phylum Actinomycetota; class Actinomycetes; order Mycobacteriales; family Corynebacteriaceae; genus Corynebacterium; species Corynebacterium gottingense. The sequence goes on along the minus strand of NZ_VMHH01000006.1, from coordinate 66,021 downwards.
CCCTGTTCTGGGCCGAGGCACTGGCAGCCCAGACCGATGACGCCGAGCTGGCCTCCGCGTTCGAACCGATCGCCAAGGACCTGCGCGACAACGCCGAGCAGATCGACTCCGAGCTGCTCGCCGCACAGGGCAACGCCGCTGACCTCGGCGGCTACTACTGGCCGGACGAGGCAACGACCACTGCGGTCATGCGTCCGTCCGAAACGTTTAACAAGATCATCGACGCGCTGAAGAAGTAAGCGTTAGGTCTTCACTGTCTAGGCCCCGGTTGCTGCGTTTTCGTGGCGGCCGGGGTTTTGGTTTGTGGCTCTTGACCTGGCCTGTCGATGTCGCACTACGTAGCCTCAGAAGCGTAGCCCCTAATGCGTAGCCTCTAGAACGTAGCCTTTCGAGTAAATCATGTTTGAGTTGGCCAAAGTTTTTCCGTTTACTCGAAAGGCTACGTTTTAGGGGCTACGCTTCTCCCGCTACGTTTTAGCTTTCGTGTCAGCCGCATCAACGTAGCCTCCGCCGCACCGCTTTCTGCTGCCCCACCAGAGTGTCGCGCACTTCTTGCACAAACGTCTCCGGATTTCTGCGCAGGAAGCCCGGCGAGTACCGCAGGAACACATACCCCTGGTTCGCTATCCGCTTTTGCCGGCGAAATTCCTTCTGCCTCACCTGTTCTGCGTCTGGGCCTTGGTATTTCACCTCACCATCGATCTCGATGAGCAGCCAGCCATCGATGCACAGATCGGCATACCGCCCAGCCACCTCATACTGCGTTGTCACCGGACCAATTCCTGCTTGGATGAGCAGCCCACGCGCGAGGGATTCGTACGGTGAATCGGAGTTGGCTACCGCGTGGTCCAAACATTTTCTCACCGTGCCAATTCCCTTGGCTCTTCCGAGCAAGGCAGCATGTGTATGCAGCATCTCCAGATCGAACCCTCTCCGGAGTAGGTAGTCGGCCGCCACGAGTCCCTCGACGAATCCGTGGTAGCGGGCGATGTCAGCGAAAGTGCGGAAACCGGTTGTCAGTCGGTGCCCGTCAACGTCGCCAATGTCCATCGGGAGCAGTTTCGATCGACGAAACACCAGGCCCTGACTACGATCTCTGTTGGTAGAGACACCCCCGGATGGCAAGGCGAGCTCAATGTGTTCCGCTGACGTGCTAATGACCCACATACCGTGCATCCGCGCAGCCGAACGTCCAACTAGGATCGCGCTGTTACTTGTCCTGCCAGCGGCTTCGACGCGCAGCCATTGCCGCTCATGGTATCGCAACTCCTCCCACGCGCTACGCGGGTAGTAGATCACTGAGCTCAGCGCCAAATAGTGCTCAGCGAGATACACGAGTGCCTCCCGCGACAGCGCGCGCTTATCGACGATCCCCCGCCGCAGCTCCCCCTTCCGTGCTTCCCACCGCCGCAGTTCGACCTGGTTTTCCCTGTCAATCCCCATACCTAGTTTGACGAAGAAAACCAGGTCCAGGTTCCCTCACTCCGCGGAAACCTACCCCGCGTTGCGCAGCGCTGTGGCGAGCCCGTTCATGGTGACCTGGATGGTCTTGGAGACGAGGAAGGTTTCGTCGCCGGCGCGGTAGCGGCGAAGCAGCTCGAGCTGGACGGCGTTGAGCGGCAGTAGGTAGGGGTAGCGGCGCTTGAGCGAGCGGGCCTGCCGCTGGTTCTCGGCAACCAGGTCCGTGTGCCCGGTGATGCGGAAGTACACCTGGCGAGTGCGCTCGAATTCGTCGGAGATGAGCCCGAAAATCCGCTCGGCGACATCAGCGTCTTCGACCAGGTCGGCGTAGAGGCGAGCCAGCGACATCTCCGCTTTCGCCATCACCTGCGCCATGTTTGCCAGCACGGAGCGGAAGAACGGCCAGTCGCGGTAGAGCTCGCGCAGGTCCTCCCAACGCTCTTCGCTTTCGCCTGCCCAGCGTTCGACCGCGGTGCCGACGCCGAACCAGCCGGGCACGTTGGTACGCGACTGCGCCCAGGACAGGACCCACGGGATAGCGCGAAGATCGGAGATCGCAGTGGTTTGTTTGCGCGAGGCGGGGCGGGAGCCGAGGTTGAGCTCGCCGATCTCGTGGAGCGGGGTGGACTGGGTGAAGTAGTCGATGAAGCCGGGGTCGCCGATGAGTTCGTTGTACTTTTCGCCGGAGTAGGCGGCAAGCGTGCGCATGATGTCGTAGGCGCGGGTCGGGTCGGCGATCAGTTCCGTGTCCAGCAGGGAGGCCTCGAGGGCGCCGGCGACGAAGGCCTCGAGGTGGCGGCGGGCGGTCTCGGGCGAGCCGTACTTGGCGGAGATGATCTCGCCCTGCTCGGTGATGCGGATGGAGCCGTCGACGGCGCCCTTGGGTTGGGCGAGGATGGCGTCGTAGGTGGGCCCGCCGCCGCGGCCGACTGCCCCGCCGCGGCCGTGTGCGAGCCGAAGGCGGATGCCGTGGCGGTTGCAAAGTTCGACGAGGGCGAGTTCGGCGTCGTACAGCGCCCAGTTAGCTTGCAGGTAGCCGCCGTCCTTGTTGGAGTCGGAGTAGCCGAGCATGACTTCCTGGACGTCGCCGCGGGCGCGCAGGTAGTCGCGGTAGAACGGGAGTGACCAGAGGTCTTCGAGGATGCGCGCGCCGTGCGCGAGGTCGTCGATCGTTTCAAACAGCGGCACAACGTTGACCGCGTCGAGCCCGACCTCTTTGAGCAGCACCATGGGTTCGAGGATGTCGGAGACGGCCCCGGTCATGGCGATGATGCACTGCGCGATCGTGCCTTGCCCCAGGTCGCGGACGGCGCGTGCTGCTGCGGTGAGGATGCCCATTTCCTTGCGCGTGGCGTCGCTAAGCTGCGCCTCGGCGCGCAGCAATGGTCGCGGTGTGCGCAGCTCTTCGACGAGCACCTCCACTCGGTCCTCCTCCACGAGCTCCACGTAGTTTTCGCAGACACCGGCTGCCGCGAGCACCTCCGCCACGACCGCCTCGAAGGACTCGGAATTCTGTCGCAAGTCGAGCGTGTACAGGTGGAAGCCGAAGGTGGTCACGGCCGAGCGCAGGCGCGCGAGCCGGTCATCGGCGATAATCGCGCCGCCGTGCGCGCGCAGCGAGTCGTCGATGCAGTCCAGGTCGGCGAGCAGTTCGCTCGGGTCAGCGTAGGGCGCATGCTTGTCGACGCCCACCTGCTCCCCCGCCAACGCCGCGCGCGTTGCCGCAACGCGGTGCCGGATCCCGTACACGGCGCGGCGGTAGGGCTCGTCCACGCGGGACTCGGCGGTGTTGTTGGCGGCGTCGGCGAGCTGGGAAAGCTCTGCGGAGCAGGTGGAATAGCGGTCCGACAGGGAAAGCTCGCGCTCCAGGTCGGCCAGCTCGTCCAGGTAGTGCGCCAGCGCTGTGTCGGCGGCCTGGCGGGTGGCGTAGGTGAGCGTTTCGGCGTTGACGTACGGGTTGCCGTCGTGGTCGCCGCCGATCCAGGAGCCCGGGCGAAGGACCGGGGTGAGTGCAGGGACGGTCCCGGTGGCGTCGGCAAGCAACTGCTGAATGGCGCGGTTGAGCTCCGGGATCTGCTCGAGCAGCGAGAGTTTGTAGTAGCGCAGGCCGACGTCGATCTCGTCTTCGAGGCGCGGGCGCGCGATGCGGATGAGGGCGGTCTGCCACAGCAGGGTCATGCGCAGCTCCATCTCGCGCTCGATCGCCTCGGGGTCCGCACCGGCGTGAAGCTCGCTGAGCAGGCGTTTGATGCGTGTCTGGGTGTCAAAGACGGTGCGCCGACGCGTCTCGGTGGGGTGCGCGGTGAGCACCGGCGAGACCTGCGCGCCGGCGACCAGTTCGGCGACCCGATCTGCACCCACCCCGCTGTCGTGCAGGTGCGCGAACGTGTTGCGCAGCGACACCGGGGCGGGGACCTTCTCGTCGTCCAGGTCCTCGACGAGGTTGGTCAGCAGCGCGAAGTGGCTAAACGCGCGGGCGACCAGGTTCACGTTCGTGATGTCCAGCTCGCGGAGCACGGCGAGCAGGTCATCCGGGGTGGCGTCGCCGTGCGCGATGTCGAAGGCGGTGCGGCGGGTGGATTCAACCAGGTCGAAGACTTCCTGTCCCTCCTGTTCCGCGATCACCCGGCCGAGCACCCGCCCGAGCAGTCGGATGTCTTCACGGACGTGGTCTGCGGGTTGGGTTGGCACGTGGTGTCTCCTTACAGCATCGAATTCTTAGGCGGTGTCCGGCACACCATCTAATGTAAACCAGATCACATCCCCGCTCACTACAACGCACATCACACTTCTACGAGCTGGGTAAACTACCTCAATTTTATTCAGCCATTTAACACGCAAAATAGACAGCTTGGTACACAATGGGCCGACCGCACGTTACGGTCGGGAGCCATGAGCAACTACGACAACTCCAACGCCAACGAGTGGGCCTTCGCCACCCGCTCTATCCACGCAGGCCAGCCCGTCGATTCCGATACCGGCGCGCGCAACCAGCCGATTTACATGACCACCAGCTACGTCTTCGACGACGCGCAGCACGCGGAGAACCGCTTCAACCTCTCGGACGCGGGCCCGATTTACACTCGCCTGACCAACCCAACGCAGCAGGCGCTGGAGGATCGCCTCGCTTCCCTGGAGGGCGGCGTCGCCGCTGTCGCCTTCGCCTCCGGCATGGCTGCGGAGACCGCCGCGATCCTCAACCTCGCCTCGGCCGGCGACCACATCGTCACCTCCCCGCGCCTCTACGGCGGCACCGAGACGCTCTTCGAGGTCACGCTGCCCCGCCTCGGCATCGAGTTCACCTTTGTAGATGACCCGGACGACCCGGCCAGCTGGCAATCCGCTATCCAGCCGAACACGAAGGCGCTTTACGCGGAAACTTTCGGCAACCCGATCGCGGACGTGCTGGACATCCCGGCCGTCGCCGAGGTCGCGCACACCAACCAGGTCCCGCTGATCGTGGACAACACCATGGCCACCGCCGCGCTCGTGCGCCCGATCGAGCTGGGCGCGGACGTCGTCGTGGTCTCCACCACCAAGTTCTACACGGGCAACGGCGCGGCCATCGGCGGCGCGATCATCGACGGCGGCTCCTTCGATTGGACCGTCCAGCGCGACGGCGAGGACGTCTTCCCCTACTTCACCACCCCGGACCCGGCCTACCACGGCCTGAAGTACGCCGACCTGGGCGCGCCCGCCTTCGCGCTCAAGGCCCGCGCCGGTCTGTTGCGCGACACCGGGGCGGCGATCTCCCCGTTCAACGCGTGGGTCGCGCTCCAGGGCCTGGACACCCTCCAGCTGCGCGTGGACAAGCACAACGAGAACGCTGCTGCGGTCGCCGAGTTCCTGGCCAACCACGACAAGGTGGCGAAGGTCAACTACGCGGGCCTGCCGGATTCGCCGTACAAGGCGGTCAAGGACAAGCTCGGCCTTGCCCACACCGGCTCCGTGCTCTCCTTCGAGGTCGCGGGCGACCCGGACGATCGCACCAAGGCCTGGGCGTTTATCGACGCCCTGAAGCTGCACTCCAATCTGGCCAACATCGGCGACGTGCGCTCCCTGGTGGTCCACCCTGCCTCCACCACCCACTCACAGTCCAATGCGGAGGGGCTCAAGCGCGCCGGCATCAGCCAGGCCACGGTCCGCCTGTCGGTTGGCATCGAGGACATCAACGACATCATCGACGACCTCAAGCGCGGATTCGCGGCGATCTAGGCGGACCCCATGCTCACACTCGCCCCCGAGGGCCAGCTCGCCACCGTCGACATCGGCACCCTCCGCACCGAGGCAGGTGCCCAGATCGACGAGGTGCAAATTGCTTACCGACGATGGGGCGAGCCGGCCGGTGACCCCAACGGCACCAACAACATCCTGCTTGTCGAGCACGCGCTGACCGGAGACCCGGACGCCTCCGACTGGTGGTGCGAAGCGATCGGCCCCGGCAAGGCGCTGGACACCAACGAGTGGTGCGTGATCTGCACCAACGCCCTCGGCTCCTGTTACGGGTCGACGGGTCCGGCGTCCCCCTACCCGGGCGGCACCGGAGTGTGGGGCTCCCGCTTCCCCGCCGTCTCCATCCGCGACATGGTGCTGGCCGAGCACCGCTTCCTCGAAGCCCTGGGTATCTCGCGCGTGCACGCGATCCTGGGCGGCTCGATGGGCGGCGCCCGCGCGCTGGAGTGGACGCTGCTTTACCCGGAGCAGGTGGACTACGCGCTGGTCATCGCCGTCTCCGCGCGCGCGAGCGCGTGGCAGATTGGGATCCAGACGGCACAGATCACCTCGATCACGCAGGACCCTCACTGGCAGGGCGGCAACTACCACGGCACGGGCAGCGCGCCCGACGCGGGCCTGGCCGCCGCGCGGCGTCTGGCCCACCTCACCTACCGGGGCGAGCTGGAGATCGACGAACGCTTCGGCACCTCCGCCCAGCCCGGCGAAAACCCGCTCGGCGCCTACCGCGAGGACGGCGAGCGCTTCGCCGTCCAGTCGTACCTGGAGCACCAGGGTCGCAAGCTCACCGAGCGTTTCGACGCTGCGTCCTACGTCACGCTCACCGAGGCCCTCAACCGCCACGACGTGGGCCGCGGGCGCGGCGGTCTCAACAAGGCGCTGGCCTCATCGACCGTGCCCACCATGATCGTGGGCGTGGATACCGACATTCTCTACCCCTACCACCAGCAGGAACACCTCTCCCGCAACCTAGGCAACCTGCTCGCGATGTCGAAGCTGTCCTCGCCCGTCGGCCACGACGCGTTCCTCGTCGAGGCGCGCCAGATGGACCGCGTCCTGCGCAACTTCATCGCGCTGACCCGCGAGGCCCCGTCCGCGCACGACATCGCGGCCGCCCGCGGCGACTACGACATCTAGGTCCGGGCTCAGAGGTCGCGGAGGGTCACGTGGGCGTCGTCAAGCGAGGCGATGAGCCCGCGCCCCATACCCACCCAGCCGACGGGCACGGCCGCGTCCAGCGCGATCCGCTGGTGCACATGTCCGAGCGCCCAGGCGTCGTAGCCGCGCGCCTCGAGCTCCGCGACGTCGCAGGGCAGGCAGGCGTTGTTGGAGTATTCGCCGGTGACGGAGGTGTGGAGGAGTCCGAGGTTGGGCGCGCCGCTGATACGCGAAGGGAACGACGGCACCAAGCGGCGCGGGTCGCGGTCCACTTCGACGGCGGCGGTGTGCAGCGCCCACCCGCCCGCTCGGATGGTCTGGGGCTCTTGCCTTGCGACGATCACCCCACCCGGAATGACTCCAGTGAGGTCGTGGTGCACGTCGTGGTTGCCCGCGATAAACACGACGGTGTCGAACAGCTCGAGGGCGCGGGCGAAGAAGCGCGTGACCTCGCCGAAGGTGGCGCTGGTGAAGCGGGAGCGGTCGATGACGTCGCCAAGCATCACAAAGTGCCCAGCCCCTTCCTGCGCGCCGCGGCGCAGCGCGCCCAGGGCCCAGTCGATGCCCGGGCCGATCTTCTTGTCGCCGTGCTGTTTTCGGCCCAAGTGGATGTCGGCGACAACGAGGATGGGGTCGGCTGCGAGGTGAGGCATGGCCCCAGGGTATCCGGGCGCGCCGTGCACCGATGAGTCCGCGCCCCTTCGAGTCGCATTTTTGTACGAACCAACGGCGCCCCCTAATGCCAGGGTGGTTGTGAACAACGAACCGTAGGAGGTTTTGTTCATGACCGATTCACAGTTGCCTGAGTTGGTGCCGTCGGCGTTGACGTCGCCCGGGGCTGTTGAAGCCCCGGTGGTTGCCCGAAAGATCAAGCCTAAGATGTCGCGTGAGGAGGTCGAGGAGATCTTGTCGATGCCGCCGCGTGTGCTGGCGGCGGGGGAATTACTCGATGATGAGACGTTGGCAGCGCTTGAGGCTGTGGCGTTCGTGTTCTCCCCAAACCGTAGGGCCGGTTCTGGAAGTTGGTTTCATCCAGTACAGCAGCGGCGGAGTGGGCGAGGGTAGGCCGACGGGTTGTTATTGGTGCTGTTCCGAGGCCATGGCGGTCCGGGTATCACTCTTTTTCGCCTCGAGTTTCGGGCTGTCGGCGAGTTTGAGCCAGATGACACCGCCGATGATGACAGTCAGCCAGAATCCCTTCACGAGGGTGAGGGTCTCATCGAAGAAGACGGGGCCCAGCAGGGCGGCGCCGACGGCGCCGATTCCGGCCCAAACGGCGTAGCCGATGCCCACGTCGATCTTCTTCAGAGCGACGCTCAGGAAGAACAGAGTGAAGAGGAAGAAAACGATCGCTACGAGGGACCACGTGAGGTTGGTGAAGCCTTCGCTACCGTTGACGCTTAGAGCGTATCCAACTTCGAATCCTCCGGCGAGTAGTAGAGCCAGCCAGGGTCTGGCGTTTTTCTCGGTGGTTTCTGGGGCGGCAGTGCCGCGGGTTGCATTGGTGGACATGAATACAGTCCTTTCTGAAGATGGGGCGAGAGGGGGTGTTAGGCAGTGCCGGCGAGGTTGAGCCCGACGACGCCAGTGATGACGATTCCGATACCCAGCAGCTTCTTCCACGTCAGCTTCTGGGAGAGGAATATCGCGCCGAGGATGACAATTCCGACGCCGGCCAGAGAGGTCCACAGCGCATAGCCGACACCGACGTCGAAGGTCAGCAGGGCCAGACTGAGGAAAAAGGTGCCGATTCCGCCGCTGACGAGGGTGGCAACGCTCCACCAGAAATTGGTGAAGCCTTGTGCTTTCCCGGCGGAGATACCGACCGCGACTTCGAAGATGACAGCGATTCCGAGGTAGAGCCAACTCATGGTAGGAGTCCTTTCAAGGGGGTGCAGGAGCGCTGATCAGCGTCCACGTTTGTTTTGTGTCTGGAGGTATCGGGAGAACGGCTCATTGCCGCGCTCGGCGGGCAGATTATGGAAGACGGCAGACCGGAGCTCATCGGTGATGCCCAGCGAGGGATAACTGGCGCGATAGTCGAATCCCCATTTGGCGACGGCATCACGGTCGACAGCCACGTAGACGGCTTCGATGCCGTGGTCGAGAGCAAAGCGATAACACAGCCCGCAAGGTTCGCCGGTGGCGAGCAGTATGGTTCCGGATAGATCCTCCCGGTCGTCGAGGACTTCACGCATGGCGACGATCTCCGCGTGAGCACTTGGATCGCGAGTCTCCCGGACTCGGTTGACTCCGAAATCCGAGATGACGCCCGAGTCGTCGACGACTACACCGACGAAGGGCAAACCCCCGGCCTCGACGTGCTCCACACACCTTTCCACGGCCTGGTCCATGACCTCGACGAGGGCCTCCGGGGCAGTCGTGTTCATGGGCGAGCCTCGCGGGGGGCAGTGTTGATGGTCAAGTCGTCGACGGTCTTCTTTAGCCGTGTAGCGCTGGGGACTCCGGACAGAAGGTAACCGTCGACCACGAAGCCCGGCACAGAGGTGATGCCGACGGTGTTGACTGCATAGTCCTGGTCGGCTTGCTGCCTGGCCCGTCGGTCCTCGCTATGCAGAGCGGCTTCAACCTCGCCCGCATCAAGACCTACGGAAGTGGCGACGTTAACGATCACGTCATCATCGCCGATGTTCCTGTTTTCCTGGAAGAACGCTTTAAACATTGCCTCGGAGTACGCGTCGGCTTTGCCGCGCTCTTGGGCCAGCTGGAGCACCATGAACGCCTTCTCGGTGCGTGGCTGCGGGGAGATCGTTGGGAGGCTGATTGGCACATTCAGGCGCTCGGCCATCGGGTAAACCGCGTCCTTCCAGATCCGCGGTAGATAGTCATCTTCTGGCCGCAGAGTAGGAACAGGGTGAGGGCGTAGCTCGAAGGGGCGAATGGTTACCTCGACGTCACGGTCTCGCTTAAGCTCGTCGATTGCTCCCTCCACGAGGAAGCAGAACGGGCAGACGTAGTCGACAAAAACATCAATTTTCGTGGTCATGGATCAGGCCTTTCGGTTCAGAGCATGTATGTACATACATGTATAGGTGTGTGGGTCGACCCCGGAAACGCTGGGGCCCTTAGGAGATGAGCTTGCTGATTGCCTGGAATGACTGGTCGAGATCAACCAGGTTCAGCTGCGGGTACTTTTTGGCCGCATCACTGAGAAGCTCGCAGATCTTCGTTTCGTATGGCTCGCGGATTTCTGTCACGACCTTGAGACCGGCGTCGGTAATGACCGCAAAGACCCCTCGCCCATCATCTGGGCAGGTGTCCCGGAATGCCAGCCCCTTAGCCTCCATTCGTTCGACCAGTCGGGTTACCGAGCTCTGAGTAAGGCCGACCCGGTTCGCGAGCTCGGTGATCCGCAGTTCCCGATCGGATGTCCGGCTCAGATGGAGCACGGCTCGGTACTCAGTAAGGCCGATGTTGTAGTTGTCAAGCAGCCACTTACCTAGTGTGGTGTCGACCGCAGTGACAATCGCTGCGACCTGCGCCCACGACGCACTGAGAGTGCGGGCGGGAATAGTCTCAGTCGTTGCTGTCTGGGACATGATTGCTCCTTCGTGTTCGGCCTAGAAGGGGACCCTCTTGGGTGTCGGGTGTCGGCTTGGAAATCTCGATTGATGCACATACATCAATCGAGATAGAGTGTATGTACATACATGGAAATGCGAAAGGAAATTTTCCAGAAAGTGATTTATATCACTAATTTCGCGTCCCTTAGTTGTACATCTAACGAGCGGTAGTGCCGGGCCAAGTTAGTTGACGCTGGTAAGTAGATATGGCCCATCGACCCTGGGAAGGTGTTGTGCTGGGATATTACGTTTTTGCCTGGCCGGTGCTACGGACAAACCTTCGCGTTGCACATGGTGATCGATCTGTACTCGCGTGCCATCGTCGGGTTCGTCGTCGCAGAACGAGAAAATAGCCAACTTGCAGCAGCGATGTTCGCCGACATCTTCACTCGCTTTCCTGAAGTGCACACCGTGCACTCCGACAACCGAGCTGCGATGACCAGCAAACGACTCGGCAAACTCTTCGCCGCGCACGGTGTGGCCCGTTCGCTGAACCGGCTGCACACCAGCAAGGACAACCCGCACACCGAGTCGGTGTTCCAGACCCTGAAAACCAGGACTTACTATCCAAAAACCTTTACCACGCTGGGCGAAGCTAACACCTGGGTCAGCGCTTGGGTGCCGGTCTACAACACCACCCCACACAGCGGAATCAACTACTCCCCACCACAAGCAGGCCTCGACGGCACCTAAACCAAACTGCAACGCAAGCGAGAAGAAGGGATGCGAAAACGCACTAAGCGAAGGCACCATCACACAACTACCGGACGTCAAAGCTGGCACAGGCCTACCGGCAGAAGTCAGCATCATCCGCACCACCACCCAAACCGCCCTAACCCCACCACCCATCACGATCTAACACCCAAACCCGTTCACAACCACTTGACACAAAGCGGCCAAAAACTGACCTGGGGATTTGCAAGCCCGAAACGGCTAAACGATCGATTCGTACAAAAACTTGGAGCAGACCAACTTTTGGTGGACGCCGAATTGTCCGCAATGCGGAGCCCGCAAGCTAGATGTCGCCCAGGAAAATCTGCGCGTTGCGCCACCCGAAGATGTCTACGTCCGCAATCTCCCCGTAGACCATCGGGTACAGCTTCTCCCGGTTGGGCAGGCGCGTCTGCTCGTACTCTTCGGGCGACTGGTGGTCCAGCACCACGATGAAGCGGCGCCCCGGTAGCATGTTCAGCCCGTCCTCAAGCAACATCGCGAATTCGTAGTTAGAATCGTCGGTCCAGCCGCGGGGGATGAGGTCCGAAATGTCGCGAGGCAGCCAGTGCCCAATCGTGCGGGTCAGCTCAACCGCCGCCTCTATGCGCATCTCCTCGTTGAGGTCGGCTGCACTGCGGGCCAGGTCGCGGGGTACTTCGAACGACGCGTCGAAGTCGTTCAGCACGGACAGCGAATACGCGTACATCTCCAGCAGGTTGCGGCGGTACACCCCGTCCTCCTCGAAACGCGGGGAGTAGCAAAGATTGTCCAGCTGCTTCGCGCAAGCGAGTTCGGTGTAGTACTCCACCGGCGTGTAACCGCGTGTAACGCTGCAGAATTCCTCGGCTGCCTCGCCAAGCTTTTTCAACAGCGGGAACGCCTCATCTTCCGTGTCGACGATGTAGGTCAGGCGCATGCCGTCGACGTAAACGGACGTGCCAAGCCGTGACATAATCGTTCCGTCCGGGTACATCGGCACCGGGTAGACCGTGCGGCCCACAGCGGTATAGCTATCCACCTCGTCGGCGTCCAGCATGTTCACGCTCACGGCCTCGTGGTCCGGGGTGAGCGTGGCGGCGAAACTCTCTGGCGTCTGCAAATCATCCACGACCACGACTCGCTCCGTGGGGCTGGTGCTTAGCAGTCGCGCTGGCAGCCACGTCTCTAAGCAATCGTGAAACTCCTCGAGGTCATCCATGAGGAAGTTGCCGGCCGCTTGCTCACACTTCCTTGCCTGGTAGTAGGCATTAGTGAAGCGCGGGTTCCACTCCTTGAGCACCTCAAGGTTGTCTGCGGCCTCCGCGAAGTAGCGGCGCGCCTGCGACGGGGTGGCTTCCACAGAATTGCGCGCGAGGTCCAGCAGCTGGTGGGTGTTGGCCAGCACGACGTAGGCGTCCAACGACTCGTTGCGCCACGGCTCCGTCGGTGTGTACTCGGACGCCGCTAGGGATAGCGTCGCTGCCAACTCGCGGGCGAATTCATTCTGCCGAGGCGAAGTGGAGTCGTGAAAAAGCGAGTCCACCATCACGGTCACCTCAATCTTGGTGCCGGGTAAATCGGTGGTGAATGTGAAATAACTCGAGTGGGAATCTGCCATGCGGGACCTCCTGGGGAAACGACAGCTTCAATCCTACGAAGCCCGCCGACACGCAGCGCCCAGTTACCGAACGGACGTGCTACGCCCCTGCCACCAGCGCACGAGCACGAGCACGAGTGTCGAGGTGCCGACGCCGATGAGCGTCATCGCCATCGCTTCGGCGCGGTGGCCCTGGTCGTACTGGTTCATGATCCACGGCGCGAGCAGGTTGATATTGCTCGGGCGAATCAGTGAGGACATGACCAGCTCGCGGATGCCCACAAAGAAGGCGAGCAGCCAGCCGGCGAACAGGCCCGGCGCGAGCAGCGGCACGGTCACGCGCGTGAAAGTTTGCGCCGGGGTGGCGCCGCAGATCGCGGCGGCCTCCAACATCGTCGGCGACATGGATGCCGCGGACGTCTTCACGTTCTGCACCGCCATCGGCGTAAACAGTACGGTAAACGCCATGACCAGGATGATCTGGGTGCCGTAGGGTGTCCACGGCAGGTTGGGGGAGTTCCACAGGAGGATAAAGCCGATGGCCAGGACGATGCCGGGCACGGTGTCGGGGGCGACGGCGAGGAAGTCGGTGAGCTTTGCCACGATAGTGGAGCGCCGCATGGTCAGCAGCGTGATCGCGAGGGCGACCAGCACCGCGGTCGTCGCGCCGATCGCGCCGAGCAGAATCGAGCGGGTGAGCGCCTCCTGCGCAGACGGCATGGACAGCACGATGGCGAAGTAGTCGAAGGTGAGGTTGTTCGGCGTCGGCGCCTTGGACCGCAGGATCGTCATCGCCGCCAGGACGATGGAGATGTACGGGATGAATACGGACAGGGCAAACACCACCATGCTGTACACCCAAGCGAGGGCCATTGCGCTTTTCGACGCCCGCAGTCGCACCGGCCGCGACGCCCTTCCCCCTCCGGTGAGGTCTTTCCGGCTCGCCCACTGCTGGATGGCCCACGCTGTGACGCCGAGGGCGAACAGCACGGACGAGGTCGCGGCCGCGCTGCTGAAGCTAAGCGGGTCGATGGTCACGTCCTCGTAGATCGAGGACACGAGCACCTTGTAGCCGATTGCGTTACCCAGCGTCACCGGCGTGCCGAACTCGCCGGCCGCCTTGATAAAGACGATGAGCGCGCCCAACGAGTACGGGCCGACCACCATCGGCGCGATGATGCGGGTGAACTGCTGCCAGCGGGACGCGCCCGCCACCTGCGCCATCTCCAGCTGCGAGGCGGGGATGCCCTCGAAGCAGTTGCGCAGGATGAGGTAGAGGAACGGGAAGAGCTCCGCCGCCATGATGAAGCCCATGCCCCAGACGGAGTAGATGGCGTCGTGGGCGAACCCGCCGAGCGTCTCGCCGAGCAGCATGTCGGCCACGCCGCGCACGCGAGTAAAGTCCATCCACGCCATCGCCGCGGCGAACGGCGGGGTCATGAACGGCACCATGATGAGCACCTCCACCCAGCCCGCCTTGCGCATGGGGGTCCAGGCGCGGAACAGGGCGAGCGGGGCGGCGAAGAGCGTGGCGAAGAGGACGACGATGAGCGAGAGCACAATCGTGTTACCCAGGACCTTGAGCATGCCGGGCTCGACCAGCTCGCCGAGCGCGGACGGCTCATCGCGGTAGCCGGTCACCGCGGTGACCAGCACGGAGAGCAGCGGGGCAGCGACGAGGACGAGGAGAAGGAGCAGCACCACGTAGATGCCGGGGCCGTTGCCCCGCCTGGTGTTACGCCCCGGGCGCCGCCCCGCCCGCGCGTTGTTGCTTCCTGGCTCGGCCGACAGCGTTCCCGGCTCGGCCAGCGGCGTTCCCGGCGTTCCCGTGTTCAAGGTCGTCACGTACTTCCTCGCTCCTCGCGCAGGCGGCGCCAGTCGCGCCGCGGGTGGGTGTTACAGGTAACGCTCGGCGAACTGCTCGCGAACGTTCTTGGACTCAGCGGAGATGGCCTCCCAGTCGTCCGAGATCTGCGTGATCTCGTCCAGCTTCGGGCTTTCCTTCGGCTCGACCTCCGGGTTCGCCGGGATCATGTACTTGGACGCGGAGATCTGCTGCGCTTCCTCGGAGAACATGAAGTCGACGAAGGCCTGTGCTGCCTCCTTGTTGTCGGAGGTCTTCATGATCATCACCGGGCGCGGGGAGACCGTGGTGCCGGACAGCGGCAGGCTGATCTCCAACGCCTCGCCCTTGTCCTTCTTGGAGTACGCGGAGTAGTCCACGCCGCCGAGCACGATGCCCTTGGAGCCGGAGGTGACCTTGTCCAGCGCCGGGCCGTTGGCGCCCTCGACGATCATGCCGTTGTCAAACAGCTTGTCAAAGAGCTCCCAGGTCTTGTCCTCGCCCCACTCTGCAACCATGGCGGCGAGCAGGTCGGCGGCGGTGCCGGACTCACGCGGGTCAGGCATGATGACCATGTCCTTGTACTTCGGGTCGGCCAGGTCCTCCCAGTCGGTCGGGGCCTCGTCGATGACGTCGGTGTTGGCCACCAGGGTCAGCGCGGAGCCGTCGCGGCCGTGGAAGGTGTCGTCCTGCGCGTTCCACTTCGGGTTGGAGTTCTCAATGTTGGCGGGCTTGTACGCCTCGAGCGCGCCGGCCTCTGCCTGCTTCGCGGCCGCCTTCCAGGACGCCAGGTAGACCACGTCGGCCTGCGGGTTCGCTTCCTCCGCCTTGAGCTTGGCGGTGATCTTGCCGGTGGTGTCGGCGAATACGTTGACCTTCACATCGGTGCGTTCCTCGAAGGCTTCGACGAGGGCGTCGGTAAGCCCCTGCGGGTTCGCGGAGTAGTAGTCCAGCTCACCGGAGAGGCCTTCCGGGGCCTCCCACTTCTCGGCGGATACGGCCTGGCTCTCGGAGGCGCCTTCGGAGCCGGTGGATTCCGCGTTGTCGGCGGACTCGACGGAACCGCAGGCGGTCATGGTGAGCGCTGCGGTCAGGCCGACGATGGCGGCAGCAATCTTCTTCATTGTTGTCTCCTAAAAGTTCTTGTTCAGTGCTCGCAGGCCGGTCGGCCCAGGAGGAGGACGTGATGACGGGTGGTTACGGTGTGGTCACCGTCAGCAGGACGGTATCCCCGCGCCCGATCGGCGCGCGGGTGTAGGCGAGCCACGGCTCGGGGGCGCCGTCCACCAGGCAGCGGATCTCGTACCGCCCGCCGGTGTACTGCCGCTCGACGACCTCGCCAATGACGGAGTTCTCCGGAAGCGATTCCGGGCGCTTTCCATCATCCAGCACCGTGACCTGCACGTTTTCGGGTCGGTTGTCCGGTAGCGTGTCGTGCGTGTTGGTCACGCCGACGAACCCGGCGACGAACGAGTCCGCCGGGTGGTCGTAGAGTTCCACCGGCGCGGCGAACTGACGGACCTCGCCCTCGTTCATCACGGCGACGCGGTCCGACATGGCCAGCGCCTCGGCCTGGTCGTGCGTGACGTAAATGACGGTGAGGTCCAGGTCGTACGCCAGCCGGGTGAGTTCGCTGCGGATCTGGGTGCGCAGCGCCGCGTCCAGCGCGGACAGCGGCTCGTCCATGAGCAGCAGGTCGGGCTGCGACACCAGCGCACGCGCGATCGCCACGCGCTGCTGCTGCCCGCCGGACAGCTCGTTCGGCCGCTGGTCCGCCTTCGAGGCAATATTGACCATCTCCATGGCCTCCGCCACGCGGCGCTCGCGCTCCTTCGCGTCCACCTTCGCGGCCCCCGTGGTCAGCGGGAACTCCACGTTCTTCGCCACGGTCATGTGCGGCCACAGCGCCAGGTCCTGGAACACCATCGACAGGTTGCGCTTGTTCACCGGGGTGTTCGTCTTCGGCCCGAACACCTCGCGCCCGGCAAACGTGATCGTGCCGGCATCCGGCGTCTCCAGCCCCGCGATGCAGCGCAGCATCGTGGACTTGCCGCAGCCAGAGGGCCCGAGGATGGAGACGAACTCGCCCTTCGCAATGCTTATCGACGTCGCGTGCAACCCCGTCCCGTCAGGAAACTCCCGCCGCACGCTGTCCAATTCGACCTGCGCCGTCGTCACTGCTGCCACCCGCTTTCAATCACGTTGCCGGTCTTAAATGCGTCCTCGTGCACGAGCAGGCCTGCCCGGTCCAGCTCCGCAACTAGTGTGTCGCGTTTGCGCACCGCGTCCTTGCGGGAGGTCTCCTCCTCGGAGATCTCGGCCCACACCTGGCCGCCGAATGTGGCGATCTCCAGATCCGTCTTCACGCCGCCGATCTCGACGCGCCACGTACGCTGCTCGACGGTCTGCGTCATCTTGAGGTCCGACGCCGCCAGCGTAGTGCCGGTCGCCTTTGCAAACTTCCCGGGTTCCAGGTCCTTCACAATTGCCACGGCCTTATCGGCAGACGGAATCTCGCACTGCGCAGTCACGCACGCCGCGCTCTTCTTGGTGCTGAAGTCCAGCGTCGACGTCGCGTAGCTCGCGTTCACTTGCGCCGCGTAGTTGGTGTCCGACGCGTCAAAGTTCTGCTTGCGGGCCTCCTCCAGCCCGGCACCGACGCTTTCGGAGGACACCGAATTGCCCTCGAGTGGCAGGCGATATTTATACGTCACGTCGTATCCCTGCGCGCCGTCCTTGTATCGCAGGCGCGCCGTCCACCCGTGGTTGGCCAGGAGTCCGTCGGCGGTGTCGAAGTACACTGACTGCTCCGCCCCAGAGGATTCACGGACGTCGAAGAAGGAGCGGAATTGCGCGGACGGTGCGCCGTCCGCGCCGACGGCGGTATCACTCAGGCGGAGTTTTACCTGGTAGTCGGGGGCCGCAACCGCCGCGGCACCCGCGTGCGGAAAGGGCGCGAGCGCTGCGGCAACGCAAAGCGCAAGCGCGGGAAGTGACCGTTTCTTTACAAACACCCGGTAGACGGTAGGCATTCAATGTTACTTCCGGGAAAATCCCGTATGAAGTTTGTGTGAACACGGTCCGCCGGTGGCCGCCACAAATCATGACCCCAGCGAGTCGACGGTACCCGCGAGTAGCACCATGGCCAGCCCGCAGCACACACAGAAGACGGCGTCCGCCCGGCGCGAGCGCACGGCGAGCAAGCCGACGATGCGCGAGTCGCAGGCGTAGCGCATCACCGCGAGCCACATCATCGACGCCCCCAGCACAAACGTCGCGCGGCGCCAGTGCTCCGTGGCCGCGAACAGTGCGGAGGCGACAAACCCCACGACAAAGAGGGCAACCATCGCCCACTGTGCCCAATCGGGGAGGCGCGAGGGAGGGTTGCCGATGTCGTGGGGGTTATCGAGTGAGAGCACGAATGCCCCAACCTTTACGCGTCGGACGCGATGCCGGCGGCGCGCTCAGCGCTTTCCACGATGTTGCGCACCAGGAAGGTGCGCGTCATCGGGCCGACGCCGCCCGGGTTCGGGGAGACCCAGCCGGCCTTGTCCCACACATCCGGGTGCAGGTCGCCGACGGTCTTGCCGTCGACGCGGGACACGCCGACGTCGAGAAGCGCTGCCCCCTCCTTAATCATGTCGGCCGTAATCATGTGCGGCTTGCCTGCGGCGGCGATGATAACGTCGGCGCGGCGCGTTTCTGCGGCGAGGTCCTTCGTGCCGGTGTGGCACAGGACGGCGGTGGCGTTGACGTCGCGGGAGGTGAGCATCAGCGAGATCGGCCGGCCGACGGTCACCCCGCGCCCGATGACGCAGACGATCGCGCCGTCCAGGTCGACGCCGAAGCGCTCGAGCAGCTTGATCGAGCCGTTCGGGGTACACGGCAGCGGGGCGGGCTCGTTGAGGACGAGCTTGCCCAGGTTCACCGGGTGCAGGCCGTCGGCGTCCTTGGCCGGATCAATGAGCCCGAGGATGCGATTCTCGTCCAGGTGCTTGGGCAGCGGGAGCTGGACGATGTAGCCGGTGACGGCATCGTCCTCGTTCAGCTCCGTGATCACCTGCTCGAGCTGCTCCTGCGTAGTGTCGCCTGGCAGCTCCTTCATAATGGAGGCGATGCCGAGTTCCTCGCAGTCGCGGTGCTTCATACGCACGTAGTTCTGGCTCGCCGGGTCCTCCCCCACCAGCACGGTGGCCAGGCCCGGGGTCACGCCGTGTTCCTCCTTGAGACGAGCAACGCGAGCCTCAAGGTCCGCGAAAATCTCCTCGCGGTAGAGTTTTCCGTCCAATTTGATCGCAGTCACGCACCCCATCCTAGACTGTCGGTGTGTGCGCACTTCACGTCATCTTTGATAACCCAGTCATCCCCGGCAACACCGGCAACGCGATCCGACTGTGCGCCAATACTGGTGCCGTCCTGCACTTGGTCGAGCCCCTCGGCTTCAACTTCGACGACAAGCACCTCAAGCGCGCGGGCCTGGACTACCACGACCTCGCGGACGTGCAGATCCACCCAGATATAGAGGCCTGCTTTGCCGCGCTGGACGGAGCGCGCATCTTCGCGTTCACCACCAAGGCCACCACGTACTACCACGACGTTGCCTACCGGGACGGCGACGCGCTCCTGTTTGGCACCGAACCCACCGGGCTGTCCGAGGCACACAGCCACCACCCAAAGGTCACTGACCAGGTGCGGATTCCCATGCTGCCCAGCCGGCGGTCAATGAACCTGTCTAATTCGGCGGCCGTCGCAGTATTTGAGGCGTGGCGGCAGCTGGGGTTCCCCGGTGGGGTGTAGGCCTGTCTAGGCCAAGCCTCACCCGAACCGGGCGTCCAACCGCTGCTGATACATCGGTGGCATGATGCGTAGCTCCCACAAGCGCCGCGACAACTCCGCGTCGCCCATCTTCGCACGGAACGCCTCGCCCATGGTGAACCCGTGCGAAGGCTCGTCCAGCACCTCGATGGCATCGCCCGGCGTGATCGCGCCCTCCTTGTTCACGCGAAAGTAGCAGCCACAGTCCCCGCTTAAGGTAAACGCCTTCACCCACTGCGGCTCCCCCATCCACGCCGCGAACGTGCGGCACGGCGAGCGCGGCACGCTCACCTCCAGCTCCACCTCGCCGATGCGGAAGCGCTGGTTGATCAGCACTGCGGTCCAGTCGATGCCCAGGGTCGTAAGGTTCTCACCAAACATGCCGTTGTCCAGTGGGTACCCCAGCTGGTTGCCCCACCAGTCGAGGCGCTCGCGGCTAAACACGTAGACCGCCTTCTGCAGCCCGCCGTGGTGAGCGGTGTCCCCCACCGTGTCGCCGACCACGCCGCTGCCGTCGCCGTAGTGCGGCCCCGGAATGATCACGTCGAGCCGCTCGGCAGGCTGCTTATGAATGCCACTCTGCCGCGCCGCCCCGCCCGGGTCGCGCTGCGGGCGGGCGACGTTTGCACTCAGCACTGTCGCACGTTCGTGCGACTCAGATCCGCTCATAGTGATGTAGCGTACACCCCGACTGTTAGGATTTGCCCCTGTTCCCCCGTTTACACACAACGCTTTGAAAAGAGGCGCACATGTTTCCCACTCTGACGGCACAGCGTCGTCGCAGCCTCGCCGCAGTCGCGGCCGCGCTCAGCACCGCGGCGCTGTTGGCCGGCTGCGGCGACTCGGGCGACCCGGGCGATTCAGAGCCCACGACCTCCTCCCAGAATTCCGCCGCCGCCGAGATCTCGGAGATGCTCAATGCGCCCGTCGAGGCGGATACCTCGACCTCATCCAAGCCGACCACGTCCAGATCGACCACGTCCTCCGCGCAGCGCTCGGCCGAGCCACCCATCGATCGGCGCGCGATCGACCCGGAAAACGACGCGTCCGGCCAGCGCGGACGCGACGATAACCTGGGCATTTACTACCACAACTCCACGGACTGGAAATGGCTCCAGGCGCCGGGCGGGGTCGTTCCAGGCGGCATGATCCACAACGCCACGACGGACACTGAGTGCTCAACGGGCTTTCTCGCATCCAAGGGCGACCGTCTCTTTATCATCACCGCGGGCCACTGTGGCCTGGTTGGCGACGACTTCTACGTCAAGGATTCCAACGGCAATTGGACGCGCGCGGGCACGATGGTGGAGTCGCTGTGGCAGCAGGACCAGCGGACCACCGAATTCGGCACGGACATCGGGCTCATCGAGCTTTCTGGCGAATCCCAGTACTCGTCCTCGCTGCCCTTGGACCGCCCGCTGCAAGGCTGGATCACCCCGCAGGAGGCGCAGCGCCAGGGCATGGCGATTTGCCGCCTCGGCGCGACCACCGGCTACTCCTGCGGCGAGTTCACCGAGATCGGCCACGACGGGCAGTTCTACTTCCGCAACATCTCGGACCGCGGCGATTCGGGCGGCGCGATCTTCGCTGTCAACAACCAGGGCGCGTGGGCGCTCGGCGTGACCTCCAACGGCTCGGACACCAACAAGACCATGCTGGGTGGGATGGAGATCGCCGGCGCCCTCGAGCACTGGGGCCTCACCCTCCACACCTAGCTCACCGCTTATCGACGCCCCTCTGCCACCCCATCAACCGCATCCTCACCCATCACGTCCGTGGGCTCCAGGGCGGGCAGGGTGCGGGCGCGGAAGGCGTCGACAAGCGTGCGCGCCTGCGCGTCGTCTAGGTCGCGGGCGGTGACCTTCACCGCGCCTGGGACGAGGTCGAAGCGCACGTGCGCCAGGCCGAGCCGGCGCTGCCACGGGCCCTGCCTGTAGGTAAGCTCCTGGATGTGCGGGATCTTGACTGCCTGGAAGCGGCGGGTCAGCCGCCCGAAGGTCACACGCGCAACGCCTCGGCCGCTATCTACTGCGACGCTCTGCTGCCGCCAGTCCACCGGGGAGACCCAGCGTGCCTGGCGCGGGCTGCGCGCTGAGACGGTCGCGGTGGAAATTCGAGGTGCGGTGAGTTCGGCAGCGGTAAGTGGGCCGATCGCGTCGATCACGCGGGCGGCCTGCTCGTAGGTGCCCACAGGCAGGAGCTTCGAGGTGCCAGTGGCCTTGTTCATCTCCGAGCCGTACCCCGCAACCGTCACAGAGACCTGCCACCAGCCGAACAGGCGCCACAGCATCGGGCGCTTAAGCTGCACCGCGTGGATCCGGTCCACGGGGACGGCTTGGCGGCGACGGTTGGCCAGCCCGTAGGTCAGGTTGATCACGTCGCCGTCGAGTGAGGAGTTAAAGCGCCACGACTGGTCGATCGTGCGCCAGATCTGTGGCATAAAACTCACCAGCACTGGCAGCACCGCGGCAATTGTCAGCCCGGAGAAGACGGGGATCATCGCCCACGCAACGGTAAACAGGGTGGAAAACTGCAACGCCGCCGCGGCGAGCGAGCGCTTGATGGGGATCGGCGCGACGAGATCTGGGGGTGTGACAGGGGCGGAAAATGCTGCGTCGCCAAGCGGGGCGTGGCCCTGCATACGCGCAAGGATTTCCTTGCGCAGCGACTCGGCCTCGCCACGCGGGAGGAAGGCGACTTCGATGTTGGCCTGCGCACCACCGGCGGCCTCGATACGCACGCCGGCCAGGCCGAACAGACGCGGGGCGAACGGCTCGACAATGTCGACGGCTTGGACTCGGTCGTAGCGCGCCGTGCGGATCTGCGTAGTGAGCACGCCGCGGCGCATCTCGATCTCCTCGTCGTCGACGCGGAATCCCGTGCGCGCCCACCACAGTTGCGATACCCCGAAGATGACGAGTAGGGCGAGCACGACGGCGCCGAGCGCCCAGCCCGCCTCGGTGAGCCCAACGTCTTCTTCATCCAGCCAGTTGTAGATGGGCATGGTGAAGTTGAACACCGCGATCGCCAGGAGGGCCAGCAGCGTCGTCCACACGCGCAACAGCGGGGTCAGGCGGTGGACGCGGCGGTACTCGGGCTGGTGCTGTTTCTGGTCTTGCGCAGACTGAGTCACAGGCCACTCATCCGTTCGCGCGCCTTGACGGCCAGCCGGTCGCGCAGCGCGTCCGCATCCGCTGCGGGAAGTCCAGGCAGACTCGCATCCGAGGTAGTCGACGCCGTGTTGACTTCCAGCTTTTTCAGCCCCAGGGCGCGCGAGACCGGCCCGGAGGTGACGTCGACAAACTGCACACGCCCGTAAGGCACAACCGTCATGGTGTGCCACATCTTGCCTTTGCTCAGCACCAGGTCATCATCGGTTTCCAACCACCCCATGTTGCGCACCTGGAACGGAATCAGAAAGTACTGCCAGACAAAATAGACCGCGCACACCCCGAGCGGGATGGCCCAGCCCCAGCCCCACTTCCACCACGCGAACCCCAGAAACCCCAGGACGATCAGGGCCCAAATGGTGTTGGATACCAGCTTGGGCACCATCAGCTTTGGCGAAACGCGGTGCATCTGTTCCACGGATGTCGGCAGCTGCGGAACTGCGGGTTCAAGCGGAGACGGGGTGGTTGACATGGTGGTCAACCTACCAAAAGCCCCCTACCGGTGAAGCGGCGCGGGTCCGCGTGACGAGTGCGGTCATAATTTCAGCCGTAGATGCTGCTGCGGTGTCCTACGTCAATGACAACAATAATCACCTGCTGATCGTGAATATCCTGCGATGACCCGAAAATTCCCCACTCGCCATCGCCATAACCCTACTTTGTTCGCTACAAGTGGCTTTCCTCGCGAACGTGGGTCTTCCAGCTCTGCTATTTCACGCAACGTTGAAGAAATTCGGCGCTGCGCTGCTTTATCGAGTTTTCGAAATGCTTTCGCCGCTCGTGGAGTGAAGTTAATTTCCTAAGCCACACTCAGCCTCAAGCTCATCGAGTGAAAGGGTTTTCACTTCACCTCGACGTACGGCCCCAGCTTCTGCTTCAAGCGTTTGTACGTATTCCAGCTCATCGAGGTGAGCCTCAAGCGCCTGTCGAACATAGTAGGAACCAGGCCGCCCCGTTTTCGCAGCTAGCTCATCCAGTCGCCGCTTCTGTTCCGCGTCCACACGCAATCGAATTACTGACCCGTTCATGCGTGAAAGTTTACAGTCTTGCAAGAGCTCAGAACAGGACCACTACTTTTCTCCGGCGCCTCGGGCCGGAAAAACATCCACCTACCGGAAGTCACGGGAGCCACGCGAGAGCCACTCCCCTAACTCGAGCGGCTCGAACTTGTCCGCCACCACGCTGACCGCGCCGGTGGCGTTTTGCACGATGCCGCGCACGATCAGCGCCCGCGACGTGCGCGCGAGCACACGCTGCCTGCCCCACAGGCCGGGCGAGACCATCACGTTGAGCAAGCCCGTCTCGTCCTCCATGCCCAGGAAGGTCAGGCCCTGGGCGGTGTGCGGGCGCTGCCGGTGCGTCACCACCCCGGCGATGCGCACGCGCGTGCCGTCCTCCACGCGCTTCAGGTCCGTCGCGCGCAGGATCCCCGCGGCGTGGAGCTGTTCGCGCAGCGCCTCCATCGGCTGCATTCCCGGGGTCACCCCGGTGGCGGCGACGTCGGCGGCGAGCAGCTCGAACGCGTTCATGCCCGGCAGCGCGGGCGCGCTAATCGCGGACAGGCCGGGGAGCATCCCGTCGCGCTCGGTGGCGGCCACGCCCGCCTGCCACAGCGCCTGCCTGCGGTCCACGTCAAAGCAGTCCAGTGCGCCTGCCCGCGCGAGCGCCTCGACCTGCTCCACCTTCAGTTCCGCCCGGCGCGACAGGTCCGGGATCCCGCTAAACGGCTGGGCGGCCTCGACGCGGTCGGCGGCCGCGTCGCCAAGCCCGCGCACCAGGTTCAGCCCCACCCGGATCGTCTCGTTGTCCAGGCAGCGCGCCTCGCGGCCCGACTCGTTCACGCTCACCGGCAGCACGGTCACGCCGTGGCGCCGCGCGTCCTGGATGAGCGACTGCGGCGAGTAGAACCCCATCGGCTGCGCGCGCAGCAGGCCCACGCAGAACTGCGCCGGGTAGTAGCACTTGAACCAGGCGGAGAAGTACACCAGGGAGGCGAACGACTGCGAGTGCGACTCCGGGAACCCGTAGGCGGCAAAGGCGACGATCTTGGTCCACAGCTTCTCCGCCACTTCCTCCCCGATCTGGTTGGTCTCCCAGCAGCCGCGGTAGAAGCGCGCCTTCAGCGCCGCCATCTTCGCTGGTGAGCGCTTCGAGCCCATGGCGCGCCGCAACGCGTCCGCCTCGCGGCCGGAAAAGCCCGCGGCGTCGACGGCGATCTGCATGAGCTGCTCCTGGAACAGCGGGATGCCGAGCGTCTTGCCCAGCGACTTCTCCAGCACGGGGTGGTCGTACACCACCGGCTCGAGGCCATCGCGCCTGCGCAGGTAGGGGTGGACGGACCCGCCTTGGATCGGCCCGGGGCGGATGAGCGCGACCTCCACGACCAGGTCGAAGAACACGCGCGGTTTGAGCCTGGGCAGGGTGCCCAGCTGCGCGCGCGACTCCACCTGGAACACGCCGACGGCATCGGCGCGGCAGAGCATGTCGTAGACGTGGGCGTCGTCAAGCGAAAGCTCCCACAGGTGCACCTCGCGGCCGGTGGTGTCGCGCACGGCGTCAATCATGTGGTGCAGCGCCTCGAGCATGCCCAGGCCCAGCATGTCGAACTTGACCAAGCCTGCCGACGCGCAGTCGTCCTTGTCCCACTGCACCACCGAGCGCCCCTCCATACGCGCCCACTCCACGGGCACCACATCGGCGATCGGGCGGTCACAGATCACCATGCCGCCCGAGTGAATGCCCAGGTGGCGGGGTTGCCCTTCAAACTGTGTAGCAAGCTTATCGACGCTACCAGGCACCTCCTCAACGCCCTTGGCCCACCCATCCGCGGCCCCCTGCGCGTACCCCAGCGCGCGAGCCGCGTCCCGCACCGCGCCCTTGCGGCGGTACGTAATCACATTGGCCACCTGCGCGGCGTTGTCGCGCCCGTACTTGGCATAAACGTACTGGATGACCTCCTCGCGGCGGCCGGACTCGATGTCGATGTCAATATCGGGCGGGCCCTCCCGGTCCGGCGACAGGAAGCGCTCGAAAAGCAGCCCCGCCGAGATCGGCTCTGCGTTCGTGATGCCAAGCGCGAAGCACACCGCCGAGTTGGCCGCCGAGCCTCTGCCCTGGCAAAGGATGTTCTCGCGGCGGCAGAACTCCACGAAATCGTGGACGATGAGGAAGTAGCCGGGGAAGTTCAGCTCCTGAATCACATCCAGCTCGTAGCCGATCTGCGCCATCGCCCTCGCGCGGACCTCCTCCGACCAGGAGGCGTAGCGCAGCTTCGCGCTGGCGAGGGTGAGCGCGCGCAGGTGCTCCATCTCGCTGCGCCCGTCCGGGGTATCAAAGCGCGGCAGTTCCGGGGCGACCAGGTTGAGCGTAAACGCGCACTGCTTCGCCAGCTCCACTGTGTAGGCGAGCGCGTCCTCGCAGCCCGGGAGCATGCGGGCGAGCTGTTCGCCGGAGCGCAGCCAATTCGCGCCCATCGGATGCAGGTAGCCGTTGGCCTGGGCGAGCGAGTCGCGCCTGGCGAGCGCGCGCTTGGCCTGCGCGAGGCGCGCGTGTTCCCGCGTGGCTGCGCCGGGAGCGGCAGTAACAATGGCGGGCAGTGTGTCGTGACGGTCCAAAAGCTCGTGGTGCTCCGCGTCTTGCGGGGTCATGGACGCCTCATACTCGCGCACGACGTTTCCGGGCCCGAACGCATCGACCAGACGATCGATGGCACCCTTTTCTTCTGCCCACTGCCAGCCCGCCAGCACCACGCAGGTCCCGCCGAGTTCCTCGCCGATCAGCTCCAACGGCGGGTAGGCCACCTTATCCTTCTCGCGCGTTGCCATGTGCGCCTCCGCCATGAGGTGCGACAGGCGCTTGTAACCCTCGGGCCCGCGTGCGATGACGGGGAGGACGCGCCCGTCCAGGGTCAGCTCCGCACCGAAGACGGTACCCACTCCTGCAGCCGCGGCGGCCTCCGCGAACTTTACCGCCCCGTAAAAACCGTCCCTGTCCAGCAGCGCGAGCGTCTCGACGCCCAGTGCCGCGGCTCGCGCGACCATCTCCTCCGGCTCGCTCGCACCCGAGAGGAAGTTGTAGGCGCTCACGGCGTGGAGCTCGGCGAACGGGACGCGCGAGGTGCTCGACACGCGCTGCGGGCTCTGAGCAGGCGCGGTGTGCTGCACCGGCACGGGTGCAGCCGTCTCCGCGCCGGAGAGGATCCGCTCCAGCTTGGACCACGAAAGTGGCGCGCCTCCATTGAATCGCATGTTCGAAACGCTAACAGGTTTCGAACCTCCGTGCTACCTCGCCCAGGGGGTGACGTACTCGTTAGGCTCCCACCCCTCGGTTGCGGCAAGAAGCTCAGCCGCCTGCGCGCCATCAAGTTCCTCGCGCATGATGTCCGCATGTCCCGCATGCCGCGCGAACTCTTCCACATAGTGCACATAGAGGTAACGCAGCTTCGCCGGACGCGCCTCATCCATGCCATACCAGGGGAAGGGGCCGACAGGCAGCTCCGCCTCCAAGTCGCCGCCACGACTCATCTGCATAAAGTCAGCACGAACCACATCGAAGCGCTCCAACAAAACCTCCAGCACTTCTTCCTCGGTCGGCACAAAGCTCGAGGCAAAGTCCACAGCCGCATCCTTGTAACCTTCGTTTCCGGCTCGGGAGAGCGACTGTGCCATCACAAACGTGACGTGCTTGAGAATGCCACTGACACTCAGATCACTACGCAGTGGTGTGCGGCGCGCAGCGGCATCATCAAGCCCGTAGGCGCTGGCACGGACCGCATCGAGTTGCGCATCGAGGTAGTTGCACAGAGTATCCAGCTCATTGTCCTTGCGTGGGAAGTACATCAGGTTTCCTTTCTGTCGAACGATGACACCGATACCCTAAAATGCCTTCCGGACAGCTCTTGTCCGCAGTGTGAAGCACAATAGAGCAATGGCGGATACAACACAGCGAGTCCTCCAACTCCTCGGACTCTTGCAAGCGCGCGCCACTTGGCAGGCACACGAGCTCGCAGCGAAACTCGGCGTCACGGAACGCACGGTTCGCAGAGACATCACTCGCTTGAGAGACCTCGGTTATCCAGTCCATTCGAGCCGCGGTCTTGACGGCGGCTATCAGCTCGGCGCAGGCCGACATCTACCGCCACTCCTGCTCGACGATTCCGAAGCCATCGCACTCGTGGCCAGTCTGCGTATGAACGCCCTTTCCGGCACCGACGAATTCGGCGAGGCCGCATTCCGAGCCCTTACCAAACTCGACCACGTCATGCCGCCACGCCTGCGAGCCATCACGCATACGCTCACAGGCGCCTCGACCACACTCAATCACGAGGGTTCCGCTACCCAGCAACAACAAAAAAGCAATCTAAAGCTGCTCCAGCAGCTCACCAACGCTCTCCGAGATCACGTACTGGTGCGCTTTACGTACCACAAACCGTCCGCCACCCCTACGGAGCGCGAGGTTGAGCCAGCCAAGCTCTTAACCCAAGGAGAGTACTGGTACCTCCAAGCCTTCGACAGAGGCCGCAACGACTGGCGAACGTTCCGACTCGACCGGATAGCAGAGCCCCACGTCACTACATGGACGTTTAGCCCTCGTGCAGCCCCACCTCCAGCTTTAAGCACCAATATCGCGCAACGTTTCAGCTGCGCGGCTCGCGTCCAACTCACAGCGGCACCGGAAGAAGTCGCCGCCCGAATCCCCTCCCCGTACCGCTCAGAGATCGAAGCTACTGATCACGGCTCTAGCTTCATCACCGGTGCGCCGGACTGGGACGATCTTGCATGGCATTTGCTCTGGGTATGTCGCGATTTAGACACTCAACTACTCATGGATTCCAGCCCCGAAGCCGACCATCTGCGCGACGCACTGCGCCGCATTGCAACGGACGCGCAAAATGCCGAAGCAAACACAGCTCACAAAGTACAGCGGTGTAATTCGTGCCACAATGCGGGGGTGTGAGGATCGAGAAGCAACGCTGCCGAAAACCGTCCAGTAATCCGAAGTGCGCAGCCTCCCCCTCCACCACCCACTTCCGCGGCACGTCGCCGGCACGCATGCAGGCGGCGAGGTTCCGCAATAAGCAGCGAATCCCGATGATCCCCGGCGTAGTAAAGGTCCGCTACAGGAGTTCATCGATAAGCGAGCGCACGCGATTGTCAATGTCGTCGCGTACGAGGCGCATACGCTGCATGCCTTCGATGCCGCGGAGCGACGGTTCGTCGGTACGCCAGCGCTCCAGCGTGCCGCGGGCGTCGTCGGGCATTTCCACCTGCGCGTCTTCGCCGAGCACCACGACGCGATCAACGCTGCGCAGCAGTTCCGGATCGATGGGTTTGGGCGTGCCGTGCGACATGTCGGCGCCCGCCTCTGCGATCGCCTCGACCGATTCCTGGTTCAGCGACGTGCCAGGTTTCGTGCCCGCGGAGTGGATACCGAGCTGGCTACCCGCGTGCTTCTCGGCGAGCGCCGCCGCCATCTGGGACTTTCCGCCGTTGCCGACGCACACAAACAGGACTGAGGGCTTCATAACGTCTCCTTAGGACAATTTGGGAAGGGTTGGGTCACCCGGGAACAATTTCGGGCCTACCCCACGCATGACGTAGACGAGGCCGACGAGGATGGGGATCTCGATGAGCGGCCCGATGGTGCCCGCCAGCGCCTGGGCGGAGGTGGCGCCGAAGGTACCGATAGCCACTGCGATGGCCAACTCGAAGTTGTTACCAGCGGCCGTGAATGCCACCGAGGCCGACTCGGCGTAGTCCATGCCGGACAGTTTGGCCACCACGAGCGCAATAGTGAACATGCCGACGAAGTAGCACAGCAGCGGGATCGCTACCCGAGCCACCGTCCATGGCTGGGAGAGAATCTGGTCGCCTTGCAACGAGAAGAGCAGGACGATTGTGTACAGCAGGCCGATAAGCGCAAGTGGGGAGATCCGGGGCAGGAAGGTGTTTTCGTACCAGTCGCGGCCCTTGGTGCGCTCGCCGATGATGCGAGACAGCAGACCGGCGAGCAGCGGGATGCCCAAAAAGACCAGCACGGAGGACACGATCGCCCAGAAGGAGAACTCCACCGAGGTGGTCTCCAACCCCAGCCAGCTCGGCAGGATTTGCAGGTAGAACCAGCCGAGCACGCCGAACATGACCACCTGGAACACCGAGTTGATGGCCACCAACACTGCGGTGGCTTCCCGGTCAGCGCAGGCGAGGTCGGACCACACCAACACCATGGCGATGCAGCGGGCGAGACCGACGATGACCAAACCGGTGCGCAGTTCCGGGGCGTCGGGCAGGAAGATCCAGGCGAGCGCGAACATGAACGCGGGGCCGACAATCCAGTTCAAGATGATGGACACGGTCATGAGCCGTTTATCGGTGGCAATCTCGCGGGTCTTGTCGTAGCGCACCTTGGCCAAAGGTGGGTACATCATCACCAACAAGCCGAGCGCGATCGGCAGCGAGATGCTTCCGACTTCGAGACGCTCAAGTGCGCCCGAAAGCCCCGGCACCGCTCGGCCGAGGGCGAGGCCCGCTGCCATGGCGAGCATGATCCACACCGGTAGGAAGCGGTCAAGAAATGACATACGCTCTACTGGCTGAGAGGTTGTGTCTTCCATCTGGAATCCTTATCTTTTGACAACAATCAACACGAACACTAGGCATCATATTTATCACTGTCAATATGACAAGGTAGGAAGCATGAAAGATTACGTCCCCGCCACAGAAGACGTTGGCCTTGACTGCTGCTCGCTGGGCTCCGGCTTGCTCTCCGAAGACGACGCGACGCGTTACGCGGCCCTATTCAAAGTTTTAGCGGACCCCGGCCGGCTGCAACTCCTTTCCAGGATCGCCGAAGATGGCTGCGAACCGATGAGCGTGGGCGAACTCACGCAGCGCTCTGGGCTAAGCCAACCGACAGTTTCCCACCACCTCAAAATGCTTACCGAGGCCGGTCTCCTAGAAAAGAGCCGCCAGGGCAGGACGGTCATACACCGGCTGCGCCCAGAGCTGTTCGAGGAGCTTCGCACCGTGCTCCAGATGGACTGAGACTAACGGGCACAGACCCTCTAACTCCCGCAGCACGTAGCTTGGCCACGTCTTCTAATGCATACGTCGCGGCGATTTGGGGTCGTTACCGCCGGAGAGGTTCACTTGCGACAGACGTACCCGGCGCGCAGCGCGCAGTGGTTGAGCCAGACGTCGTCTGCACGCGGTGCAACGTCCAGAAAATCGGTGCCGCTCGACGAGACGAATGGCCATGCCAGGCGGGCAGAGCACGCCGTCGACGCCAGTGATCACGCTGTGGCCGGGGAACTTGTGGAAGGTTTAACCCTCGCGCAGCCCCATTCCCAGCATCAAGCACCAATATCGCGCAACGTTTCAGCTGCGCGGCTCGCGTCCAACTCACAGCGGCACCGGAAGAAGTCGCCGCCCGAATCCCCTCCCCGTACCGCTCAGAGATCGAAGCTACTGATCACGGCTCTAGCTTCATCACCGGTGCGCCGGACTGGGACGATCTTGCATGGCATTTGCTCTGGGTATGTCGCGATTTAGACACTCAACTACTCATGGATTCCAGCCCCGAAGCCGACCATCTGCGCGACGCACTGCGCCGCATTGCAACGGACGCGCAAAATGCCGAAGCAAACACAGCTCGCAAAGATACGCATGGGCCAATTCCAAAGACAATATAGACAGCTTAGTAAGCAATATGCCGTGAAAATAGACTAAGCGGTACATTGGGTGCTAGATTTCTATCCGTCAACAATTCCCATACTCAACAAAGGAGCCAACATGCGTATCCCGCGCACTCTCGCCACGATCGCGGCCTCCACCCTTCTTGCCACCAGCCTCGTCGCCTGCTCGAGCGAGTCCGACGACACGGCCGGCCAGAACACCGACGGCGACGGCACCGTCACCGTCAAGATCGGCACCACGGATGCAGACCAGAAGGCGTGGTCCGTCTTCTCGGACCTAGCCGCCGACGAGGGCATCGACCTGGACATCGTCCAGTTCTCCGACTACGCCCCGGTCAACGAGGCGCTCGCGCAGGGCGAGCTGGACCTGAACAAGTTCCAGCACATCCTCTACCTGTCCTCCTATAACAAGGACTCCGGCAACGACCTCAAGGTCGTTGGCTCCTCCGAGATTTACCCGCTCGCCCTGTTCTGGAAGGATCACGACTCCCTCGACGGCATTAAGGGCGAAGAGGTGGCCATCCCCAACGACGACACCAACCAGGGCCGCGCCATCAACGTGCTGGTCCAGGCAGGCCTGCTGGAGTTGAAGGACGGCGCTGACGAGTACGCGCCGGCTCCGGTCGATGTAGACACCGAGGCGTCCAAGGTCTCCGTGGTCCCGGTGGACGCATCCCAGACCCCGTCTGCGTACGGCGAGGGCCGCCCGGCAATTATCAACAACTCCTGGCTGGACCGCGCCGGCATCGAGCCGGATCAGGCCATCTTCCAGGACGACCCGGGCTCCGAGCAGGGCGAGCCGTACATCAACGTGTTCGCCTCCCGCGCCGAGGACGTGGAAAACCCGACCTACGTCAAGCTCGCCGAGCTGTGGCACGACCCGGCCGTGACCGAGGCGGTCCAGGAGGACTCCCGCGGCACCGCCGTTGAGGTCAGCCGCCCGGCCAACGAGCTCAACGACATCCTCGACCGCCTGCAGAGCAAGTAGTTAGCAAAGGAATTTACCGTCATGCGTACCAACCGTTTCCTCGCCGCAGCAGCGGCCTCCGTTATCGCCGCGACGAGCCTTGTGGCGTGCGGCTCCGAGTCGGATTCGTCGAATAGCTCCGGCGATACCACCACGGTAAAGATCGGCACCACCGACGCCGATCTGAAAGCGTGGTCCGTGTTTGAGGAGCAGGCCAAGGAGCAGGGCATCAAGCTGGACATCGTCCGCTTCTCCGAGTACCCGCAGGTCAACCCGGCGCACACCGAGGGCCAGATGGATGTGTCGAAGTTCCAGACCATCAACTACCAGGCGCAGTACAACGCCACCTCCGACGAGGATCTCCGCATCGTCGGCTCCGGCGAGATCAACGTGCTGGGCCTGTTCTGGAAGGATCACGATTCCGTCGACGGCATCGAGGGCCAGGAGGTCGCGATCCCGAACGACCCGTCCAACCAGGGCCGCGCGATCAACGTGCTCGTCCAGGCCGACCTGCTGAAGCTGAAGGAGGGCGCGCCGAAGCTCACGCCGACCCCGGCAGACATCGACGAGGCCGCCTCCAAGGTGAAGGTCGTCGCCGTCGACGCCTCCCAGACGCCGAACGCGTACCACGAGGGCCGCCCGGCGATCATCAACAACAACTGGCTGCAGCGCGCCAGCATCGACCCGGCTTCCTCCGTCGCCGCGGACGACCCGAACTCCGAGCTGGCCGAGCCGTACATCAACGTCTTCACCGTGAAGGCGGACGAGGTGGACAACCCGACCTACGAGAAGCTCGTGGAGATCTGGCAGTCCGCCGAGGTCACCGAGGCGCTCAACGAGGACTCTAACGGCACCGCCGTGCAGGTCCAGCGCTCCAAGGAGGACCTGAACAAGATCCTCGATGAGCTTGTGGAGGAGTACAAGTAATGTCCACCACCGGCACCCGGATCGAGTTCCGGGACGTTTCCAAGGTCTTCAAAACCGGCAACCGCGAAGTCACCGCCGTCGACGGCGTCACGCTCACCGTCGAGCCGGGTGAAATCCTCGGCGTCATCGGCTACTCGGGTGCCGGTAAGTCCACGCTGGTTCGCCTCATCAACGGCCTCGATGCCCCCACGGGCGGGCAGTTGCTTCTCGACGGCACCGACGTCGTCGGCAAGTCCGAGCGCCAGCTCCGCAGCATTCGCCGCAATGTTGGCATGATCTTCCAGCAGTTCAACCTCTTCAATTCTCGTACCGCTGCTGGCAATATTGAGTACCCCTTGAAGCTCGCGGGCGTCGATAAGCAAGAGCGCAAACGCCGCGTGAACGAACTGCTCGACTTTGTGGGCCTGGCCGAGCGCGGCAAGAACTACCCCGAGCAACTCTCGGGTGGCCAGAAGCAGCGCGTCGGCATCGCGCGCGCCCTGGCCACCAACCCCTCGCTGCTGCTCGCCGACGAGGCGACCTCCGCGCTCGACCCCGAGACCACGCACGAGGTCCTCGAGGTGCTGCGCCGCGTGAACGAAGAGCTCGGCATCACCATCGTGGTGATCACTCACGAGATGGACGTGATCCGCTCCATCGCCGACAAGGTCGCCGTCATGGAGGCCGGCCAGGTCGTCGAGTACGGCAGCGTCTACGACGTCTTCTCCGACCCGCAAACCGCGGTGGCCAAGCGCTTCGTCTCCACCAGCCTGCGCAACACCCCCAACGAGGTAGAGGCACAAGAGCTTCTCGACGCCGAACCCGGCCGCCTCTTCACCGTCGACCTCTCCGAGGACTCCGGCTTCTTCGGCGCAGCCTCCAAGGCCCGCGAACGCGGCGTGAGCGTCCAGCCCGTGCACGCGGGCATTGCCACCCTGCAGTCGCACTCCTTCGGCAAGATGACGGTGCGTCTCAACGGCGACGACGACGCCATCAACGAGTTCCTCCACACCCTGCAGTCCACCACCGACATTGAGGAGATCACCCGATGAACGAAATGATCCTCGCCGAACCCGACTGGGACCGCCTCGGTCCCACCTTCATCGAATCCATCGGCGACACCATGTGGATGGTGGGCATCACCATGGTCGTCGGCGGCTTCTTCGGCCTGCTTCTGGGTATCTTCCTCTACACCACCCGGCCGGGCGGCATTCTGCAGAACGCGGTGGTGTACTGGATCATCAACATCGCCGTGAACTTCTTCCGGCCGATCCCGTTCATCATCATGATCGCCATGCTCTACCCCATCACGCTCGGTGTGGTAGGCACGACCATCGGCCGCGGCGCCGCCACGTTCGTCATGTGCTTCTCCGCCACATTCACCGTGGCCCGCATCGTGGAGCAGAACCTGGTGGCCATCGACCCGGGCGTGATCGAGGCGGCCCGCTCCATGGGCGCCGGACCGTGGAAGATCATCCAGTCCGTGATCCTGCCTGAGGCGCTCGGTCCCCTGATCCTGGGCTACACCTTCATCTTCATCGCCGTGATCGATATGTCCGCGATGGCCGGCTACATCGGCGGCGGCGGTATCGGTGACTTCGCCATCGTCTACGGCTACCGCCAGTTCGAGCCGCAGGTCACTTGGGCGGCCGTGATCGTCATCGTGGTCGTGGTCCAGCTCGCGCAGCTGCTGGGCAACGTGCTGTCGAAGAAGGTCATGCGCCGGTAGGTGTAGGCTGCGCCGGTTCTATTTGACGAGAACCCCTTGACGAAGGTGCTGGGATTCACCAGCGATCTCGTCAAGGGGTTCTCGTCATGTGTCTTGTCGGGGCCGCGCACGTCCCGTCGGCCGCGCAACCCCGTGGCCCCCGCAGCCCGACGGTCAGCCTAGAGCTCCTCGGCGAAGAGCGTGACGTTCTCTGCGGCCAGCATCTCCATGGTCAGGTCGTCGACGGGGATGGCCTGGAACGCCGCGCGGTCGGGCAGGCCCTCGTCGGTAAGCTGCCCGGCGCTGGCGTCCATCACAGCGACCATCCGGACGTACTGGTCGGCGGTCAGGCTGGCAACAAGGCCCTCAATGGTGTCCTCGTTGTCCTCGCCGAACCACCACGGCGGCACCAGGTCGTTCACGGCGCGCGGCAGCCAGGACTGAATGTGCTCGAGGAGCCCCATCAGCGCGTCCAGCCCGAGCGCCTCCGGCTCGGTCCGCTCGGCCATCCTGTCCACAACGTCCGCCATTTTCAGAGGGAACTCATAGCGGGGCGAGTGGGCCGCGAGGAATCTCAGGGACTGCGCCAGGGCGTCGATGACAAGGCGTCGATAGGCGTTGTCCTCCTGGAAGGCGTCGGTGAAGCGCAGATCGCTGACCTGCTTGGCATAGGCCGCCTCGGCGTAGAAAGACGCGGGAGGCAGGCCAGGGAGGGCGTCGAGCATGCGCTCGGGCACCGCGGCGAGCGCGCGGAGAACACCGAACGCTGGGCCGTCGGTGCGCAGCGTCACGGCCGCCATGATGTCCGCAACCTCGGCGTACACCTCCAGCTCGGGCGCCGGGTCCTCGGTCCAGAGCGAGGCGTGGAACGCCAGCCCCTCGTCGGTCTGCTCCGGCGCGGGAAGGAGGCCCGGCAGCTCCGCGCAGACCTGCTCGACCGCGCCCAGGTCGAAGTCGCCGGCCGCAATCCACCCGCGGCGGGCGAAGTACCGAGCCGGGACAAAGCGCGGGTCCAGCTCCGACAGCCGCGCCAGTTCCTGGTCGATCCGGTTCAGGCGCAACATTGCCTCTGCGGGCGAGATCCCCTCGTCGAGCGCCTCGCGCAGCTCCCCGATGCCGTTGAGCGTGTGTGCCAGCGACTCGACCGCCTCATCCGGGTATTCGGTCGGCAGCTCCTCGGAGCCGGTGTATTCGTCCGCGGCCTCCCGCACCGCGTCGACGAGCGCTTGCGCGAATTCCGCCTGCTCCTCGTCCTCGGGGCGGAAGAAACGCGGCGCGACCTCGGCCTGGATCTGCAGGGGTGCGCCGCCAGCATTTGTTTCCCATTGTGCGATAGCCATACGGGAAGTATATGGGCGCGGACGCGATGCTGTCGGTGCAAGTTCATGGCCTCGTGCTGCACCCCTAGACTCGTCAGTATGAAGATCGCGGCCTTTGACTTCGACGGCACCCTCCACCACCCCGACGAACCGAACGGGTTCAGCCCCGCCGACCTCGCCGCGATCCAGGCGTGGCGCGACGCCGGCCACCTCGCCATTTCCGCCACGGGCCGCTCCCGCTCCGCCCTCGCTTACGGCATGCGCGGCAGCACGCTCGCCTTCGACTACCAGGTCCTTTCCAATGGCGCGTCCGCCACCACGGGCGACAACCGCGAGCTCATCTTCGGCTACACCATCGACCCGGACGTGCTCCTCGCCGCGCTGGACGCCTTCGGCGAGCGCGCCGGCCTGGCCATCTACGGCACGACGATCGGCCCCGTCGACGGCGTCTTCGCTGACAACACCGGCGGGGTGAGCCACTTCACCGAGCACTTCACCCCCATGACCCGCGCGGACATCCCGGAGCATCAGTTCGCGGTGGTGCCGATCTGGGTGCCCACGGATGAGGCGCTGCGTCGCGAGGTCGTGGCCTGGGGCGAGTCGCTTGCCGGGGACTACACCGTCGCGCAGAACCAGCAGTACGTGGACATCATGGCGCCGGGCCGTACGAAGGGCGCGGGTATCCTCGAGCTCCTCGACCGCCTGCACATCGACCGCGCCGACGTGGAGCTTTACACGTTCGGCGACTCATGGAACGACATGTCCATGCACACCATCGCGGACCATTCGCACAGCTTCACTCACTCCCCGGCCGATGTCCGCGCGGCCACCGACCACGTGATTAGGCGCGTGGCGGACGCGCTGTCACCGCGGTAGGCACCCAGCTCTCGCCGTCCTTCGCGGGCTTGCCGCACGATGGCACGACCCCCGAAATCTCTTTGCGCGCCAGCTCCACGGTGTAGGACGCCCCGTGCCTATCGACGCGCACGTAACCCCCATCACCCGTCACCGCAACGTCGGTGACCTCTAGCTCGCCGTAGCGGACCTGCTCGCCGGCACGCGCCAGTTCCGCCGCGACCGCGACCTCGGCGGCCTGCGCCGGCGCGCTCAGCGTGCCGCGCCCCCGGTTGCCGGGGACGAAGTACTTGCCGTGCAACGCGGCCTCCAGCATGGCGTCGGTGGCCTCGAACGTCATCCGGCCAAAACTATAGGCCCACGGCATGAGCAGCATCGTCGGCGCGAAGCGGTGGCCCTTGATGTGCGAGGTCTCCCACACCACGTCGTTGCCGTGGCCGAACGGGTACTTCTGCACCAGCTTGTTGATCATGCTGCGGCCCTTCACCGCGCAGCAGCGGTCGCGCTTGGCGTGCGTGCATACAAGCAGCAGTGGCTTGGTACGCGCAGTCGCGCCCACTGCGGCATTCTTGCCCGGGCCGGACAGGTCCAGCTCCAGGAGTGCTTCGGGGCCGTCGACGTGCATGACCTCGGTGGCCTCGTCCTCGGCGAAGACGAGGTAGACGTGGTGGTCGTCGATCTGGCGGCCCTCGCGCGTGGGGTGGCGGATGAGGAGCAGCGAGGCGTCGTACTCGGCGAGGTGCGCCTTGAGCTTCTCGGTGAGCTCTGCCCCGAGCGTGCCGCCGTCGAGCACGTCGTGGGTCCAGGCGTGCGGCCACTCGAAGAGCACGTACGTCGAACCCGGCTTCGCCGTGCCGGGAAGCGACTCGACCTGGACGTCGGAACAGGACGCGGCCGGGGTACTGGTCAACGTTTCCTCACTCATGGCCTCTACCCTACAACCTTTAGGGTGCCCTAATACACGGCCCTAATACACCACCTCAATACACCGCTTCGACGCGCCAGCTGCGCCGAGTCCACACCAGCAGCCAGGCTTCCACGGCGCTGCCCGCCTCCGGCTCCTCGCCGACGACCTGGAGTCGCGCCACGCGCTGCCCGGCTGCACCCCACCAGCCCTCGTCCACGGGCCAGGGACCAGCCCAGCCCGTGACCAGGTACTTGTGTGTGCCCCAGGCCAGCGCGTAGGGGTCCGAGGACAGGAGGGCTTCGGCGGTGACGGTGATGGGGTTGGCGTGGGCGTCGATAAGCATGATGCGCGAGGCCGGGTGGTCGATGCCGCCGCCGAGGCGAGCCGGCAGCGGCGCGGGGATCGCGCCCGGCCAGGGACGCGCGGCCGTAGCGGGCGGCTGCTCGCCGAAGGGGGAAAAGACGATGCGCTCGGCCACTCCGCGGCCGCCGACGGCGCGCGGTTGGACTACTGCGTCGATGCCCAGCTGGGACTGCACGCGCTCGATCACGCGGCGCGCCTCGCCGCGCGTCTGCGCCGCCCCGCCGCCGAAGAGCTCGCGCGCCTCGGGCGCGGCCAGCTCGAGCGGCTCCAGGATGAGGGAGGTGATCGCGCCGGCGCCGCCGCCGGTGAGCCAACCGTCGAGCTGCCAGCGCACGCGGTCCGCGGTGGCGGACTCGGTGAGTGCTTCGCGGGTGCGCCAAACGCGCTCGACGCGCTCGCCGGTGGCCAGCTCCGCGATCACCTTCAGGCGCAGGCAGCTCGCGCCGCGCTCGGCGAGGCGCTCGTGCAGCGTGGCGGCCAGCGCGCGGGCAGCGAACGCGGCGGCGTCGACGCGCTCGATCGGGTCCTCCGGGGTCAGCCCGACGGCCAGGTCCGCGGCCGGGAGTTCGGGGGCGACGCGGCGATCCGGTGCGGCGCTCGCGATGCGGTGGATGCGCATCCCGCCGGCCCCGAAGCGGGTGGTTACTGCCTGCGGGGGCAGTTGCGCGAGCTGGCCCAGCGTGGTGATGCCCAGCTGGCCGAGCGCGTTGACGGTCGGGATGTCCGCGCCGAGCGCCACCTCCGCGACCAGGGTGTTCAGTGGCTGCTGCGCGAGGAATTGCGCGGACGCGCCCGGGGCGACGAGTTGGGAGGTGCGCGTGGCAATCACCGCGGTGGCCAGCTCGTCGGCGGCGCCCACGAAGGCTTCGATGCCGCTGCGCTGGGCGGCGTCCAGCATCATTTCCAGCGCCGTGTCCTCGCTGCCGTGGAAGCGGGCCGCCGCCTGCAGGTCCGCCGCGATCAGGCCGGGGCGCAAGACCTCGACGGAGGCGGCGACGTCGTCGAGCCCGCCGGCGAGCGAGGCGAACATGCGCCCGTCGCGGTCCGGGTTATCCTCCACCACCGTGAGCTCGGGCGCGAGCGCCTGGGCGTTGCGCACCCGCATGCCGCGGCGCACGCCCGCCCGGCGCGCGGCCTGCGAGCACACCTTGATCCGGTGCTGCGCGGCAATGGCAATCGGTTCTTGCAGCGTATCGGCCGCGTCCAGGGTGGCGGCCTGCACGGGCCAGTCGGGGAACCACAGCGCCGCCACCCGCATTTAAGGCACCGCCTTCAGGCGACGGCCGGGGGCAGCGCTCGCAGCACCCGCAGCGCTCGCAGCACCTGCGCCGAGGGTGAGCGTCGCCGTCGCGCCCGGCCATCCCTTCGCCTCGGCGCGCACGCGCACGTCGATCCCCCGGATGCGCCCCGTGCCTCGGCCGATGCCGTGGAACTGCGCGATCTGCCCGGTGACCCGCAGCGCGGGCGAAGGCACCGACACGTTCACCGCCACCAGCGCGGCGTTGCCCTTGCGCAGTCGCGCGAGCAGTGGCCGGGAGCGCACCGGGCTCAGCTGGAGCGCAGTCCGGGTGCGCAGCACCACCAGGTCGAGCCCCTCTGCGAGCACGCCCGCCACCGCGAGGTCCTCGATCCCCGGCTCCGGCACCGCGATCACCCGCTCGAGCGCACTGGCCGCCACGCCCGC
Source organism: Corynebacterium gottingense (assembly GCF_007559235.1). Lineage (NCBI taxonomy): Bacteria > Bacillati > Actinomycetota > Actinomycetes > Mycobacteriales > Corynebacteriaceae > Corynebacterium > Corynebacterium gottingense. The sequence continues at coordinate 26,066 of NZ_VMHH01000006.1, read as the reverse complement.
GTACGAGAGCTCCGGCCACCCGATCACGCCCGCGCTGCCTCCCGCCCCGGCAACGCGGTCGAGCAGCTCGACTACCAGCGCGGGCGTCTCGCTCACCTGCGTGACAGCGTGGCGCGGCAGCCCGCCATTCGGCAACACCTGCGAAAAACCGCCGCCCACAGGCAGCACATCCTCGCCCACCACAACGTTCGGCGCTGCCTGCCCGCCCATCTCCGCCATCCGGGCGCGGAGCTGCGCAATCCGGGCATGCCGATCCACTTCAGGGACACTTTCCACACCCTGACCTGTGCTGTTCTGCACCCCGCCGAGCGCTCGAATGGACGTTCTGTTCACGCCACATAGTATGCACCCCACCCCAAACATGAGCAACCGCCGAGGTCGCACGGGTTTGCGAATATAGCGAGCTACGCTTCTCGACGCCGCACCCTCCGCCACCCCACCTACCCCTGCTACAGTACTGCCCATGTTCCCCAGCGACATCCGCTCCCGCGTCACCCCAATCCCCACCCCGCTCGCCGTGCGCGCCGCGGGGTCCGCGGGGGTGGCCGGGTCGGTGGCCGTCATGGCGTCGTCGGCACCAATCGCGGTCCGGGCGGGCGTCGCGCTTGCCTGCATCGCGGTGGCGCTCGGCGTGACGCTTGCGCACCCCTACCGGCGCGCGATGCGCGAATTTGCGGCGCAGAAAGGTGCGTCCACGGTGGCGTCGATAAGCATGCTCGTGCCGTTGATGCTCTGGTGGCTGCTGCTCATGCTTGCGCCGCTACTGCAGTGGCCGGTGTGGGGCGCGCTGCTCGTGTTCGTGGGACTCTTCGCGCTCGCGTGGCTACTATTTCCTCACGTCGACGGGTCGCGGCGACTCGCCTACGCCTAGCTAGTCCAAGTCCCGGTCCGCAGCCCAGCGGGTGAGCTGGTGGCGGTTGGAGGTCTGCGTCTTGCGCAAGATATTCGACGCATGCGTCTCCACCGTCTTCACCGAGATGAACAGCTGCTTGCCAATCTCCTTGTAGGTGTAGCCGCGGGCGAGCAGGCGCAGCACCTCCAGCTCGCGGCGGGTCAGCGCGTCCACCGCAGGGTCCTCCACCTTGACCGGCTCGCCCGCCGGGTCCTCGACCACCCCGCCGGAGGCGAAGGCGTCGAGGACGAAACCGGCCAGGCGCGGCGAGAAGTACGCATCCCCACCGTCAACTCGGGCGATCGCCTCGGCGAGCTCCGCGCCGTCGATGTTCTTGGTCACGTAGCCGCGCGCACCTGCGCGGATCAACGCGATGACGTCCTCGGCGGCGTCGGACACGCTCAGGCACAGAAACTTCGCGGCCTGCTGCGTCTTTTGCACCGCGCGCAACACCGCCAGCCCGCCGCCGTCCGGCATGTGCACGTCGAGCAGCACGACGTCCGGGTTGCTCGCGCGGATGCCCTCGATCGCCTCGGCGACGGTGCCGGCTTCGCCGACAATCTCGACCTTTTCCGCCAGCTCGGCGCGCACGCCGGCGCGGAACACGGAGTGATCATCAACTAGAAAGACGCGAACCATACCCATAAGGCTAACGGTGCCTACAGCGTCAGCTCCACTTCCGTCCCCTCCCCCGGCGTCGACGTGATCCGGGCCGTCCCGCCGGCGCGCTCCATGCGTCCAACGATGGAGTCGCGCACCCCGTGGCGGTCCTCCGGGATCGAGCCCTGGTCGAAGCCCGCGCCGCGGTCGCGCACGAACACGGCGAGCTGGCCGGCGAGGTTTTCGGCGTAGACGTCGATCGCTTCGGCGCCGCTGTGCTTCGCGGCGTTCACCATCGCCTCGCGCGCGGCCAGCGCCACCGGCTCGTTGCCCTCCGTGAGCGCCGGGTCTTCGCCCACCGTGACGGGTCGGATCACCACGCCGAAGGCGTCCTCGACCTCCCCGGCCGCCAGGTTGAGCGCCTGGAAGAGTGAGGTGGGCGTCGTCGAGGGGTGCTCGGGGGCGTCGAAAAGCCAGGCGCGAAGCTCGCGCTCCTGGCCGCGCGCAAGGCGGGCGACCTCCTCGGGGTGCTCGGCCTGCTTCTGAATCAGGGCGAGGGTCTGCAACACCGAATCGTGCAGCTGGGCGGCGATCTCCGCGCGCTGATCCGCTACCGCCTTCGCCTCGCGCTCCGCGAGCAGCGAAGAGGTCAGGCGCATCAGCAGCGGGATGACCAGCACCGCCACGCCGCACACCGTGACCAGGACCGACACCACCACCCCGGTGATGCCTGCGCGCTCGCCCAGCATCGCGATTGCAAACACCCCGCCCATCACCAGCAGCGCACCCACCGACAAGGCGATCACGTTCGCCGTCGTCCCCATCTCCCTGTCGTAGGCCTGCAGCGCCAGCACCGCGCCCACGGTAAACAGGCCGAGGACGAGCACCACCGAGCTACCGAAGCCGCTCGACACCTTCAGCGAGACGAGCGCGCCCGCGACCGCCACCGCCACCAGCACGAGGTTGACCACCCGCGTCCAGCTTTGATGTCCCACAATCTCCGGTGTCACCGCCGGCTCAGCGTCGGTGGTCTTCGGCTCCAGCGGCGTGGTCATCCACAGCGCCGCGTAGGCCAACGCGCCAGCGCCGCCGACGAATGCGCCAACGATGAAAAACAGGCGCACCCAGCGCTCGTCCACCCCGAGATACCGCGCCAGGCCCGAGGCAATGCCTGCCACCATGAGGTTGCGGCGGCTGCGGGTGAAGCGCGAATACAGTGCGGGGGGCTGCGCTGCGTACGGGGTGGATTTTGCCATGCCCTCAATTCTTCCACCCGCACCTGCAGCGCGGATCGGGGACAACCCTGACTTTTCCGCGCACCCCGCCGCGCGCAAAGTTCAGGGGAATTCCGGATGGTCGCACCACCTCTGACCGGCGATAATGAAGGTATGGAAACGACACAGACCTTCACCAAGATGTGGGAGACCCGCCCGCCCCGCATCCCGAAGGACCAGGGCGGCAACGCGGTCCTCGCCGGTGTGGCCGAAGGCTTCGGCGCACGCTACAACATCGACCCCGTGATCATCCGCATCGCCTTCGTCGTCCTCACCCTCTGCTTCGGCGGCGGCCTATTCCTCTACTTCCTGTGCTGGATCAACATGGGCCGCTTCGGCGTCCCGTTCAGCCCCTGGTCCGCGCTCGCCACCGGCCGAGGCAACATCGCGCGCGAGTCGAAGACGGGCAAAAAAGAACGCACTCTGGCGATCTGGCTGCTCATCGGCATGTTCGTCTTCTTCCCGTCCCTGTCCTACGCCAGCGACGGCACCACCATCTACAGCGCCGCCATCACCTTCGCGCTCTTCGGGCTGGGCTGGTACCTGCTCTACCAGCGCGCCCCGGAGCCACCCGCTGGGCTCCTCGTGCCGCAGCAGGGGCGCACGCTTCACGACGCTCACCCGTCCGGTCCCTACACCGCCCCCGGTAACACCGACGCAGGCGGATCCACCGCGTGGCGAGCAGACGCGGCCGAATCCCCAGAGAACCCTTACGCGCAATCCGCCACGGCGAACCTGACCACCCCGCCGGAATTCCCGCACCCCGCCACCCCGCCGACGTGGGACCCACTCGGTGCTGCACCGGAGCTGTGGCACCTGCCGGATCCGAACAGCGAGGCCGACGCTTCCGACGACGACACGCCTCCGAAAGGCTCCAAGCGCAGCTGGTGGATCGCCATCGCCGTCGTGGTCGGCGTGCTCGTCCTGGGAGTGATCTCCGCCGTCGTCGAGAACGGTAACGCGGGCAACATGTTCGGCGGTTCCAATATCACCACCACCACGGAAACCGAGGTCAACGACGTCTCCGAGACCATGGGCGACGTGAACGTGGACTATCGCGACCTCCCGCCCCTCGATCAGGAGCGCACCGCCACGCTGCACACCAACATCGGCAACGTGGACGTCGTGCTGCCGAAGGACGTGCCGGTCGAGGTGCACTGCTCGACCAACCTCGGCTCGACCGACTGCCCCACCGATACCGTCAACCCCGATGCACCGGGCAAGACACTGCGTATCAACGCCACCACCAACATCGGCAACGTCACCGTCCGCGAGCCTTAAGGGGCCCTTCCGGTTTTAGAGTGCGTTGATTTTGTCCTGTAGTTGTCCGGAGTGGATCAGGCACCGCAAGATGTAGTGGTTGAGGTTGGCGCCGCTTTTTCGGGTGGCGAAATGAAAAGATTGTCAATTGTCTATGCCCTGACATTGGGCCGTCGCGGGATCATTCTGGATGCGCCGACGAACGGTTTAAACGATGAAATTGTCGAACGCCTTTTGACAACGCTACGTGAATATCGCAGCACCCGTACTTGGGTAGCGTATGCGCTCTAACAAGATAGGAATTGTGATGGTCGCAATAGTTTGGAATAAAATCTCTTTTCGATACTCGAAATATGGGCCATATATTCTGCGGGATGCCGCGCTGTCGTTGTCACGGCCTGGCATCTACGAAGTCCGGGGCCCATCGGGAAGCGGTAAATCCACGGTTCTGGATCTGTTAGCCGGTCTGCGCTCACCCAGTGAAGGCAGGGTAACCATCGACGGTAAACGGTTCGGAAAGGGCGCGGCCAAGAAGCTAACCTCGTGGCGGGCCGCGCACGTCGGGTACGCACCACAGGCACCGACCCTCCTGCCTAGCCTCAGCTGCCGGGAGAACCTCGAGCTGGCAGTTCACGTCGCCGGACAGGGCCTCGACGCCCAGGGCAGGGATGAGCTACTTGGCACGTTGGGCATGCAGCCTTTCACAGAAGCCCTGCCGGGGGAGCTATCCGGGGGTCAACGCCAGCGCGTTGCGGTGGCCCAGGCACTAGCTTCCCAACCGGACTTGGTGCTCATGGATGAGCCCGTCAGCGCGCTTGATGGAGCGAATGTCACCGTGGTCGAGGACTTGTTGCGCCAGTCGGCGAAGCGGGGAGCGATAGTGGTCTATTGCTCCCACCGTGAGCTTTTCGACGGGCAGGCAAAAACGCTGCTGCAGATGGGGCATAGCTCATGAAGACCATGACTCCCACCGCCGCCTACCGGAGAGAGCTGTCGGTGACGGCGCGCCCCTTCATCGGGGGAATCGTACTGGCTGCGGTAGTAATAGGCACGCTCGTCGGCACCATCCTTTACGTCGCATTCTCGACTGGCGGAAGCAGCGACTTCAAGGCCGGCGTGACGAATATGAGCCTGATTGCGATCATCCCGGCATTCGCCGGGGTCCGGTTGGCGCATCAGAATTTTATCGCTGACCACCGAAATACCGTGCAAGCGCTGCGGATTCTCGGCATAGGTAGGGCGTTTTTCACCAGGCACCTGCTCCTGCAAGGGGCGTGCCTGGCGCTTCTGGCAAGCGCTTCGGCGGTCGTGTTGGGACGGTTGTTAGCGGCGCCGCTTTTCAAGGTGATTCTGCTAGGGCTCAACAAACAGCTGCCAGATCACTGGGGCTCGCCCATTGACGTTGCCTGGTCGTCACTGCTGGTCTTAGTCCCCTTGTACCTCCTCGGCGTGGGGATTCTCAACGTCGACAAGGTGCTGGCCAAAACCGGGGATCTGGGAGCGGCGACAGAAGGTAAGTCCAAATCCTTGGTGGGGCTGGTTGGCCTAGTGCTCGCAGTGGTCAATATTGCCGCGGGTATCTGGTGTATGGTGACGACTCCGCCAGGGCCTGTCGTGTTGATATTCGTCTTCACCTTGCCGTTCCTCGCTGTCACACTTGCCGGCACCTTCGCCCGGGCGCTAGCTCGTTGGGCAGCCGCAGCGATCAAAAAGGTGAGCGGATGGTCGGCACCCGCGCTAGGCATCCGCTCCTCCGAAACCGTCGGGACGACCTCGAGGGTGGGGCTTGCTACCGCGCTCGTAGCCATTCCGCTGGCAAGCTTCACAGGTGCACAGACCTCGTTATGGGCGGCAAATTACGTAGGCTCCCAGAATTTCCAAACGGTCCCAGTCGTCGTTGGCCAAGATTTTCGCCTACTGGAAGCGCAGGAAGCAGACGGTGTATGTGAGGAGATCGGCGACGACTGCCGTGGGGTCGTCTACTGGCAGCCTTCGGACTTCGAATCCGCGGGGGAGACCTCCGTACCGATGGAGAAGGCGAATGACTATTCTCTGGCCGGATCGAATGACCACGTGATAGGGCAGCTACTCTCGCCCGCGGCGCCGGTGAAAGCTCACAGCCCCTTCTACCCAGACTTCATGGTGCCGTTCTCCGGTATTTCTAGCGAGTCTCCGGTCAAACCGGAATGGGGGCTTCCCGTGGTCGCAGAATCGGCTAGCGCACCGGATCATCTCCGAGTGGAGTCCGCGCAGGATTGGGTACGGCATGTGGATATGGATAGCCAGATCATGTACGGGCCCCACGGCGACGGAACCGCCGGCTTCGTACCCACCGCGGCCTACACTCTGCTGGCGATCTGCCTGGTCCTCGCGGTCTCTGTGATGGGCAAGCGGGCCAATTTGCATGCGTTCTTCTCACCACTGCGTCTTCTGGGCCGTACCCAAGGCGCGATCCAGCGAGCAGAGTTCTGGGCAATCCTCTTTCCGTACTGTGTTGCCATGCTGACAGCGCTCCTAGTGGGCATCTGGTACACGGTCGCCGTCCATGTCGCAGTCTCGGCGTACCCGGGGGCGCTGCTGCCTTACCTTCCCCCAGGGCTATGGGTGCTCTTCGTCCTCGTCTTCTTAGGCACGAGTGCGACTGCCTTCTTGCCAACTCCAGACAAGGACGAGCGTGGCGCAGATGCGCCCTAGACACTTGCGTGCCGGCGCCTAAAGAGACCCCTGCAACGCGAAGCGCCGCCTCCCTGCAGGTTCTGCAAGGCGGGCGGCGCTTTCGTCGAGGCGGGAGTTACTCCCACTCGATGGTCCCCGGCGGCTTGGACGTCACGTCCAGCACAACGCGGTTGACCTCTGCGACCTCGTTGGTGATGCGGGTGGAAATCGCCTCGAGCGTCTCGTACGGCACGCGGACCCAGTCGGCGGTCATCGCGTCCTCGGAGGCAACCGGGCGCAACACGATCGGGTGGCCGTAGGTGCGACCGTCGCCCTGGACACCGACCGAGCGGACGTCGGCAAGCAGCACGACCGGGCACTGCCAGATCTGCTCGTCCAGGCCAGCCTTGGTCAGCTCCTCGCGCGCGATGGCGTCGGCTGCGCGCAGGGTTTCCAGGCGCTCCTGGGTGACCTCGCCGATGATGCGGATGCCCAGGCCGGGGCCGGGGAACGGCTGGCGGTTCACGATTTCCTCGGGCAAGCCGAGCTCGCGGCCGACAGCGCGGACCTCATCTTTGAACAGGAGGCGCAGCGGCTCGACGAGCTCAAACTCCACGTCGTCCGGCAGGCCGCCGACGTTGTGGTGGCTCTTGATGTTGGCGGTGCCGGTGCCTCCGCCGGACTCCACCACGTCCGGGTACAGGGTGCCCTGGACGAGGAAGTCAACGCTTTCATCCTCGCCGGAATCCGCCAGGATTCCGGCGACGGCGCGCTCGAAGGAACGGATGAACTCCGCACCGATCGCCTTGCGCTTCGCCTCCGGCTCAGTCACGCCGGCGAGCTTGCCCAGGAAGGCCTCGCGCTCGTCCACGGTGACCAGCTTCGCACCGGTCGCAGCCACGAAGTCGTTTTCCACCTGCTCGCGCTCGCCCTGGCGCAGCAGGCCGTGGTCCACGAACACGCACGTCAGGCGGTCGCCGATCGCGCGCTGCACCAGCGCCGCGGCGACGGCGGAGTCCACGCCACCGGACAGGCCGCAGATAGCGCGGCCGTCGCCGACCTGCTCGCGCACCTGCTCGATCAGCTGCTCCGCAATGTTGGAGGCAGTCCAGTTCTGCTCCAGGCCGGCGACCTCGGTGAGGAAGCGGGTGAGCACCTCCTGGCCGTGCGGGGAGTGCATGACCTCGGGGTGGTACTGCACGCCGGCGAGCTTCTTGTCCACGCACTCGAAGGCGGCCACCGGTGCACCCGGGGTGGACGCGGTGACGGTGAAGCCCTCCGGCGCCTCGGTGACGGAGTCGCCGTGCGACATCCACACCGGGTGCTCGTTCGGGGTGTCGGCGTGGAGCACGCCGCCGTCGACAAGCATATTGGTGCGGCCGTACTCCCTGGCCCCGGTCTCGGCGACCTTGCCGCCGAGCGTCTGGGTCATGATCTGGAAGCCGTAGCAGATGCCAAAGATGGGCAGACCCAACTCGAAGATCTCCGGGTCCAGCTGCGGGGCACCCTCGGCGTACACCGACGACGGGCCGCCGGAGAGCACCAGCGCGGCCGGGTTTTTCTCGCGCACCTCAGCGGCGGAGATGGTGGACGGGACGACCTCGGAGTAAATGCGAGCCTCGCGCACGCGGCGGGCGATGAGCTGCGCGTACTGGGCGCCGAAGTCGACGACAAGAACGGGGCGATTTTGCGGAGTAGTCACGGCACAGAGTCTAGCCCACGGCCCCGCCGCGGCACCACGCGCGCCCAGTTGGCCCTGTCTACCGCGGCCTACTGCGGGGCCGACGATCCTCCCTGCCCCTGCGCCTGACCCGCCGCAATCGCAATACTAAGCGCAACGATGCTGGTCAGCACCACCCCGCCAGCGGCAGCGGCTCCGCCGAGGTGGAAGCCTGACCCCTCCAGCGCAGCATCCAGCGCACCGGTGACCTCGGGTGGCAGCGCGCGCAGCTGCGCGTCGAGCTCATCAAGCGCCGGTGTCAGCCCCGGCACCTGTACCTGCTGTGCCAGCGCAATCGGGACGAGCAGCAGCAGCGGGCTGGCCGCCAGCGCGAGGAGCATGCTTGTCGACGACCCGCCGACCCCACTCCCCGTAGACCCACTACTCGACGAGCCCGGCTTGCCCTGCACCCCGTCCCGCGGCGGGGTGGTGGTTGGCGCCGTGGTGGGCACAGAGGTTGTCGTGTGAGACGTGACAGTGGTCGTTGTCGTTGACGACGCCTCAGTTGTCGCGGTTGTCGGCACAGCGGGCGTCGTGGCCGTCGGCCGAACCGGCTTTGCAGTCTGCGCCGACTCTGCGGGCTGCGCAGTCGCTGTTGGCTCTGCGGTCACGGTCGTGGCGCTCGCCTGCGTTGTCGTAGTCGCCTGCGTTGTCGCAGCCGCCTGCGTCGTCGCAGTCGCCCGCGTCGTCTGAGGGGTCGCCGTAGTCGACTGGCCGCCGCGCGCCACCTTCGCGGTAAACGCCGCGTCCTGCGTGCTGCCGTCCGGGTAGGTCAGCGCAACGCGCACCGGGGTGGCGTCCCCGACCTTCGCACCGGCGGGCGGGCGCAGCGTCACGGTGCCCTCGCCGTCCGTGAGCGCGACGTCCCAGCCGCCGGGGCCGGTCGCGGCAACGACGGTGCCCTCCGGCAGCGCGTCGCCGACGTTCGCGGACAACAACTGCGCCCCGGCGGCGCCCGCGACGTCGCGCCACTTCGGGTGCAGGTTCGCGGCCAGCGAGGTCACCGCTACCGGCAGGGTCAGCTGGACGCGCTCGCCCCCGGGCAGCGTGGCCACCACCGGGATGTCGTAGGACCCGGCCGCGACGAACTCGGGGTCGCGCTTCCGCGCGGCGGGCGTGAGCGTCGCGGCGCCGGTGGCGGGGTCGATCGCCACCCAGTTGCCATACGGCGAGCCTTCTGCCAGGGCGAACGTGGCCGAGTCGCCGAACCCGCCCGGGGCCTCAGACCGGGTTGTCTCCCCCGCGGGCGCCACGACCGTCCCCTCGGGGTAGGCGCGCGCGTCGGTCACCCGCACGGTCACGTCCTGCGTGTCGCTGCTGCCGTCGCCGTAGGTGGCGGTGATGCGCAGCGTCGCGCGGTCCCCCGCCTTCGCGCCCGCGCCGGGGTGCACGGTGACGGAGTCGCCGTTGGCGGAGGCGGACCAAGATGTGGCGTCGATAAGCGATGCCTCGACCACCGCACCTTCCACCGAGTCGCCCGAATTGGCGACCTCGATCGGCTCGCCCTGCGGCGCGCTGGCATCGGCCCAGGTCGGCGCGGTGCGGTCGCTGACCGTGCGCACCGTCACCGGGACCTCGATGTCGCGAGTCGCGCCGCTGTGGTCGGTCACGCGCACGCGCAGCGTCCGCTCGCCGGCCTGCGAAAGCTTCGGGGTGTACGAAATGGTGCCTTGCTTATCGACGCTCCCCTCACCCCCAACAACCGCAAACTCCAACCCCTCGCGCACGCCCTCGAGCGGCGCGATGGTCACCGGCTCGCCCACCTGCGCCTCGGTCCGCGTGGGGTAGGCAACCTCGGAGCGGTTCGCGCCGACCGTGACGGGGACCTCGATGATGCGGACGTTGCCGCTGCCATCCTCCGCGCGCACCGGCACCCGCACCAGGCCCGACGGGACCTTCGCGTCCGGGCGCAGCGTGATCGCGCCGTCGGCGTCTACCTGCGCCCACGTCGGCGTCGGCCCGGTGTAGCCCGGCGCGCCCGAGTCAGCCTCCGTGACCGGCGCGAACGCGATGTTTTCGCCCGCGGGGGCGGCGACCTCGCGCTCCTCGTCGCGGGCGACCCGCTGCGTCGGGTAAGGGGCATCGCCCAGGTCAGCGACGTTATCCCCCGGGGGCGCGACGACGGTGACGGTGAAGGTGTCGGTGTCAACCGTGTCGGGCTTGCCCTCCGTAGTATCGGAGTACTTCGTTGTCGCCGTGAGCGTCGCGGTCGTGCCGACCTTGGCGTCGGCGGGCGCGGTGACGGTGATGGAGCCGTCCGCGTTGGCGGTGGCGGCGAACCCGTCGGTGTCGGCTGCGACCGAAGTCGTGGCGTCCTCGCCCGGCAGCGTACCGGCAAGCGGGACGCGCATCGTGGTCGTTCCGCGCTCCAGCGTGGCGTCGTCCCAGCGCGGCTCGTACTGGGCGGCCAGCGGGGTCACGGTCACGTCGACACCGAAGCGGGAGTGCGACCCGTCCTGGAAGTCCACCCGCATTTGGACCTTGTGTTTGCCCACGTGCTCGGGCGCGGTCGGGCGCGCCACGATGCGGCCGTTCTCCACGGATACCCACTCGGCGTCCTTGCCAACCACGGTGAACGTGGGGTTCACCGGCTGCTCCAGGTCGCCCGCGATGCCGGCGGAATCAAACTCCGGGAGCGCGGCGCTTCCCTCCTGCCCCGTCGCGGTGGTGATCGGAGCGACCGCGCGGGGGACGTAGTTGTCCTTGTCGGACAGGTTGCCAAAGAAGACGTAGAGCGGGACGGTGTCCCACGCCTCTTCCATCGTGCTGTCGTCGAACGTGGTGAAGGACTCGCCGTCGTGGGCCTTCCAGCGGAAGCGGATCGGCAGCGCGCCGCCCGCGTAGCCCTGGTTGGTCAGCTCCTCCAGCTTCTTCTCCGCATGGATGCGCAGCTCCTGGAACTGGCCGTTCGCGTCGTTGACCACCTCGACGTTGACGTACTGGGGATCAAGGAGCGGATTGCCAGGGTTTTCTTCCTGCGGCTGCGGCTCCACGACCAGGTCGGCGTCCCAGATCCCGTCCGGCCAGAACCCTGGCGTCTCGCGTTCCTTGCACCGCACCAGTTCCTCGCCCGGCTTCTCCCCGCACTGTGCTTGCGGGTCCTTCCACGAAATGTCCTTCCGGGTCAGCGTAAGCGTCTCTCCCGGGGTCAGCGGGATCGGGCGGCGCGCAAACCGCGGCTCCTCCACCGTGGCCGGGTTGTTGTACGCCTCGTAGCTCTCCTCGTTGTCAAACAGCACCACGGTCAGGTGCTGCGCCCAGTCGTGACCGTCCGGGTAGGTCACCTTCACGCTCAGCGACGTCACCTGCTCCGGCGTAGTCAGCCTGTTGGTCATGCGGAGGTACGCGGAGATGTCGTTGGTGATGCGGATTTGCCCGGTGTTGGAGTCCACCTCCAGCCACTCCGGGCCGTCGAGCTTGGTGTAGGTCAGCGGCTGCGGTGGCGTCACCTGCTCGTATTCGGGGATGAAGTGCGCGTACACCGGCGGGTTGAACGCGTCGCCGCGATTGACCTGGTCGCGCAGGACGTACAGCCAGTTGCCAAACTCGGGCCGGTAGTAGGTGAACAGGGGGTAATCGCTCGCGCCGGCGTCGCCAAGCGGTGCCTCGGCCAGGTTAGACACGTCGGAGGCCGCAGGGGCTGACGACGCTGGCGGCGCGCACAACGCGACGGCAGTCACGGTGGTGGTGACAAGTGCTACTGCAGAACGAACAATCCGTCCACGCATTTCAGTTCTCCCAAACTTTCCGCCGGACTAGAGCACGACACGCGCCAGAGAAAGGGGCGCATGAGCCTTCCATAGAAACTAGTAGGCGTTGGCGCAAAATTCCATAGGAAGCGGCGCGCCCGTGCGTGCGCACGCCTAGTAGACGGCCCGGCGAAGGCGCTCAAGCGCGTCGTGCACCCCGTCGACCGAGGGGTCCTCGCCGAGGTCCTTGGACGAGAGCTGCAGCTGGGCGATGGAGGCGTCGGCAGCCTGAATGGCCTGCTCCACCTGCGCGACCAGCGGGTCGATGCTCTGGCCCACCGGCTGCTGCGCGGTGGACTGGGACCAGCGGCGGATCATCTCCAGCGGCATCTTGGTCAGCTCGGAGATGGAGTTCACCTTCAGCTCCACGCGGTTGGCCAGCGAGGAGTGCAGGAACACCGCGTTGTCCATGTCGCGGAGGGCGACCTCCATCGCGTCATAAAGCATCTGCATCGACTCAATCCGGTCCTCCTCCGCGGAGAACGTCGCCGTCTGCGCGGCGTGGAGGCGGGCCAGGGCGATCGCAGTGCGGGCCTTCGCCGCGCGGTCCTGGAGTTCCTCGGCGACCTCGGCGAGCGATTGCGCGTTTTCATCAATAATCCCGCGCATGGTGGCCCACACTTGCAGCGGTGCGAGCAACAGCGTGCGGGTGGCGCCCTCCGCCACCACGTTTTCCATCTCGCCTTTGACCCGGTTGGTCACGGCGTTTTCCTCCAACAGGGTCTGGCAGGCGCGCGAGAGCTCCTCGGCCGACTGCTTGATGGAGGTCTGGATGCCCATGAAACTCTCCAGCTCCGCGTACAGCGCCGCGGTGGCCTCGTATACCTCACCTTCGCCCTCGGGGAGGACAAAGCCGGCCTCCTCGCGCGCGGCGACCTCGGCGGGCAGGATCTCCGCCATGAACGCGTCGTAGTCCGGGATGAACTCGCAGATCCGCTCCCACCCGAGCTCGGCCCGCCTCCGGCGCCCGACCCCCTCGGCCTTCGCCTTGTGCTCAACGACGTTCGCTTCCTGGTACACTTTCGCGGCGTCCTGGAAGTAGTGCGTCATCGGCCGGGTGCGCACCGACAGGTAGCGGTCCCCCGGCAGCGGGGTGACCGTGGCCAAGACGTCGTACGCCGAACCGCTCTTGGCCAAGTTTCGCACGTAGGCGGCGAACGGCTTGCCGGCCTGGATCCAGTCCCACATGGCCTTGAACGCGCCGCCCGGCATCTCGTCCTGGCGGATGAGGTTGTGCGGCTTGCCGATCATCTCTTCCAGCGGGTACTGGGCGTAGTAGATGAACACCTCGTTCACGTCGGTCATGATGCCCTTGGCATCCGTGACCGAGAAGAAGATGTCATCCACCTCGACCAGGTGCTGCGGGCCGTCCGTCACGTCCCGGTCCAGAATCACGTCGTAGGCCATAGTGGGTCTCAATCTATCAGGTATTTGTGCGCAATATCCGATTAGTTTCGGACGGTCAGACTCACCTTCTGGAACGACTTGGTGTCCGTGTAACCGCACTTCGCCATGATCCTGCGCAGGCCACCCACCAGGTTCATGGTGCCGTACGGGTCGTGCGACGGTCCGTGCAGCACAATCTCCAGCGGCTGGCGCTCCTCGGCAGCAACCACCCGACGCATCTCACCACGCGGGAAGCGCGGGTGCCCCAGCACCGACTCCCAGTACATGCCCTCGCCGGAGGCCTCCGCGGCGCGAGCGAGCGGCTCGCCCACCATGACCGCGTCCGCGCCCAGCGCGAGCGCAACGGCAATCTGGCCAGAGGTGCGCACGTCCGCGTCAGCGAGGACGTGGACGTAGCGGCCACCAGTCTCATCCAGGTAGTCGCGGCGCGCCGCGGCCACGTCGGCGATCGCGGTGGCCAGCGGGACGTCCAGCGCCATGTTCTGGTTCGACTGACCCGAGCCGACGATCACGCCGGCCGCGCCCGAGCGCATGAGGTGCATCGCGGTGCTGTAATCAAAGACGCCGCCGGCGATCACCGGGACGTCGAGGGAGCCGATGAACTCCTTCAGGTTGAGCGGCTCGCCGCCCTGCTGCACGTGCTCGGCGGAGATGATGGTGCCCTGGATAAACAGGATCTCTGCGCCCGCCTTGATCAGGTGCGGCGCCAGCTCGCGCGCGTTCTGCGGGCTCACGCGCACCGCGACGGTCGCGCCCGAGTCGCGCACGCGCGCCATGTGCTCCGCAAACAGGTCCATGTCCAACTTCGCCTGGTGCAGTTCCTGCAGCACGGCGGTGCCGCGCGACTGGGACTGCAGCATGGTCTCCATCTCGTGCCAGTCGGTGCTCGCCGCGCCGACGACCTTGGCCACGGAGTCCGCAAACGACGCGTGACGGCCCAGCAGGCCCTCCGCGTTGAGGATGCCCAGGCCGCCCTGCTTGCCCATCTCAATGACAAACTCTGGGCTGGCCAGCGCGTCCGTCGGGTGCGAGCACAGTGGCAGGTCGAACGTGTAAGCGTCGATATGCCAGGTGGTGTCGACGTCCTTGGACGAGCGCGTGCGGCGCGCCGGGACCAGGGACAGATCGCGGAGGTCGTAGGCCTTGCGCGCCTCACGGCCGCTGCCAATTTCCACGTATTCGTGCATGGTGTTGTTACAACTCGATCCTAGTGGCGGTAGTTCGGTGCCTCGACGGTCTGGGTGATGTCGTGCGGGTGAGATTCGCGCAGGCCAGCCGTGGTGATCTGGACGAACTGCTTGGTCTGCAGCTCCTCGATCGATGCGGAGCCGGTGTAGCCCATCGCTGCGCGCAGGCCGCCGACGATCTGGTGGGTGATGGAGTCGAGCTCGCCGCGGAACGGCACGCGCCCCTCAACACCCTCCGGCACCAGCTTGTCCTCGCTGGTCACATCGGCCTGGAAGTAGCGGTCCTTGGAGAAGGAACGCTTCTCCCCCGTCAGGCCGCGGCCCTGCATGGCGCCCATGGAGCCCATGCCGCGGTAACGCTTGTACTGCTTGCCGCCCACCACGACGATCTCGCCCGGGGCCTCGGCGGTACCGGCGAGCATGGAGCCAAGCATGACGGTCGATGCGCCGGCGGCCAGGGCCTTGGCCACATCGCCGGAGAACTGCATGCCGCCGTCTGCAATGATCGGCACGCCCGCCTTGTGCGCCGGCACGGAGGCCTCCATAATCGCGGTGATCTGCGGCGCGCCGACGCCGGCGACAACGCGGGTGGTGCAGATCGAGCCCGGGCCGATGCCCACCTTGATGGCGTCCGCGCCGGCGTCGATCATCGCCTGCGCCGCGGAGCGGGTGGCCAGGTTACCGCCGATGACGTCGAGGCGGTCGCCGAAGTCCTTCTGTACGCGCGCCACCATCTCCAGCACGCGGTTGTTGTGCGCATGGGCAGAGTCGACCACGAGGGCGTCGACGCCGGCCTCGGCCAGCAGACCGGCGCGGTCGTAGGAGTCCTCACCGGTGCCGATGCCGGCGGCGACGAGCAGGCGGCCGTTCGCGTCCTTGGACGCGTTCGGGTACTGCTCCGTCTTCACAAAGTCCTTCACGGTGATCAGGCCGACCAGCTTGCCGTCCTTGGACACGATCGGCAGCTTCTCCACCTTGTTTGCGGAAAGCAGCTCGAGCGCCTTCTCCTTGGTCACGCCCTCTTCTGCAACGACCAGCGGCATCGGCGTCATGATTTCGGCGACCTTGCGCTCGTAGTCGCGCTCGAAACGCATGTCACGGTTGGTAATGATGCCCACGAGGCGCTCGTCCTCGTCCACGACCGGCAGCCCGGAGATCCGGAACCGGGCGCACAGCGCGTCCACGTCGTTCACGGTCATGTCCGGGCGCGCGGTGACTGGGTTGGTCACCATGCCAGACTCAGAGCGCTTGACCACGTCGACGTTTTCCGCCTGGTCCTGCGCGCTCAAGTTGCGGTGCAGCACGCCAATACCACCCTGGCGGGCCATGGCGATGGCCATACGCGACTCGGTGACGGTGTCCATCGCCGCCGACGCAATCGGCATGCCGAGGGTGATGTTGCGGCTGAACTTGGACGTCGTGGACACCTCGGCGGGCACGATGTGGGACTCGGCCGGCAGGAGCAGCACATCGTCAAAAGTCAGGCCCCGCAGCGCCACCTTGTTCGGGTCGTCGCCACCTGTGAGAACTCGTTCATTTGCCATTTTGCTGCGTCTCCTCTCCCGCGCGGGTCACACCGTTTACTTTCCGTCATGATATATCGTCAGCGCCGTTTCACGTAAGGCGGGGGAATTGGCACGGGCCCGCAAAGCACATAGGGTTGGTGGTGTGAACTTTGATGACATGATGCCCAAGGACCCGTTCGCGGATGACCCGAACGATCCGGCGTCGTTTATTGAGGATGACGCGCTCCCGGAACCCCTCTCCCCGCAGGAGCGTGCCGACGTGCTGCGCGACCTGCAGTGCGTTCGCGACTGCATCCGCCGCCTGCAGCCCCGCGGCATCCGCGGCATCTACTTCATGTGCGAAGACTGCGAGCAATGGCACTACTACGACTGGGCCATCATGGAACACAACATGCTGGCCACCCTGCGCAACCAGCTCCCGCCGGTGCACGAACCGAGCGCGGAGATTGATTACGACGCCTACGTCACCTGGGACTACGCCATGGGGTTCCTCGACGGCCTGGAGGCCCGCTAACTTCGGGCCCGGCGCTTCCTAGTAGTTCTGCGCCTGACCAAGCGCGTCGCTGTGGTCCTCCACCGCCCCGGCGCCCTCGCTTTCCCCGGCTGCACCCGAATCCACCTGCGACGGCGCGACCGCCCCGTCCGTAGCGTTTTCCTCGTTGCCGGACTCTGTGCCCTGGCTTGGCGCAGCCGCGCTCGGTTGAGGTAGTGGGTTCGGGCGAACGGCACTGGATTGGCCGGCCTGGCTGGACGGCTGAGCGCTCGGCCGGGCGGCAGCGCTGGACGCCGGCTGCTCCAGGGTCGGCTGCGGGCTGGCTGAGGGCACCACCGTTTCCGTCACGGTCTGCGGCTCCGGAGCGGAAGCCGGCGGCTCAGCGGGCGACGGGGTGACCGTCACCGTGGAGACCTTGGTGCGCATCGTGGTGATCGGGACCCGGCCCTCTTCGCCGTCCCGGCCCTGATTTGCCCGCGGCTCCATGGATGCAAGCAGCGCCCTGGCCTGCTCGAACAGCGCGGAAGCCGCGTCCTTGTCGCCGGAGTCGTTGGCCGCCTCGAGCTCGTCGAGCGTGGCGGCCAGCTCGACGGCCGCGGTGCGGTCACCAAAGACTGCGGTCGCCGGGCCCCAGAGGGGCGAACCAGGGGTCGCATTGTAGAGCGCCGCCCCGCTACCAGTGACGACGGCGGTCGCCGCGGCAGCGCCGACCAGGCCGGAGACCCACGGGCTCACACCACGGCGCGACCGGCGCGGCTTCCGGGACACGCTGCGGAACGGGATGACGGAACCTGCTGTACCGGTCTCGTCGGGGGCGTCGGAGGCGTCGGGGTTGTCGGAGGGGGTCGACGTGGCGTCGATAAGCAGCGGCTCCGACGCAGGACGATCCACCTCGCCCTTCAAGTCCAGGAAGAGTGCCGCGAGCTCATCCTCGCCGCCGGAGGGGTCCTCGCCGGCGGCGATCGCATCAAGCCAAGCGTCTACGTCGGCTACCGCGGCGAACTCCTCGGTGGCCTCATCATCGCGCCGAGTCATTGTGCAACTCCCCTTCCTCCAGTTTTTTACGCAGCGTCGCCAGCGCACGGTACTGGGCAACTCGCACCGCACCCGCGGTCGAGCCCACAGCCTGCGCCGTCTCCTCTGCGGAAAGGCCAACGAACACCCTCAGGATGATGATGTCGCGCGCCTTGTCATTGAGTACATCGAGCAACGCGCGCGCTCTGTTACTCCCGTCCCCCACCAGTGCAAACTCCTCCGGAGTCAGGCCGTGAAACTCCGCATCCGGCACCTCTTCGGTGGGGGTGAGCTTATCGCGCGAGAGCGCGCGGTGCGCGTCAGCGACCTTGTTAAACGCGATGCCGTACACGAACGCCATAAACGGCTTGCCCTGGTCCACGTAGCGGTGGATCGAGGTGGCCACCGCGAGGCAGATCTCCTGCGCGACGTCCTCCGCCGTGGGCATGCGGTGCCCGCCAATGCGTGCGCGGGTGTAGCGCAGCACCATCGGGTGCACGATGGCCAGCACCCGCTGCAGCGCCCGCTTGTCCCCGTCGACGGCGAGAGGGACGAGCCGCTGCAGCTCGTCCTCATCGTGGGGAGTCGTCATCTCGCTCCTTGCTCGCTCGCCGGCTTAAGGTCCACCGTTTTAAGTAACCGTAGGAAGTGTAATAGGTCGCAGACCATAATGTTGCACCGCGGTCCAGTAGGCACACACGCCCACAGAGCGCTTATCGACGCCACCTCCCCGGCATTTTCCGCACCTCTTCCAAGGTTCCCTTAAAGTTCACCAGCGCTTTACCTTTATCATCCACCCTGCTCACAGTGCATTTTTTCGGCGTTGCTTGCGCGAATACAGCTGTGGGACACCCATGGGAAACCTATCGTTTACCAAGGCGGTGGACACTTCGAAATCGGTGACGCCCCGCGCGGCCCGCCTGCACAACTTCACACGCTTTCTCTTCAGCACATTCTCTACAAGGAGCCTCTACGATAATGTCCCTGCCGCATCAGCTTCCCGGACCGAACGCAGACTTCTGGGATTGGCAGCTCCACAGCGCATGCCGTGGCGAAGCTTCCGAGGTGTTCTACCACCCGGATGGAGAGCGCGGACGCGCCCGCGCACAGCGCGAGAACCGCGCGAAGGCGATCTGCTACACCTGCCCCGTCCTCGAGCAGTGCCGCGAGCACGCGCTCCGCGTCGCTGAGCCGTACGGCATCTGGGGCGGCATGAGCGAGTCCGAGCGCCAGGTGATCCTGCGCGGCGGGCACGGCAGCAGCGTGAAGGTGCCTGCTGCGGCCTCCGCAAAGTAGCGCCCACGCAAAATGCCCCGGGACTTTAAGTCCCGGGGCATTTTGCCGGTCCAACCGGCGCGCGGTGTGCGTCCCGCTAGTGCGCGTGGCCTGCGTGGCCAGCGGCACCTGCGGCCTCGTCCTCCTCGGCAGGCTTGGTCACCACGGATGCCTCCGTGGTGAGCACCATACGGGCGATGGAGGTGGCGTTGACCACTGCGGAGTGGGTCACCTTCACCGGGTCGATGATGCCCTGCTCGACGAGGTTGCCGTACTCGAGCGTGGCGGCGTTGAAGCCCTCGTCGTTGTTCATCTCGGCGATCTTGGAGACAACGACGGAGCCGTCCAGGCCCGCGTTGTCAGCGATCCAGTACGCCGGCTTGCGCAGCGCGCGGGCCACGGCCAGCACGCCGACCTTCTGCTCGCCCGCGAACTGCTCAGCGTAGGACTCAAGCTCCTTCGCAATCTGCACGAGCGCGGAACCGCCGCCGGCGATCACGCCCTCCTGCACCGCGGCGCGCGCGGCGTTGATGGCGTCCTCGACGCGCAGCTTGCGCTCGTTGACCTCGGTCTCGGTGGCAGCGCCGACGCGGATGACAGCGACGCCGCCGGACAGCTTGGCCAGGCGCTCCTCTGCCTTCTCCCGATCCCAGGTGGAATCGGTGGACTCGATCTCGCGACGGATCTGGTTGCGACGCTCCTCGATGGCCTCGGCCGTCCCCGCGCCGTCGACAAGCACTGTGTCGTCCTTGGTCACGGTGACGCGGCGTGCGCGGCCGAGCTGGTCGAGGGTGGCGTCCTTGAGGTTGACGCCGACCTCCGGATCAATGACGGTGGCCTGGGTGACCACGGCCAGGTCGTCCATGAACGCCTTGCGGCGCTCGCCGAAGTACGGCGCCTTGACGGCGGCGACCTTCAGGGTCTTGCGCATCGTGTTGACCACGAGGGCCTGCAGCGGCTCGCCCTCGACGTCCTCCGCGATGATCAGCAGCGGCACGGACGCCTCCGCGATCTGCTCCAGCAGCGGCAGGAAGTCCGGCAGCGACGAGATCTTGTTGCGGACCAGCAGGACGCGCGCGTCTTCGAGCACGGCCTGGCCGGCGTCCGGATCCGTCATGAAGTACGGCGACAGGAAGCCCTTGTCAAAGGAGATGCCCTCGGTGAGGTCCACGTAGGAGTCGATGGACTGGGACTCCTCGACGGTGAGCACACCGTCCTTGCCCACCTTGTCCATCGCGCCGGCGACCATCTCGCCGACCTCCGGGTCGCGGGAGGAAACCGTGGCCACGTTCGCGATTTCCGACGATGCCGAGACCGGCGTCGCACGCTCGCGCAGCTCCTCCACGGTCTTCTCCGCCGCGGCGGCGATGCCCTTGTTCAGCTCGATCGGGTTCGCGCCGGCGGCGACGTTGCGCAGCCCCTCGGACACGAGCGCCTGCGCGAGCAGGGTCGCGGTGGTGGTGCCGTCACCAGCGATGTCGTTGGTCTTGACGGCGACGGACTTGACCAGCTGCGCGCCGAGGTTCTCAAACGGATCCTCGAGGTCGATGTCACGCGCGATGGTCACGCCGTCATTGGTCACGGTCGGGCCGCCCCAGGATTTGGAGAGGACCACGTTGCGGCCGCGCGGGCCGAGGGTGACCTTGACTGCGTCGGCGAGGATGTCCACGCCGCGCTGGATGCCCTCGCGGGCTTCCTGTTCAAAAGCGATAAGTTTTGCCATTGGTGGCTAAGCCCCCTTTCGCTTACTTTTCGACGACAGCGAGCAGGTCGCGAGCAGACAGCAGCAGGTACTCCTCGCCGTTGTACTTCAGCTCGGTGCCGCCGTACTTGGAGAACACGACGGTGTCGCCCTCCTTGACGTCCGGGGCGACGCGGTTGCCGTTGTCGTCCAGACGACCCGGGCCAACAGCGATGACGACGGCTTCCTGCGGCTTCTCAGCGGCAGAGTCCGGGATAACCAGGCCGGAGGCGGTGGTGGTTTCAGCCTCTGCGATCTGGACGAGAACCTTGTCTTCCAGCGGCTTGATATTGACGTTTGCCATAATCGGTACCTTGGTGACCTTTCGTGATGTTGCGTTGCAATCTTGCAGGTTTTGCAGTTGTCTCGATTGTCTCGATGCGCAGCCGTCGTCGCGGGTAAACAACTGTGCTCTACACAACCTGGTTAGCACTCTACCCACACGAGTGCTAAGTCACAACAACACGGCCCCCCGAAATCGCTACTGCGCGTGATCCGCGTTCAGCACTGCGTTGCGCCAGAGCTCGTATTCCTCCGGATTGTCCTCGCGGTAGTTCTGCACCGCGCGGATCGCCTGATCCACAGACTCGATGGTGCGCTCCTCCACACTCTTGCCCTCGCGGTTGGTAAAGATGACCGGCCCGCAGATCGCGCGGGTCGGGTCCGTGAGAAACGCCGGGTTGTTCGTCGCCGCGGTGTTGCGCGCCAAGGAGGCCACTGGGTTCGGCTCCGCGCCCTGAGCGCGTGCCTCCGGGTTGAACAGCGCGTGGAAGCGGTTGCCTTCCTGCTCAAACGCGACGTCAACGAAGTCGTCGTGCATCCCGCCAAGGAAGTCACGCGCCGTGTCCTCATCAAACACAATGCGGCGGTAGCTCAGGTCCGGCGACACCAGGAAGCCGAACCGCTCCCGGTCCGCCTGCTCCGGATTCGTCGTGGTCTCCGGCGTGTGGCCCGTGGCGTGTGATGCATCAGTCATGGTCAGCAATCCTCCCTGGCGCAGTGCTGCTCTGGTGCAGTGATCTACTCTCGCCCACCAACATAGTCACTCCCCAGCATCTGTGCAGGAGCAAAATTTCCTCTGAGCCAGGGTCACGCGCCGACGAGCGGCGTTTCCACCTCGAGCGACGTGTCGGTGGCAGTGGACAGCGGGGAGGGCCGCGCGCCCTCGTGGATGAGCTGGCCGGCCAGCGCCGCGATCATCACGCCGTTATCCGTGCACAACGTGAAACGCGGTACCCGCAGCTCGATGCCGTGGGCCTCGCAGCGCTCGCGCGCGAGCCCGCGCAGCCGCGAGTTGGCCGCCACGCCGCCGCCGAGCAGCAGCGTCCGCGCGCCGGTGTCCTCGCAGGCCATGACGGCCTTGGCGGTGAGCACGTCACACACCGCTTCCTGGAAGGAGGCACACACGTCCTCCATACTGATGACGCGCCCCTCTCGTTCAGCGGCCTCCACGTAGCGGGCGACCGCGGTCTTCAGCCCAGAGAAGGAAAAGTCGAAACGGTGCTCCCCGCGCAGGTCCTGCGCTTTGAAAAGGCCGCGCGGGAACGCGATGGCATTCGGGTCGCCCTGCACCGCCAGCTTGTCCACCACGGGTCCGCCCGGGTACCCGAGGCCGAGGAGGCGGGCGACTTTGTCGTAGGCCTCGCCGGCGGCGTCGTCAAGTGTCGAGCCCATCTCCCGCATCGGGCGGCCCACGGCCTGGACCTCGAGCAGTTGGGTGTGGCCGCCGGAAACCAGCAGGGCGATGGAGTGCGGCAGCTCGGACTCGCCCTCCAGATTGGCCACCGCGACGTGGCCGCCGAGGTGGTTCACGCCGTAGAAGGGCACGCCCCAGGCGGCGGCGTACGCCTTCGCCGCGGACGCGCCGACCAGCAGCGCGCCGGCGAGGCCCGGGCCGACGGTCGCGGCGACGGCATCGGGCTTGGCAATGCCGGCCTCGCGCAGCGCGGCCTCCATGACCTGCGGCATGGCCTCGAGGTGGGCGCGCGAGGCGATCTCCGGTACCACGCCGCCGAAGCGCGAGTGCTGCTCCATCGAGGACGCGACGGCGTCCGCGAGGACCTCCATCGTCCCGTCCGGGTGCAGATCCACGATGCCCACGCCGGTCTCA
Organism: Corynebacterium gottingense; assembly: GCF_007559235.1. NCBI lineage: Bacteria > Bacillati > Actinomycetota > Actinomycetes > Mycobacteriales > Corynebacteriaceae > Corynebacterium > Corynebacterium gottingense. The sequence continues at coordinate 3,163 of NZ_VMHH01000006.1, read as the reverse complement.
TCGCACGACGATTCAATCCCCAGCACGATCATGCTTCCTGCTCCCCTTCTGGTGATGTATGACTTCCCCGCGCGGTCCTGCGGGGGCGCATCATAGCGTACGCGTCCGCGCCCGACGCCTGGTAATAGTTCTTGCGCACGCCGGTGGTGGCAAAGCCGTAGCGCTCGTACATGGCAATCGCGGGGGCGTTGTCTGTGCGCACCTCGAGGAACACGGGCCCGTCGAGCAGGTCGGCGGTGTGCAGGAGCTGGTCCATCAGTGCTCGGCCGACGCCGCGGCGCTGGTGCGCCGGGTCGACGCCGATGGTGTGGATCTCAAACTCGGGGTCCTCGCGCGGGCCCAGCATGGCCAGGCCGGCGTAGCCGATGAGCACGCCACCGTCAGTGTCGCCGTCAGTGTCGCCGCCATCGAAGGCGCCGACGTAGAAGGTGTGGCGCTGGGCAAACTCCGCCAGCAGCATCTTCTCGGTCCACGGCTGATCGCCCGCAAACAGGGCTTGCTCCAGCTCGGCCACGCGTACGGCGTCCGCCGGGACCAGTTCCCGAAACTGCACGTGCTCCCCTTACTTCCCCGGCGCGCGGAACTGGGAGAGGTCCACCTCCGGCAGGGCGGGCGACCTCGGGGTCACCTTCGGCGGGACGGCGTCCGGGCGGCGCAGGTAGTGCGGCACCAGCGGGCCGGGAGTCGCGGTGAGGTCGGCGGCGGCGAGAAGACCGGCGGTGGTGGGCGCCTGGTAGGTCACCCGCTCCGCCTGCGCTGTGAGTCGTTCGGGGAGCTGCTCGGCGAGCTGCCCGGGGACCGAGCAGACCGCCACCGGCGGGCACTTCAACGCCGCCGGGGCCACCACGTCGGGGCCGTCCACGCGCGCGCCGGCGTCGTAACGCGCCCAGTACACCTCGCGCCTGCGGGCGTCGGTGACCACGAGGGCCGAGGGGGCGTCCAGCAAAGCGGCGACCGCGTCGTGCGTGACCACGCCGTGGACGGGGACGCCCAGGGCCTGGCCGAACGCGGACGCCGTTGCCATCCCCACGCGCAGGCCGGTGAACGGGCCGGGGCCGCAGCCGACCACGATGGCGTCGAGATCCGCAAACGCGCGACCCGCGCCCTGAAGGAGCTGCGTCACCGTGGGGACGAGCAACTCGTTGTGGGCGCGGGTGGCGGTCACGGATTCCGCGATTACCTCGCAGGAAGTAGGGCTGGCGGGGTCAGCGGGGTCGGAGACCTCCGCCAGGCCCGCGACCAGGTCTGTCGTTGCCGTGTCGAGTGCGAGTACAAGCATTACTGCGCCGGCATCATGAACCACTTGCCGTCCTGCTTGCCCACGATGATCGGGGTCTGCAGCGGGTACGCAGTGGTGGCCGGGGCCTGGCAGATGTCCACGTAGCGCAGATCCACCTTGTCCAGACCCGGCTCGGCGTTTTCATCCTGCTTCAGCAGCGCGACGTACGCGGTGTTCTTCTCGTCATCGCTGGCGTTCTCGTCGGCGCTCATCTCCAGGTCATCCTGGGAGAGGTGCAGCGCCTCCAGCTTGCTGTTCAGCAGCTCCGGCGGCTCGGTCGGGCACAGGGTGGTAAATCCCATGTACTGCTCTGCGTCGTAAATCTGGCTCGGGTCCAGCATCTGCCCCATGAGCGCGTCGCCGCTAGGGTTGAGTTCCTCGATGGAGTCCTGCAGCGAGTTCGTCGGCGTCGCGGAGGCCGCCTGCGCATTCGAGCGGGACATAGGGATGAAAATCATCGCGACGAGCAGCACGACCCACAAAGCGCAGGCCAGCGCAACCCATCCGCGGTTGGTGTTGGAGAGCTTCAGCATGGGCTAAAGCCTACATTGACTGACCAGGATCGCCAGTTTGCCCCTCACCCGGCTCGCCGCCGCGCCACTCCCAGCCAATAATGCGCCCTTCCGAGTCGGGGTCCTCGCGCACCATCGTCTCGCGGTCCAGCGTGACCAGCAGGTAGCGCGACCCGAGCTGTTCGATCAGCCCGCCGCCCCACTCCGCAACCACCACGGCCCGGTCCAGCTCCGTATCCAAGTCCAGCGCGTCGAGCTCGCCGAGCGGGTCGCCGCTCGAGCCCTCACCGAGCAGCCGGTACGCGTCGACGTGAATCAGCGAGGGGCCGCCGGACAGCGACCGATGCTCCCGCGCAATCACAAACGTCGGGCTGGTCACCCGCCCCTTCACGCCGAGCCCGTCCGCAATGCCCTGCGTCAGCGTCGTCTTCCCGGCGCCGAGCGGCCCGTCCAGAATCACTACATCGCCCGCGCGCAGGGTCGCGCCGAGCTCGCGGCCGAGCGCCTTCGTCTCAGCCGCAGTTTCGCACACTCGTTGCACGTGTCTCCCTCGCCTTTCGCTTATCGACGCCCCTCTCTTCCCTCCCCAACATACTCCCGCACCGTCCTGCCCTTGGGCGCGCACAGCACCTCGTAATTGATCGTGCCCACCGCGCCCGCCAGCTCGTCCGCGCTCACGCCGCCGTCGCCGAAGAGCACCGCCTCGTCCCCCGGGCGCACGGGGCTGGCACCGGTGGCACCATCCGCGCCAAGCCACAGCACAATCTGGTCCATGCACACCCTGCCCACCTGCGGGTACCACTGCCCGCCGATAGTGGCGCCGAACTGGTCCTGCCACGAACGCCCCACCCCGTCGGCGTAGCCCACCGGGACCAGCGCCGTGTACCCGTCCTCCGGCGCCTGCCAGGTCAGGCCGTAGCTCACGGACTCCCCGCGCGCGATCGGCTTGACCGCCACCACGCGGGCCGCCCACGTCATCGCGGGCCGCAGCCCGTGGTTCTGGCCCGGCACCGGTTCATCGCCGTACAAGCTCAGCCCCGGGCGTACTTGCTCGCAGTGCGCCTCCGGGCAGGTCCACAGGGCCGGCGAGTTTGCGATGTGGTTGACCCGCGGGTCCAGGCCCGCCGCCCGCGCCTGCGCCTGGGCGCGGGCAAACGCGGCGAGCTGCTCCGCGGTAAACGGGTTGCCCGGGTCGTCCGCGCAGGCCAGGTGGCTCATCAAGCCGACGACGCGGATCGCCCCTTCTGCCTCGGCGCGCGCCGCCCGCGCGAAGGCCTCCGGCCACGCGTCCTCGTCCAGCCCGGAACGGTTCATGCCCGTGTCCACGATGAGGTGAACGCGGGTGGGGGTGTGGGCCGGCGGGCGGTGGGCA
>NZ_VMHH01000005.1:0-170490 GCF_007559235.1 Corynebacterium gottingense | reverse complement strand
CCCCGAGGGTGTGTCGGTGGTTGATGGCGGCGGGGAAACGCCCGGTCCCATTCCGAACCCGGAAGCTAAGCCCGCCCGCGCTGATGGTACTGCACTCGGGAGGGTGTGGGAGAGTAGGTTACCGCCGGCCCAATAATTGGAGATAATTTCATAGTTGTGCGAGCGCCCCGGCCCCGGGGGTGGTGGGATTGTTTTGCCCACTACCTTTGTGGCCGGGGCGCTCGTTTTGTGTGCCCGGGGTGCGCAGGTGCCGGGGGTGGGGGGTTGTGTGTTCGGCTTCTGCCGACGCGGAGTAGCCGTTGTCGGCTGTCGAAGGTGATGGGTGTCAGTAGCGGGGGTTGGGCCGAAGGATACGGTTGGTGTATTCGCAGCGAGCTGCATCTCCACCGATCGGACGGATGCGACCCAGGGCTTGTACCGGCGAGGAGAGCGCACATGGCGCTAGCTCCATCTGCGGCTGCCAGACACATGCGACCTGGGGTTTTACCGGCGTAACCGGCCAAATGGAGCTAGCTCCAAAGAGAACAGCCCGCGCCGAAGCCACACAACCACCGCACCCACTTACCTGGCTCCGTTCCGCAACACTTGTTACCGCAGAGTGGACAGGGGCCTGATAGAGGTGACGTCACTCTGCCAACGCAGAGCGCAACCGGTGCTATTTGACGAGATGGCCTTGACGAAGATGCGAAGCGGAGTCCCGTGAACTCGTCATCCCCTTCTCGTCAAACACACACAGCCCCGTCAAAGACACGCAGACTCCGTCAAACGCCTGAAACCCCCCAGAACGCCGAGCCAGTCGCAGCCCACTCCACCGAGTCGCCGTAGAAAATGAACCCACCTGCCAGGGGCGCGTCGGCAACTTTCGGTCCCCATCAACACAACAGCCCCAATAGCCACCCCACGTTAACGGTTCTTGATTATGCTGTGCTAAAACACTCAGTTCGCTTCCCGTCCAGCGGCAGCAGCAGTGCAGTACAACACAAGGAGACCACAATGAGTGCCCCGAAGATCCGCGCAACGTCCATCGCCCTCGCCGCCTCGCTCGCCGCTGCCGGAGTGGTTGCAGCACCTCTCGAGTCGTCGGCCTCCGAAGTCATCGTCAAGGGTGACAAATGCACCTTCAACTACTCCGGCGACCTGGGTACTACCCATACGAAGGTGCGCACCCGTACTATGACGAAGGCTCAGGCGCAGAAGGAGCTCGATCGGATCATCGCTAAGGAGAAGGCGTACCTGGACAAGGGCGGAAAACGCCCTGCCACCGGTTCCTCGAAGGGGATTGATGACTACCTCGAGGTAAACGGAGCGGGGTCCTACCTGGCGCCGGGCCTGCGTGCGTGCATCGAGGGGCGCAACCTCTCTTACGACGAGTCCGAGTGGCAGTCAGGTCTGTTCTACCCGGACGGCTCCCCGATGCCGGCAATGATCCTCTGGCCCACGCTTCTCGCGCTCCTCGTCGTGGGCGGGGTAGTCGGCGCCGCGTGGCCGCAGATCGCGCCGATGCTTCCAGCGGAAGTCGCAGCGCTCATTCCGTAGCCGCGCACCACTCCATTCCATCCGCTAGTATGTGCGAATAGTCAACTAGCTGAAAGGAGTGGCATGGCAGATCAGCAGCGCCCCTACACCGAGGTCGAGACGGAGGGGCACCCCGACCTCGACCCTGACTTTCCTCCCTACAACCCTCGGCATGACAGCGAGGCGCTCCTCCTCTCCGCGCTTTTATGGGCAGGTCAACGCGGAGATCTCCACACCGTCAACGAGGCCCTTAACGTCGTCGAGGCGGGGGACTTCTACCGCCCCAACTACGCCAAGATCTTCAGGGCGATCCAGGAGCGCGCCGCGGAGGACCGCCCGACGGACTCGGCGACGGTCATCGCGACGCTGAGTGCCAAGGGCGCGAAGGATGGGATGACTACGCGCGACACCACCGAGCTCATGGCCACGCTCCTCGGCCTCCAGGCGAACGACCTGCTCGCCGCCGAGTACGCGCGCCAGGTCCTCTCTCTGTCGTACCGGCGCCAGTTCCGCCGCATGGTGCAGCGGCTCGCGCAGATCGCGGACGAGGCGCCCGAGGACGAGCTGTTCGCGCAGCTCGTCGCGCAAGGCAAGCAGCAGCGCGCGGCGTGGGAGCGGTTTGCTTATAGGCGCCACCCTGCCCCCGGCAGCCACGCCTCAGCTCGGAACTCCCGCTCCCGGCCGGAGAGCGGGTCGGTGAAGCCGAGGTAGACGGACGTGAGCAGCATCGGTCGGGAGAAGTCTTCGGTGCCGAAGGGGCGAATGGTGGGGTAGATGGGGTCGCCAAGGATTGGGGCACCGGCTGCGCACATCTGGATGCGCAGTTGGTGGGTCTTGCCGGTGACGGGCTCGAGAAGGTAGCTGGCCAGCGGCTCTGGGGTGGAATAGGTGGTGGCGAGGGAGGGGGACAAGGGGGCGTCGATAAGCGAAATCTGCGTGACGTGCGTGGTGGCATTGGGTGTGCCGGGGACGAGCGTGGCGGCGACGTCGCCGGTGACCTTGTGGATGCGGTGGCGCCACGTGGTGGGCAAGATCGGGCGGTGCGGCGCGATGGCGGTGTACTGTTTGCGCACCTCGCGGCGGGCGAAAAGTTCCTGGTAGGGGCCGCGGAGCTCGCGGCGTTTGGTGAAGAGGAGGAGGCCGGATGTCATGAGGTCGAGCCGGTGCGCCGGGGTGAGCTCCTCGTTGCCGGTCGCGCGGCGGAGGCGGACCGTGGCCGTTTCGGTGATGTGGGCGGCGCGCGGCATCGTGGCGAGGAAGGGCGGCTTGTTGATGACGAGGATGTCGTCGTCCTCGAACACCGTCGTGATCCGGTACGGGACCTTGCGCTCCGGGGCGGGGCGGCGGTAGAAGAAGACGTCGGTGCCGGGGGCGAGAACCTGGTCGGCGGCGATGGGCTGGCCGCTGCGCAGCACGACCTCGCCGTCGGCGAAGCGGCGCGCCACGGCGTCGGGGGTGTCCTCGGGGTGGCGGTGGCGCTGGCTCGCGATGACTTCCGCGAGGAACCCGAAGGCGGTGAGCGGCGCGTCGGTCTCCGGCACGCGGACGCGGGAAGCGCCGAGGCCGTCGCGCGGGGGCAACGGCGGTGCGAGCTTGCTCTTTTTGCGGGCCATAGTATGTAGTAGCGTATCCGGCATGGACATTGGAGCAATGCTAGACCCAATTTTGCAGTTCTTTTCCGAGGGGATCGGTAAGGGCATCGCTGACCTGTTCAGGTTCCTGTACGAGGTCTTCTTCCCCGCCAACGCGGACGCCGCCGAGAAGGTTGAGATTCCGCAGTAACAGCGACTGCGCCCCCGCCACCGCGCTACACTGAGGATATAACCAGTTCCCCAATCGAAAGGGCGGAGGCTATGAGCCGCGAAGAACGAGAAAACCTGGAAGATCGCGAAGACATCGTCGTTGTCGCCGTGGATGGCAGCCCCGCATCGCAGACTGCGGTGCGCTGGGCGGCGAACACCGCCATGAAGCGAGGCATCCCGCTGCGTCTGGCCTCCAGCTACACCATGCCCCAGTTCCTCTACGCGGAGGGTATGGTTCCGCCGCAAGAGCTTTTCGACGATCTCCAGCGCGAAACCCTGAAGAAGATCGACGAGGCCCGCGACATCGCCCTCGAGGTGGCGCCGGACATCAAGATCGGCCACGCCGTCGCCGAGGGTTCCCCGATTGACATGCTGCTGGAGATGTCGCGTAGCTCCACGATGGTGGTCATGGGTTCCCGCGGCCTGGGCGGCCTGTCCGGCATGGTCCTGGGCTCCGTCTCCGGCGCCGTCGTCTCCCACGCGTCCTGCCCGGTCGTGGTGGTGCGCGAGGACAACAACGTCACCGAGGCCAACAAGTACGGCCCGGTTGTTGTCGGCGTCGACGGTTCTGAGGTGTCCCGTCGCGCCGTTGAGTACGCCTTTGAGGAGGCGAACGCTCGCAAGGCGGAGCTCGTGGCGGTGCACACCTGGATCGATACGCAGGTGCAGGCGCCGGGCGCCGGTTTCGCCGTGGACGATGACCGCTGGGCGGCCGTGCAAAAGGAAAAGGCCGACAAACTCGAGGAGTACCTGGGCACGCTGCGCGAGCAGTTCCCCAACGTCGAGGTGCGCACCCTCATCACCCGCGACCGTCCGGTCCGAGCGCTGACGGAGGCGTCGGAAGGCGCTCAGCTCCTGGTCACGGGCTCGCACGGCCGCGGTGGCTTCAAGGGCATGCTGCTCGGTTCCACCTCGCGCGCGCTGCTGCAATCCGCTCCGTGCCCGATGATGGTGGTCCGCCCGGAGGAGTAAGGTCTAGCGGTCCTCATATAAGCCGGGCATAATGGGAGGGCGAACGAAGGTACGCACGAATACGAAGGGAATTTTCTCACTATGACTCTGTCTATGGGCTTCATCGCCTGGATCATCATCGGCGGCATCGCGGGCTGGATCGCCTCCAAGATGCAGGGCCGCGACGCGCAGATGGGCATCGGTCTGAACATCGTCGTCGGCATCGTCGGCGGCCTCATCGGTGGTTGGGTCCTCGGCCTGTTCGGCGTTGACGTCGCCGGCGCCGGGTTGTTCTTCAGCTTCCTCACCTGCCTGCTGGGCGCGGCGATCCTCCTTGGCATCATCAACGCGGTGACCAACAAGCGCAAGTAGCGCTAGATCACGATTCGCCCCCGGATCGGCTTGCGGCTTACCGCAGCACCACCGGGGGCGTTCGCATGCGCGGGGTGAAAGATATACCCGGCCGACTGGAATGTACGTACCGGTTTGTCTATATTGAGACCAGACGCAAAGACCGGAGGAAGTGAGGACGCAACGTGAGCAGTGGCACGGCGAAAAAGAAGACGACGACGACTCGTCGCCGCAACCGCCCGAGCCCGCGGCAGCGCCTCCTCGACGCGGCCACGAAACTCTTTACCGAGGAAGGCATCCGCGTCATCGGCATCGACCGGATCCTGCGCGAGGCCGACGTGGCGAAGGCGTCCCTGTACAGCCTGCTCGGCTCCAAGGACAACCTGGTCATCGCCTACCTGGAGCGCTTGGACGAGCAGTACCGGCAGCGGTGGGAGGAGCGCGCGGTCAAAGCCTCGAGCGCGGACGAGAAGGTCCTCGCCTTCTTTGACATGGCCATCGAGGCGGAACCGCAGCGCGAGTTCCGCGGCTCCCCGTTCCTCAACGCGGCGACGGAGTACCCGCGCCCCGACACCGAGTCGGAGCAGCGGATCGTGCAGACCTGCCTGAACCACCGCACCTGGATGCACGACACCCTCACGGAGCTGCTGAGCAACAAGAACGGCTACGACTCCTCGAACCAGGCGGACGAGCTGCTCATCTTCCTTGACGGCGGGATGTCGGGCGCGCGCCTGCTGCGCGACGTCGCACCGCTGCGCAAGGCGCGCGACCTGGCGGAAAGCCAGCTCGGCGCGCCGCCCGCAGACTACTCCATCTGATCCTGCTTCTGGCGCTTCTTGTCCCGCGCGAGCTGGCGGCTCGCCTCGTTGCGCGCCTTCTGGAGTGCCTTCCGCTCCTGCTTCTCGCGCGCTTTTTCCTGCTTGCGCTCGCGCTTCTCGGCGCGCAGCTCGCGGGCGATTGCGCCCGCCTCACCCGGGTGGCGCAGCGCGCGCAGGCGCTTCGCGCGGCGCGACCGTGTGCGCTCCTTGCGCGCGGCGCGCAGCTCCTCGGCCTTCTGCTTCGTCTCCGCCCAGAACTCGCGGTGCAGCGCCTCCGCCGGGTAGCGGCGGACCGTCCAGGCCCAGAAAAGGATCGTCTGCGTCATCGTCCACAGGTTGCCCGTGACCCAGTACAGCAGCACCGCGATCGGGACGATGCCGGAAAGCCCGGCGGAGATGAGGCTCAGGGCGACGAGCGGAATGGCCCACCACAGCAGGCCGTAGGACTTCCGCGTCATCGCGTTCTCCCAGTCCAGCGTGGAGCGGTTGCGCATCTGCGAGATCGCAAGGTTGGAGCAGGTGAAGATGACGGCGGCGATCACCATGGGCAGGGCCACGGCCCGCACCTGCGCCTCCGTGGTGCCGAGAGCGGCGAGGTGTTCTGGGGGCATGGCCATGTAGGCGGGGAGGGGGGCGTCGAAAAGCGAAGCTGCCCGGAACGTCTCAAGGTCCTGCGGGGTGAGGATGCCGATGGTGTGGTTGTCGCCGTCCGTGGGCACGGCCATCCAGCGCAGCAGGCGGTAGAGGCCGATGAACACCGGGAACTGGATGAGCGCCGGGATGCAGCCAGCGAGCGGGTTGTAGTTGTGCTCGTCCTGGACCTTCTTCATGGCCTGCTTCTCCGCGGCGATGGCCTCCGGCGAGGTGGCGTCGGCGTACTGCGCCTTGATGCGCGCGAGGTGCGGCCTGACCAGGAAGCCGACGCGGCTGATGCGGTATTGCTGCAGCGCAAACGGCATGATGAGCGCGCGGACCGTGACCACGAGGAGGATCACGGAGGCGACCCACGCGGCGGAGGGGCCCATGCCCAGGACGTCTGCAAGCAGCCAGTGCCACAGCTTAATCACCGCAGAGACCGGGTAGACCAACATTTCCAGCATGCTGAGCAAGCGCCCCTTTCGTAGCGTCGTTCGCAGTGCCGCGCGCGAGCGGTCGTGAGTTAATGTTATGCCATGCCCGCAGCCCCTCACCGCATCAGTGCCTCACAGGTCATCGGAGAACTCCTGCTCACCGCAGGCGCCCTCCTCCTCCTGTTCGCGTTCTATGAGTCGTTCTGGACCAACATCGCCTCCGGCGAGAAGCAGCATGAGGCGCAGCAGAAGCTCGAGCTGCAATGGGGCGACGGCTGGGTCAACCCGCGCGAGGCGAAGGCGCCGGCGCTTGGCGACGCCTTCGCGCGCATGTACATCCCCGCCTTCGGCCCCGACTACGAGTTCGCCATCATCGAGGGCGTGCAGGAAAAGGAGCTGCTCGTCGGGCCGGGCCGCTACCCGGACACCCAGATGCCCGGTGAGAACGGCAACTTCGCCGTCGCCGGCCACCGCGTGGGCAAGGGCGCGCCCTTCAACGACCTGGGCGGGCTCAAGGCTTGCGACGCCATCGTGGTGGAAACCCAGACCCAGTGGGTGACCTACCGCGTGCTCCCCATGTCGCAGCAGCCGGACGAGCGCCGCGCCGAAACCGCGGACTGCCTGCCGGGCGAGATGAACGAGCGGGTGGCCACCGGCGACTACGGCAAGGTGCAGGGGCGCCACATCACGCTGCCCGGCGACATCGACGTGGTCAACCCGATGCCGGAGACGAAGTCCATGGAGGTGGTGGACGGCATGGAGGGCATCATGACGCTGACCACCTGCCACCCGCAGTTCTCCAACGCGGAGCGCATGGTGGTCCACGCGATGCGCACCGAGGTCCTGCCGAAGAACCCGGAGGGCAACACCCTCCCGAGCGCGATGTCGGAGGTGAAGTAGCGCATGTACGCATTCCTCTGGCGCAAGTTGCCCGGCAACAGGTGGGTCAAGGCCCTCATCACCGCCGTCGTCCTGGTCGCGGTGTTCTTCCTGCTGATGGAGGTCGTGTTCCCGTGGATCTCGGCGATGATGCCGTACAACGACGTTGCCGTCTAGCGCCGTTGAGCGCCGTCTAGTCCGTCCAGCGCGGCACCGGCGGCACCCAGCGCTCCAGCCTGTCCAGCAGCTCGTTCGGGTCGTCCGCGACGACGAGGTGGTCGCGGTCCGTCTGCCGCACGAACCCGTTTCGCACCATGTGGTCCACCATGCCCAGCAGGGGCTGCCAGAACTCGCTGCCAAGCAGGCCGATTGGTTTGGAGTGCAGCCCGAGCTGCTGGCTCGTCCATTCCTGAAACAGCTCGTCCAGCGTGCCCGTCCCGCCGGGCAGCGCCACGATCGCGTCGCCCTGCTGGCTCATCATCGCCTTGCGCTCCGCCATCGACCCGACTAGCTCGAGCCGGTCCAGCCCGTCGAACTTGAGCTCGTAGTTGGCCAGCTGCGTGGTGAGCACGCCGAGCGAGGAGCCGCCGCTTGCCGACGCCCCCGCGGCCACCGCTCCCATCACGCCCACCTTGCTCCCGCCGTAGACCAGGGTAGCGCCGCGCCGGGCGAGTGCCTCGCCGAGCAGGTGGCCCTGCTCGAGGTATTCCGGGCGCTTGCCGGGGTTGGCCCCGGCGAAGACGGTGACGGCGCGCAGGCGGCGCGGGCGCAGCGCCGGGAAGATCCGCGAGGTGAGCAGGGGCGCGATCTGCCGGTCGCCGGGCTCCTCCGGGTCGATCCAGGCGGCCTCGGCGATCTCCGCCGCGGGCGCCGGCGCGGCGGGCGGGGCGGGGTGGACGTACACGGTCGAGGTGACGGTGTGCCCCGGCTCGTTCGACGCCTCCGCGCTGAAGCGGCCCAGGTAGCTCAGGTGCGAGCGTTCGACCTCCACGCCGATCTCCTCGCGGGTCTCGCGCAGCGCGGCGTCCAGGGTGCTTTCGCCGGGCTCGAGCTTGCCGCCCGGCAGCTGGTAGCGAGGGCTGGAGTGCTTGCGCACGCACAGCACCCGCCCTTCCGCGCCGCGGAAGACGATTGCGGCGACGATGATTTCTGTGAGCGGCTGTTCTGGGGTCGTTACGTGTTCGGTCACAGGCCCAGGGTAGCGATGACTTGCTCCGCCACGTGTTGGGCCTTCACCGACTCGTCCTGGTTGGTAAAGACGGTGACGGCGTGCGAGCCCTTGGCCACCGAGTATGCGGCACCGATCCGGTCGGGGACCTCGCCGCCGCCGTGGCGCCCGCCGTTCCACCCCACCGGCTGGTCCGCGGGCGAGGTGTACTCGATCGGCGTGGCCCAGTCCACCACCTGCATCGCAGCCTCCGGGCTGTCCATGTGGCGCACCACCACCGTCAGCTGCGGCTCCTCCGGGTAAGACCAGAACTGGCAGGCGGGCGTGTCGAAGCGCTCGTCGATGCCCACGCCCGTGACGCGCTGCCCGTTGGTCTGCGCCACCCACTCCGTATCCAAGTAGGGGCAGTCGACCCACCCGTTGCGGTCTGTCTCCGGCAGCGCCTCCACGGGCAGCCCGGAGTCGGGGGCGGCCGCTTCCGTTGGCTCCCCACCCGCGCTGTCTGCGCTGTCCGGGCTGTCCTCGCTACCGCTGCCGCACGCGGCGAGCGCGAGACCGGTTGCCACGAGCACGGGGGCCATCCACACAGTGGGTAGTGTCAAACGCATGAGCTCTAGACTAGCCAGCGCGGCGCAGCCGACCGCAGACGTGCCGGACAACAAGGCGCTCGACACCGGCATCACGGTGCTCGCCGTGTGCCTCGTGCTCGTCTCCCTCGGTGCGCTGGCCCGGATGCCGCTGAACCTGGCGCTGCTGCAGATCCTCCTGGTCTCCTCCTTCTCCTTCGTCCTGTTCTACGGCATGGTGGAGATGCACCGATGGGGCCGCTGGATGCGCGGCCTGTGGTGCCTCGCGCTCACCGCGGTCTGGGTCGCGGATATGACCATCTCGCCGGTCGCGGTCTACTGGGTCTTCATCCTCTTCTTCGTCTTCCTCCGCGTCTTCAACAACTGGCGCGGCCTCCTCCTCGTCGCCGCCGGTCTCATCATCTCCGTCCTCATCCAGATCCCGGGCGGGCTCACCCTCGGCGGCGTCCTCGGCCCGGTCCTTTCCGCCGCGGTCGTGGTGGCCATCAACTACGCGTTCACCACCATCGGACGGGTGAGCAAGGAGCGGGAGGCGCTTATCGACGAGCTGCTTTCCACCCGCGACAAACTGGTCGCCACCGAGCGCGCCGCCGGCGTGGCGCAGGAGCGCGAGCGCCTCGCGCACGAGATCCACGACACGGTGGCGCAGAACCTGTCCTCGATCCAGATGCTGCTCCACGCCGCCGAGCGGGACCTCGCTGGCCTGGACGTCCCGGCCGAGCAGCTGGAGGCGCCGCTGAAGCGGATGGAGACGGCGCGCCGGGCGGCGTCCAACAACTTGGCGGAGACGCGGGCGATGATTGCGGCGTTGGCGCCGGCCCCGTTGAGTGAGACGTCGTTAAGCGATGCCCTCACCCGCATCGCGGGCGACCTGGAGACGGCGAGCGACATGCGCATTGAGATCGACACGGACGGGGAGGCGCAGCAGCTGCCGATGCGCACCGAGGCCGGGCTGCTGCGGATCGCGCAGGGGGCGATGGCGAACGCGGTGAAGCATTCGGGCGGGACGCGGATGCGGGTGACGCTGACGTACGGAGCGGGGGAGGTGCGCCTGGACGTGGTGGATAACGGCCACGGGTTCGACACGGAGGCGCAGGGGGAGCAGCCCGCGGGGCTGGGGCACCTGGGGCTGGACGCGATGCGCTCGCGCGCCGCGGAGCTGGGCGGGGAGCTGGTGGTGGAGTCCGCGCCGGGTGGACCTACGGCGCTTTCGGTCGCGGTACCGAGTAATGTCAATCAAAAGAATGATGCGGCCAACCGCATCGACGAAGATAAGGACGAGGTGAACGATGATCCGGGTGCTGCTGGCCGATGACCACGAAATTGTGCGGCTCGGGCTGCGCTCCGTGCTCGAGGCGGCGGAGGACATCCGCGTCGTGGGTGAGGTGGCGACCGCCGAGGCCGCAATCGCGACCGCGCAGGCGGGCGGCATCGACGTGATCCTGATGGACCTGCGCTTCGGCGCCGGGTCCGAGGGCGCGCGGGTGACCACGGGCGCGCAGGCGACGGCGGAGATCCGCTCCAGCATGGCGACGCCGCCGAAGGTGCTGGTGGTGACCAACTACGACACGGACGCGGACATCCTGGGCGCGATCGAGGCCGGCGCGGTGGGCTACCTGCTCAAGGACGCGCCGCCGGAGGAGCTGCTCGCCGCGGTGCGCTCCACCGCGCGCGGCGACGCCTCACTGTCGCCGGTCGTGCGCGACAAGCTGGAGACGCGCGACAGGGCGCCGCGTTCCTCGCTTACGCCGCGCGAGCTGGAGGTGCTGCAGCTGGTGGCCGAAGGCTCCTCGAACCGGGAGATCGGCCAGCAGCTCATGCTGTCGGAGGCAACGGTGAAGTCGCACCTGGTGCACATCTACGACAAGCTGGGGGTGCGCTCGCGGACGTCGGCGGTGGCGTCGGCACGCGAGCAGGGGGTGCTGTAGCCCCCGAGAGCCCCGAGGCTTAGCGGGACTTCTTGGCGATCTCCGCGCCGAGGGCGTCCAGCTCCTCCTCCACGGTGCCGTACGCCAGGCGGCGCTGCTCCGGGTTGAGATGCTCGGCGTCGCGCACGTTGCGCGCCAGCTCGTTGAGGCGCACCTTCGCGTCGCCGGAGAAGCCGGAGGGCAGAGCGTCAGCGGACTCGATGGAGGTACGCAGGGCGTCAATACGCGCCTTGAGCTCGGCGCCGCGGCCGGAGTGGCGCGCGAGGTCCTGCGGGTTGACGCCCAGGCCGGCGGCGCGGGAGTTTATGCGGTTCTGCTGGTAGGAGGTGTACGCCTTGTACGCCAGGGGCAGCAGGACGGGCACGAGGATGCGCGACGCGCCGACCCACTGCTTCGCCTTCTTCTGAGTAAAGCCGGTCTGCTCGATGCGCTTCAGGTGCGCCTCGGCCAGCTGCTTCTCGTGCTTGCGCTTGCGCTTCAGGCCCTTCTTCTCCTCCTTGATCAGGCGCTTTTCTGCCTTGTCCAGCAGCTTCGCCGTCTTCTGATCGGCCTTCGCCTGCTCCTTGGCCATCTTGCGGGCGCGCGCCTCGGCGGCCTTGATCTCCGCCTTCGTCCTCGCGCGGGCCTTGCGGATCGCTTCAAAAACTCCCATTGGGGTAGTGCTCCTTGGTCGTATCGTTTTTCGCTGTCCCGATCTTACCCGCCGTCCAGGTAATGTGGTCCATATTGTGAATGAGCCGTTTCAGGTCCGTCCCGCGGACCTCGTGGGATGTAGGTTCCGGTTGCGCCAGCGTTGGGCGCACCCGGAGATCGGCCCAACCCCGAGCGGCGAGTCCCGCCAGGCGCAGCTCGAGGCCGCCCGCGAACTCGTCTTCGCCGCGCTGCCCACGAAGCGGGCGGTTGGCGACGGCCGCCGGAAAGCCTTCGTCCGCGTCGACCTCCCGCCGGCCACGACCCCTACCGAGCTGCTCAGCCGCGACGCGGAGACGCGGGCGGCGATGCGCCGCGGCGCCCACCTGATCACGCGCGCGGTCCTGTGCGGCACGCTCGAGGGGATCCGCGTGGTGGACGAGATCGACGTGCTCGTGCGCACCGACGACGGCTACCTCCCCGTCATCGTGTCCAACCACCGCGTCGCGCGCAAGGACCCGGAGTCGAGCACGCGGATGGTGCCCACTGGCCGGCTCGGTCTGGGCAAACCGCTCGCGGTGCGCGCCAAGCCGCGCCACCACACCATCGACGGTTACCGCCTCGCCATGGCGGAGCTCCTGCTCGGTGAGTCCGCCACCGGCCTCGGCGCGAGCATCGGCCAGGACCGCGAGCGCGCCTACCTCGGCGAGGTCACCCGGTTCGTGCCGCCGATGCTGCGCGCGCTCGGCGCACCGATCCCGGACGAGCCGCTGCGCCTCAAGCAGTGCGCGGGCTGCCGGTTCTGGCAGCTCTGCGAGCCGCGCCTGCGCGAACTCGACGACATCTCGCTCGTCTTCTCTGGCGGCCGGGGCGACGCGTGGCGCGACAAGGGGATCGTCACGGTGCAGGGGCTTATCGACGCCTCCTGCGGCGAGGCGTCGGTAATCGCCCGCTCCTGGCGCGAGGGCATCCCGGTGCTGCGGCGCCAAGGGCCGATCCGCGTGCCGCGCGCCGACGTGGAGATCGACGTGGACATGGAGGCGTACCTGGACCAGGGCGCCTACCTGTGGGGCGCGTACGACGGCGCGGTGTACCGCGCGTTTGTCACCTGGGACGACGTGGGCGGCGAGGCCGAGGAACGCAACTTCACGCAGTTCTGGCGCTGGCTGATGGGCGTGCGCGACGCGGCGCACGCGGCGGGCAAGACGTTTGCGGCCTACTGCTACGCGGCGGGCGGCGAGAACCACTGGATGAAGTCGTCTGCCAAGCGCTTCGACTCCGTGGAGCTGGCCGAGGTGCAGGCCTTCATCGCTTCCGACGAGTGGGTGGACGTGTTCGCGCACGTGCGCACGCACCTGGTGGGCACCGACGGGCTGGGCCTCAAGGTCCTCGGGCCGGTGGTGGGGTTCACCTGGGAAGACGACGACGTGGACGGCGAGGTCTCCGTGGCGCTGCGCCGCGCAGCGCGGGAGGGCGGCGTCGACGGCGCGGCGGCGCGGGAGACGCTGCTGCGCTACAACGAGGACGACTGCCGGGCCACGCGCGCCGTGCGTGAGTTCCTCGACGCGGGCGCGCCGGGTCTGCCGCTACTCTGAGCGCTTCTCCGCCACGGCGAGCGCGACCGCGATGGCGATGAGCGCGCCCAGCAGCGCCGCGAGCACGGCCACGAACCCCGCCCACGGCAGCGCCTCAAACGCTTGGCCCGTCGCCGCCCCCAACAGCGACGATCCCATGTAGTAGCAGAACACGTAGAGGCTCGACGCCTCCGCGCGGTCCTTCTCCGCAATCAGCCCTACCCAGCCGGACGCCGTGGAGTGCAGGGCGAAGAAACTGGCGGTGAAGAGGAGCAGCCCCACCAGCGTGACGATGAGGTTGCCGCTCGACCCGATGAGCGCGCCGGTGAGCATGAGCACCGCGGCGGCGAGCACGACCCGGCCGCGACCGAAGTGGGAGACGAAGCTGCCCGCCCGCGCGCTCGACCACGTGCCGGACAGGTACATCACGTAGGTCAGGCCCGCCAGCGACGGCGCGAGCCCGAAATCATTGATGGCGCGGAACCCGAAAAAGTTGTACATGGACACGAACACGCCCATGGCGATGAACGCGGTGGCGACCAGCCCGACCAGGCGCGGGTTGCGCAGGTGGCCGGCCACGGCGCGGACCTCGGCGCCCGGGCGGATCGACGCCTTCGGGCGGAAGTTGCGCTGCTCCGGCAGCAGGATGGCGGTGGCGACGGCCAGGGCGAGGCTCACCGCGGCGCTCGTGGCCAGCGCCCAGCGCCAGCCGGTGACCTCGAGCATGAACGCCGGGATGAGGCGGCCGGTCAGCCCGCCGACCGAGGTGCCCGCGATGTAGAGCCCCATCGCGCCGGCGAGGTCGCGCTCGTCCAACTCCTCCGACAGCCACGCCATCGCCACCGCGGGCGTGCCTGCGAGCAGCGCGCCCTGGAGCGAGCGCAGCACCACGAGCTGCTCGATGCTCTGCGCCAGCGGCAGCGTTAGCCCGAGCGCGGTGGCGGCGAGCGCGGAGATGACCAGCACGCGGCCGCGCCCGAACTTCTCCGACAGGATTGACGCCGGCACCACGCAGACCGCGAGCGCGCCCGTTGCGGCGGACACGGTGAGCGCGGCAGTAGACGGGTCGATCCCCATCTCGTGCGTGAGCGTGGGCAGCAGCGCCTGCGTGGCGTAGAGCGAGGAGAAGATCGCCAGGCCGACGAGGAGCATGCCTATCGACGCCCTGCGATACTCAATCGTGCCCTTCCTCATAAGGACCTATGGTCCACCTTTTTGCGCGCTCCCGCAACGGTTTTCGCGGGTTTTCCTGCGGCGGGCCCATAAAAAACCGCGCCGGCCACGCGGGTGCGTGGTCGGCGCGGAAGGCGGCGTCGTACTTGGGCCTTACTTGGGCCTTACTTGGACGCAGCGGCGAGGCGCTCGTTGACGTCGTTCCAGTTGACGACGTTCCACCAAGCCTTGACGTAATCAGCCTTGACGTTCTTGTACTGCAGGTAGAAGGCGTGCTCCCACATGTCCAGCATGAGGACCGGGGTGAAGTCAACGGAGATGTTGCCCTGCTGGTCGGTCAGCTGCTGGATGATCAGGCGGCCAGCGATGTGGTCGTAGCCCAGGACGGCCCAGCCGGAGCCCTGCAGGCCGGTGGCGACGCCAGCGAACTGCTTCTGGAATGCCTCGAAAGAACCGAAGTCGCGGTCGATGGCCTCGGCGATTGCGCCGGTCGGGTTGCCGCCAGCGTTCGATGCCATGTTCTTCCAGAAGATGGAGTGGTTGGTGTGGCCACCCAGGTTGAACGCGAGGTTCTTGGACAGCGCGCGCAGCTTGTCCGGGTTTGCCTCGCCGTTGCGCTCAGCCTCGAGGGCCTCGAGCGCAGCGTTCGCGCCAGCGACGTAAGTTGCGTGGTGCTTGTCGTGGTGCAGCTCCATAATCTCCTTGGAGATGTGGGGCTCCAGCGCGTCGTATGCGTACGGGAGTTCCGGAAGCTCGTAAACAGCCATTGTGCTAAATCCTTTCGTCAGCTTGTGATGACGTGCCCCATAGTAGACAAAAACTCATTTCGTGCAATGAAAATATCCGTGGAATTTCCGGGGCCCAATTGTTAGTTATTAGACACATGGGATTCCTTTTTGCACTGACACCTGAGCTCGTTCCGGCCGACCAGACGCTGCCCGGCCGCGCGGAGCCGCTGCTGCCAAACCCCCAGCTGCACGCCGTGCTGGACACCCCGATTACCGGGCCGTGGAAGCCGGAGCAGCGCCGCTTGCGCATCGCCATTGGCTGCTTCTGGGGCGTGGAGAAGATGTTCTGGGAGCTCGAAGGGGTGGAGTCCACCTCAGCGGGCTACGCCGGCGGGCAGACCCCCAACCCCACCTACGCCGAGGTGTGCGGCGGCAGGACCAACCACGCGGAGACCGTCGAGGTGGTCTACGACCCGGAAACGATCAGCCTGAAGGACCTGGTGCGCACCGCGCTCGAGGCGCACGACCCCACTCAGGGCTACCGTCAGGGCAACGACCACGGCACCCAGTACCGCTCCGCCTTCTACCCGGATACGGAGGAGGAAGCGGAGCAGATCCGGCAGTGGTGCGACGAGTACGGCCGCCAGCTCAAGGATGCGGGCTACGGGGACATGACCACCGCGGTCCGCGCGGACGTGGACTACTACCTGGCGGAGGAACAGCACCAGCAGTACCTGCACAAGGTGCCCAACGGCTACTGCCCGCACCACTCCACGGGCGTCGCCTGCGGGATCTAAGCGCGCAGCTTCGTCGCGTCCGCCGCGATCCACCGGTTGATGCGCTCCAGCTCGGCGTTGGTAAGCCCGCCGTCGAGCACCTTGTTCCACGCCGCGACGGTCTCGGCGTGGTAGTTGTGCCCGTGCGGGGCGGCGAAGTTCTTGGAATTGATCTGGTCGATACCCACCTGCCAGAAGGTGACAAACGGCCACCAGCGCAGCGTGTCCAGCACGTCTAAGTGCTGGGTGGCGGGGGCGGGGACCCCGCGCGAGCCGGGCTCCTTGAGCCAGTCGGGGGCCCGCCACAGCAGGCTCGTGTCCCACCACACGATGGGGTCAGAGGCGTGTTGGGCGAAGACGGCGCGGGGGAACTCCCACGGGGCGTCGTACTCGTCGCCCGCGTAGTCGTGGTCCAGGTGGTCGGGGTGGGAGATGAAGCGGAAGTGGCGGCCGCCGTCCACGACGGGGAGGCGCTGCGGGCTGCCTTCTTCGCGCCGGCGCGTCAGCGCCGCGTGGGCGGCGCAGAACCCCGGCGCCCCCGTGAACACTCCGCCGGAGGTGCGGGCGAGCAGCTCCTCGGGTGCGTGGAAGGCGTCGGCGACGCCGTAGGCGCCGAGGGACTCTCCGCCGACGTAGAGCTTGGGCTGGCGGTGGGCGTCGAGAAGCGAAATGCGCTCGGAGATCGCATTGATGAGGATGCGGGAGGACTGGACGGCGGATTCGCGGTCGGCCAGGTAGGAGTAGAGCGACGGGACGTAGGAGTACTGCATAGCCACGATGGCGCAGTCGCCGCGCGCGACGAACTCGAAGCCGGAGGTGTGGAAGTCATTGATCCAGCCGGTGCCGGCGGCGGAGAGCACCGCGATGTGGCGGCGCGACCAGGCGTCGGTGCGGTCCATCTCGCGCAGGGCGGCCGCGGCCATCTCTTCGTAGGAGCGGCTGCGGTCGCCGTCGCGAAGCGCGATGAAGATGCGGATTGGCTCCTTGACCTTGTCGGGGGATTCGCCCAGGACCAGGCCGATGTCGCGCTTGCGCGGCCCGCCCGCGACCACCGCGCGGCCCTGCCGGCCCATCCTGCGCCACGCCTCGCCGGACGCGGGCGAGCCCGTGCGCTCCGGCTCGCGCGGCTGCGCGGCGCCCGGGAGGAACTGCCGGTTGAGCTCCTCCGCCTCCTTGTACACATTGGAGAGGAAGTTGCGCACCACCAGGCGATCCGTGAACAGGTAGGCGCCCGCGCCCACCGCGAGAACCGCCAGCGGCCACGATGTCACGGGCGGGAGGCGGCGGCCGAAGACGGCGTTGATGCGGTCGACGGAGGTCTGCAGGGCCTCGCCAAGCAGCAGCGTCGCGCCGTACCCCAGCGTGCCCACCGCCAGGCCGGCCACCGTGTCGGCCGCCCGCACCGGGCGCGGGTTCTCCACCAGCCGCTCCTGCCGCGCATGCACGCTTAACGACGCCCCGTAGGCCGCCATCGTCATCGAGCTCATCACAATGCGCGCCGGGTTGGCGTGCCGCCCCCGCGGCCCGCTCGTCCCGCAGGCCCGCGCGACGCTGCCCACGCCCGAGCCGATCATGTGCCCGACGGCCTGGCAGATCGCCACATTCGCGGCGGTGGTCCACCAGGGGCGGGGCAGCAGGGAGGGCGCGACCGCGCCCCACGAGGCGATCTCCGCGCCGATCACCCCGGAGCGGAAGTTGTTGGGCAGGCGGCGCAGGCCCTGCAGGCGGACGATGGGGGAGAGGTCCGCGAGGATTTCCACGGCGGCGAGCGGGGCGGCCAGCACGCCGTGGCGGTCGAAGCTGTACCGGCCGCGGGCGCGCCGCACGGCCCGACGCGCCGAGTCGATACCGGCGGTGAGGCGGGAAAGGGGCGCGGTGGCGTCGATAAGCTTGGGTGTGCCCATGCCCAGCATTATGACAAAGTTTCTCCGGTCGCGCGGGGGCGCAACCCGTTGTAGGTTTGGGCACTGTGAGGCAGACGAACATTGTTGCGCACCGCGGATTTTCCGGCATGTACCCCGAGCTGACCAGGCGAGCGTTTGAGGAAGCGCTGAAGCTTCCCATCCACGGCATCGAGTGCGACGTGCGCCTCTCGCGCGACGGCAAACTCATCGTCTTCCACGACGCGAACGTCTCGCGCACCACGAACGGGCGCGGGCGCGTCGACTGCATGGACTACGCGCAGCTGCGCGAGCTGAACTGCGGCACCGACGAGGACCCACAGCAGATCATGTTGCTGGAGGAGCTGCTGGAGCTCATGCAGGACTACCCGGACAAGCACCTCTACATCGAGACGAAGCACCCCACCCTCTACGGGCCCGAGGTGGACGAGCAGACGCTGCGCGTGCTCACCTACGCGGGGCTGCTGCACAACGAGCGCATCCACATCATTTCCTTCTCCCACAAGGCGGTGCGCTACTTCACGCACATGGCGCCGCAGCTGGAGACCTACTACCTGTTCCGCGTGCGCGAGAAGCGGTGGAACCCGCGCGGCACCATGCTGTCGCGCCCGTACGGCGTCGGCCCGTCCATCCAGCACCTGCAGGCGCGACAGCAGCTGGTCGGGCTGCGTGGGCTGAAGACGTACACGTGGACCGTCAACACGCCGCGGCAGATGATGTGGTGCCGCGAGCACAACGTGGACGTCCTGGCCACCGACCTGCCCAACCTGGCGCTGGAGACGTTCGCGCGCGTGGACGCCACGAGCGTGCCCGCCCCGGCACCTGCGAGCTAGGGAGAGGACATGAGTTCTAACGTTCCTGGCATCGTTGCGCACCGCGGATTCAACGGCTGCTACCCGGAGAACACGCGCCGCGCCTTCGAGGAGGCGCTCGAGCTGGACATCTACGGCATCGAGTGCGACGTGAACATGACGAAGGACGGCCAGGCCGTGGTGATCCACGACCCCTCCGTGGACCGCACCGCCATGACCGCCGACGGCGAGCGCGCCACCGGTGAGGTCGCGGAGCTGACGCTGGAGGAGATCCGCCAGCTCAACTTCGGCACTCCGGAGGACCCGCAGCAGATCATGCTGCTCAGCGAGCTGCTCGACCTCCTCGCCCAGTACCCGGGCAAGCACCTGCTCATTGAGACGAAGCACCCGTCCCCGTTCGGCGCCAAGCTGGACGAGGAGGTCGCGCGGATCGTGCGCGCGCACGGCATGGACACCGGCGAGCAGGTGCACCTCATCTCCTTCAACCCGGAGGCGATCGAGCGCTTCCGCGAGCTGCTCCCCGAGCTGCGCTCCTTTGCCCTGATGGACCCCACCGAGCCGCTGCCGGTGGACGTTGGCCAGGCCACGGGCCCGGGGCCATCCGTGCGCCAGGCGCAGGCGGAACCGGAGGCGCTCGGCGCGGCCGACCAGCCGTCCTACGTGTGGACCGTCAATCTGCCGCGCGAGATGCAGTGGTGCCGCGCCAGCGGGGTGGACCTCATGGCCACGGACCTGCCGCAGCTCGCGCTGGAAACGTTCGCGGGCGAGTAGTGCGCTTCCGGTAGATTTGACCGCATGGCTAAGAAGAAGCGTAAGAAGCAAGAGGACCTGCCCGAGGGCATGAGCCGCCGCCAGGCCAAAATGGCCGCGCGCGCGAAGGAGCGCGAGGCGCTGCAGAAGGATCCCCGCCCGTTCGGCGGGCTCGCCGCTGAGGCCGAGTTGATCGCGCTGCAGGAGTTCGTGCCGTCGGCAAGCGCGAAGTTCCAGGTCAACGGCGAGGATGTCACCGTGGCCACCGTGCTGCCGGGCGCGGCCGCGGCGATGGTGCGCGAGGAGGCGCAGGGCGGCGAGCGCCTCGTGGCCCTGCAGGTCGGCGCGCATTCGCAAAACCCCGGCCGCGACCTCGCGTACGCGCTGAGCTGGGTGCTCGAGGCGGAGCCGGGCGAGACGCTCCAGTCCACCGCCGCCGACGGGAGCCAGCCGGAGCTGAAGGCGCTTATCGACGCCACCTTCACCCCCGAGATCACCGTCCACAACGACTTCAACTGGTGGTTCGCCGAGGGTGAGGACGTCCCCGCGCAGCTGCGGCAGGCGATGAACCAGGCGAACGGCGCTGTGTGGCCGTCCGCCGAGGTCAGCGCGGGCGTGCCGGGCGCCGTGTGGTGGGTCAACCCGGGCGGCGGGAAGGCGCACATCCGGTGGATCCGCACGGAGGACAACGAGTCGCAGGTGCTCAACGCGCTCGCGCGCATCGCCGCGAAGGGCGAGCTGGTGCTGGGCGAGGGCACGAAGTTCGCGGGCGCGTTCCGCACCCACGGCGTGGTCGTGCCGGTGTGGGACCTGGACCCGGAGGTCGCTCCAGAGTCCTACGCGGAGGCGCTCAAGGATCTGAACGTGAAGCTGGAGGCGGAGCTGGCCAACGACGCGCAGCTCACCGCCGCAGAGCGCAAGCAGCTGGACAACATCAAGTCGCGCCAGGTGACCATCTAAACCCAGCTGAAAGACAGTTGTCGGGCAGAGCTTTTGTACATCTCTTGCAGATCTCTTGAAGTTTGCAAGTAGTTTTCTCAGGTAGAACTTTCTGTCAACCGGATGTTCACCTGGGGTCTCTAAGTTCTTGCGCATGCAACCCACATCGCAGACGCGCGCGCGGATTCCCGCGGTCTCCGAAGTCCCGGAGGTTTCCGAGGAGTACGCGCGCAACCCGCGCAAACGGAAGATTGATTGGCGGCAGATCGGCCTGGCTGCGCTGCTCATCGGTCCGAACCTGCTGCTCCTCATTCTGTTTACCTACCGGCCACTGGTAGATAACATCCGCATCTCCTTCTACGACTGGAACATCTCCTCGCCGACGATGCACTTTGTCGGCCTGCAGAACTACCTCGACTGGTTCCAGGCCCCGGACACCGGGCGCGTGGTGTTTAACACCGTCGTGTTCACCTTCTTCGCTGTCGCCGGCTCCATGGTGATCGGGCTGGCGCTGGCGCTGCTGCTGGACCAGAAGCTGTTCGGCCGCGCCGCGGTGCGCTCCATGGTCTTCGCTCCCTACGTCATCGCCGGCGCTGCGATCGGCGTGGCCTTCCAGTTCGTCTTCGACCCCTCCTACGGCCTCATCCAGTTCTTCCTGGCCAAGATCGGGGTGGACGTGCCCAACTTCTACCAACAGCAGAACTGGGCGCTGTTCATGGTCACCGTCACTTACGTGTGGAAGAACGTGGGCTACGTCTTTGTCATCTACCTCGCCGCGCTGCAGGGGCGCCGCCGCGACCTGGACGAAGCCTCCGAGATCGACGGCACCTCGCCGGCGCGACACTTCTTCCGCGTGGTCCTGCCGCAGCTGCGCGGCACGACCTTCTTCCTGCTCATTACGGTGTTGCTGAACTCCTTCCAGGTCTTCGACATCATCAACGCCATGACCGGCGGCGGTCCGTTCGGCTACGGCACCTCCACGATGGTGTTCCAGGTCTACCAGGAGACGTTTGTGAACAACCGCGCCGGTTACGGCGCCGCGGTGGCCACGATCATGTTCCTCGTGGTCCTCATCATCACGGTCATTCAGGTGAAAATGCAGGAAAGGATGGAGAAGTAGATGTCTACGAAGCAGACCATCCCGGCGGTCACGCACTCCGCTCCCCGGGGCGACCTGCCCCCGGTGCCGGGCTCCCAGTCCGACGCGGAGCCGGTAATCACGGAAACGCAGCGCAAGCGCAAGGGCGCGCCGATGGACCACTCGCACCCGGCGGTGAAAGTGCTGGGCTACATCGCGCTCGTGCTGACGGTGCTGGTGATCATGGTGCCGCTGTACTTCATCTTCATCACCAGCTTTAAGTCGTTCCAGGACGTCTACTCGGACCCGATCTCGTTTTGGCCCAACCCGTTCAAGGCGGAGAATTACTCGTACGTGTGGCAGACCTCCGGCTTTGCCAGCTACCTGAAGAACTCCGTCATCATCACGCTCGTGCTCACCGTCATTGAGGTGGTCCTCGGCGTGCTGTCGGCCTACGCCTTCGCGTTCCTCCGCTTCCCGGGCCGAAACCTGCTGTTCCTGCTCATCATCGCCTCGCTGATGGTGCCCAACCAGATCACCATCATCTCCAACTACTCGCTGGTGGCTTCCTGGGGCTGGCGCGACACCTACGCCGGCGTGATCATCCCGCTGGCCGGCGTCGCCTTCGGCGCGTTCCTCATGCGCAACCACTTCCAGTCGCTGCCGCCGGAGATCCTGGAGGCCGCCCGCATGGACGGCGCGGGCTTCTTTACCACGCTCTTCCGCGTGGTGCTGCCCATGTCCTGGCCGACGCTCTCGGCGTTCGTGCTGATCACCGTGGTCAACGAGTGGAACCAGTACCTGTGGCCGTTCCTGATCACGGACACCCCGGCGGCGGCCACGCTGCCCGTCGGCCTGACTCGCCTGCAGGACGCCGAGGGCGTGACCAACTGGGCCCCGGTGATGGCCGGCACCGTGCTGACCACCCTGCCCATGATCATCATCTTCCTCATCCTGCAGAAGCCGATGATCAAGGGCCTCACCGCTGGTGCGGTGAAGGGCTAGGCGCTTCTCGACGCCACCGTCACCCCCACCAACCGCAACACTTCCAACAACACATCAAGGAGAAACACCATGTCCCGTCACACCAAGCGCATCGCCGCCCTCGGCGCAGCACTGCTCACCACCGTCTCGCTGACCGCCTGCGCAGGCGGCTCCACCACCGCCTCCAACGGCTCCAAGGACTCCGGCGATGCCAACACCATCACCTTCTGGTCCAACCACCCGGGTTCCTCCCGCGACCTGGAAGAGGAAATGATCAAGGAGTTTGAGGAGGAGAACCCGGACCTGCACGTCGAGCTGGTGACCGCGGGCTCCAACTACGAGGAGGTGGCGCAGCGCTTCAACGCGTCGCTGGCCGGCGGCGACCAGCCAGACGTCCTCGTGGCCTCCGACGTCACCTGGTTCAACTTCGCGCTCAACGAGGCAACCACCCCGCTGGATGAGCTGTGGGAGATGAACGACATCGACGCCGACAGCTACGTTGACACCCTGCGCGAGGACTACACCTACAACGACAAGCACTACGGCGTCCCGTACTCCCGCTCCACCAACCTGATGTACTGGAACACCGACGACCTCGAGGCTGCGGGCCTGCCGACTGATCGCGGCCCGGAGACCTGGCAGGAGTTCGACGAGTGGGCGACCGCTATCAAGGAGAAGCTGAACAAGCCGGCCGTGACCGTGCCGGACGGCTCCAACTACCTGGACTGGTACTTCCAGGGCATGATCTGGGCATTCGGCGGGTCCTACTCCAACGAGTGGGAGCCGAACTTCACCGCCCCTGAGTCCATCGAGGCGGGCAAGTTCCTGCAGGACCAGGTGAAGGAGGGCCACATCGAGATCGCGACCGACCCGACCGTCGCGTTCGGCTCGGGCAAGGCATCCGGCCTGCTGGAGTCCACCGGCTCCCTCGGCGGCCTGAAGGAGACCGCGACCATCCCGTTCATCACCACCTACCTGCCCGGCCCTGGCCCGTCCGCCGCGACCGGCGGTGCCGGCCTGGCCGTGCCGAACGGCATCTCTGATGAGCGCAAGGCCAACGCGGTGAAGTTCATCGACTTCATGACCAACACCAAGAACACCATCAAATTCTCCCAGAAGACTGGCTACATGCCGGTGCGTAAGGACGCCCTGGAGGATCCGGAGGAGAAGAAGTTCCTGGAGGAGAACCCGAACGCGGAGACCGCGATCAAGCAGCTGAACGAGAACACCAAGCCGCAGGACTACGCCCGCGTGTTCGTCTCGGGCGGCGGCCAGCGCATCGGCGGCGCGCTCGACCGCATCACCGTCGGCGGCCAGGACGTTGAGCAGACCTTCGCCGACCTGCAGAAGGAGACCCAGGGCGTCATCGACCGCGACATCACACCGAAGCTCTAAGCCCGCACCCTGCACATTTCGCACCACCTGAAAGGACATCATGGCCACTGTTGAATTCCGCCAGGCCTCCAGGATCTACGATCCGCAGAAGCCGCCGGCGGTCAGCCGCCTCAACCTGGAGATCGCCGACGGCGAGTTCCTGGTGCTTGTTGGCCCGTCGGGCTGCGGCAAGTCCACCACGCTGCGCATGCTCGCCGGGTTGGAGCCGGTTGACGAGGGGCAGATTCTTATCGACGGCAGCGACGTCACCGAGACCCGCTCCCGCGACCGAGACGTGGCCATGGTGTTCCAGTCCTACGCGCTGTACCCCAACATGACGGCGCGCCAGAACATGGCGTTCGCCCTGCAGAACGCCAAGGTGGACAAGGCGACCATTGAGGAGCGCGTGAACTTCGCGGCGAAGATGCTCGAGCTCGAGGACCTCATCGACCGCAAGCCGTCCGCCATGTCCGGCGGCCAGCGCCAGCGCGTGGCCATGGGCCGCGCGATCGTGCGCCAGCCGAAGGTCTTCCTCATGGACGAGCCCCTGTCCAACCTGGACGCGAAGCTGCGCGTGTCTACCCGCGCCCAGATCCTGCAGCTGCAGCGGGAGCTGAACACCACCACGGTCTACGTCACCCACGACCAGACCGAGGCGATGACTATGGGCGACCGCGTCTGCGTGCTGAAGAAGGGCATCATCCAACAGGTCGACGCCCCGAACACGCTGTACGAGAACCCGGGCAACACCTTCGTCGCCACCTTCATCGGCTCCCCGGCGATGACGCTGATTGAGAACGTGCCGGTGGTTGGCGGCCGCGTCGCGGGCGGCAAGGACCACGCGCTGGACTACCACATGCCGGCGGAGCAGATGGCCAAGGTGCAGTCCGACCGCGTGATCGTGGGCATCCGCCCCGAGAACTGGGAGATCCTCGGCGTGAACCAGCCGGGCGAGCAGTACGGCCTGCCGGTGCGCGTGGACATCGTGGAGCACCTCGGCTCCGAGCTGTACGTCTATGGCAGCCGCGAGGAGAAAGCCGATGACGTGATCGCCGTGCGCGGCGACCGCATCACGGTGAAGGTGCCGCGCGGTATCAACGTGGACCAGGGCGACACGATCTACCTGCGCCCGATGGAGGGCGGCTGCGTCTTCTTCGCGCCGGACACGGAGATCAACTACGACTACCTGTAGAGCCGGTAGAAGTTTGCGGCGTTGCCCCAGAACACGTCCTCGGCGTGGGCGGGGCTGAAGTGATTACCGCAGGGACGCGAAGAGCTCCTCCGCCGCAGCCTCGTCCCAGAGCAACACGTTGCCCACCTCGGTGTCCTCGAAACCGCCGAGCGGGATCGTCTCGGCGTTGATGCCGCCGCGCATCGCCAGCGGGATGCGGGCCAGGTTCCAGATGTGGTCGCCCTCGCCGACCGAAAACATTGTCGGCACCGTCCACAGCAGCGGGACCACGCGGAAGGGGTTGAGGAACACGGCGGGCGAGGTCACCTTGTCCAGCATCGCGCCGAGGAAGTCGCGCTGCCGCATGACGCGGTCCAGGTCGCCCTGTGCGGTGGCGCGGGTGCGCACGTAGCCCAGGCTGGTCGCGCCGTCCATCTTCTGGCAACCGGGCTGGACGGAGATGTTGGCCAGGGGGTCGTCGATCGGCTCCTGCACGCAGATCTCCACGCCGCCGACGGCGTCGACCACGTTGGCCAGCCCGCCCATGCCGATCTCGGCGTAGCGGTCGATGTGCAGGCCCGTGCTCTCCTCGACGGTCTGCGCCAGAAGCGGGGCGCCGCCGTACGCGAATGCGGCGTTGATCTTGTCGTAGCCGTAGCCGGGGACGGCCACGTACGAATCGCGCGGGATGGACATCAGCGTCGGCTTCCCGTGCAGCGGGAGGTGCAGCAGCATGATCGTGTCGGTGCGGGTTGTGCCCAGGTCGCCGCCCGTGCCGAGGCGCTCCACGTCTTCCTCGCTTAGCCCCTGGCGGGAGTCGGAGCCGACGAGCAGCCAGTTCGTGCCCGAGGTGTTCGCAATCTGCTCGGGCGGGAGCGTCTGGATGCGGGTGAGGCGGGCGTCGGTAAACAGCGTGCCAACCACCACGAGCACGATCAGCGCGAGGAAGAGGACGCCGCAGCCTGGGGCTTTCGCTTTTCGACGCCGCTTCGGTCCCCTTCGACGCCCCCGCGACACCTGCGACGGCACCGGCTCGCGGGCGGGCTCGGGCACCGGGCGCGAGTACTGCGGGGTGCGACGGGGCTGGTACTCCTGGCGGGGCGCTTGCTGCCGTGACGCTTGCTGGCGGGGGCGCTCCACGCGGGTGAATTCGGGGACGCGCCGCGGCTCGTATTCCTGGCGCGGCGCCTGCTGCCGGGGCGGCTCCTGGCGCGCGCTGCGCTTGCGGATAGGCCGACCGTACCGGTCTACCAGGGGCTTTCCATCCTTGCCCAGCACGAACTCCCCCAGGTGATCGCGTGGGTCGTTGGAGTGGGGCGTCGAAGACATGCACTTAGTGTAACGGTTGTGGCGCGTGGGACCTACTGCTTCGTAGCGTCGCGCGCTGGGAGTTCGCCGGGAAATCCGCCACTAGATGCCCTGGAAGGGGGCGATTGGAAGCTACCGAAGAAGAGTTGTGCAACAATTGCTGCACGATTATCATGCAGGTATTACTGCACGACTGAAGGAGGTTTCATGTCCCCTCGCACATACCACCATCCAGAAACAGATGAGATCACACTGGCTAGAGTGTTGGCAGCCCTGAGCGATCCCACGCGTCTGGAGATGATTCGCCGCCTAGCGGACGGGGGTGAGCACGATAGTCTCGAGCTCGCAGACGATCTTCCTCGGTCGACCCTGACTTATCACACCCGCATGCTGCGCGATGCGGGTGTGACATGGACGCGGAGTGAAGGTCGTGCGTGTCTCATACGGCTGAGAAGTGAGGATCTAGATCAGTTGTTCCCGGGCGTGCTTGCGGCTGTGATCGCCAACGTCGACACGAAGGCGGGACGGGCTTGATGGGGCGGCTTTGGCCCTTCGTGGTGGGCAGTGTTGCTCTCGGGCTAGACGCCTACGTTGTTGCCGGTCTTCTTCCTGCTATTGCCTCGTCCATGAATGCACGCGAATCCACCGTGGGCCTGGGGGTGGCGGCCTTCACTGGCGCATATGCAGTAGCAGGACCCCTGCTGGCTGGGCGTGCGGGTCGGAGATCACGACGAAGTCTGATCCTGTCCCTTCTGGTTTTTACAGTGGCGAACGTAGCTACAGCGCTCTCGTCGACCGTCGTGGTGTTCTTGGTTGCCCGAATAGTGGCTGGCGCGGCAGCGGGGGTGTACTCGCCCTTATCGTCCGCGGTTGCCGCCGAACTCGTGGGAGTAGAACGCCGGGGACGCGCGTTAGCCCTGGTCCTTGCGGGTTTGGCAGTTGGTACCGTGTTCGGTGTCCCGATAGGCTTGGAGTTGGCGCATCGCTGGGGGTGGCGAGCCGCCATTTTGTTGATCGTGGCTATCGGTTGCGCATCACTAGTGGGAGTTGCTGTGCGGGGAGGAGAACTGCCGACAATACCTGCGTCGGGTGCGGGCGACCGGCTGCGATCGATCGCACGCCCCAAGAACTTACTCACGGTGACAGTGACATTGCTGACTGGCGTAGCTTCTCTGGGGCTCTATACATATATGACCGTGATTTTGTCCGTAGGAAGTCTCGCCGCACACCAGACTCTTGCGATTTGGGTTTGGGGCGTTGGAGGCGCGGTGGGTGCGCTAAGTATAGGCAGACTCATGGATCGGCGCAATCCGCTGCGTCTCAGTGTGACCATCCTCGTGGGGCTCATCTGTGCGTTGCTCGGTATGACGCAGGGGCAGACCGTCTGGCTTCTGGTTGCGAGCCTATTTGTTTGGGGAATGTGCGGGTGGGCCTCACTTGCGCCCCAGCAGCACATCCTTCTCCAGGCAAACCCGGCTGACGGCGCCACTGCCGTAGCCGCGAATGCCTCTGCTAACTACTTGGGATCAGCACTGGGCGCGACTGCTGGCTCACTGCTCGTAGCGGCACAGGCGGCGCCTACCGTTCTCTGTAGCTCTGCAGCTGCCGTGGCCGGGGTGGCACTGATTTGCCAGCTTGTTAGGCAGCGCATGAATTCCAAGGAGTAGACACGTGCTCTTCAGCGCCCAGGGCCTGCATCCTGACGGATTGCGAGGACGTGTGACCGTTGCAAAAACTAGCGGAGTCGACTGGCACGGTGAGTATATCTAGATGCCCAGCCAAGAGAGGTCTACAAGCGGGTACGCCACGAACGCGACGGCGTCGATGAGGAAGTGCGCGAGCACCAGCGGCCACACGGCTGCCACCGCAGGCGTCGTGCCCTCTGCGCGCCTGCTCCGCCACAGGAAGTAGCCCGCGAAGACTACGCCCATCACAATGTTGCCCGCGCCCGCCGAAACGCCCTGGTAGAGGTGGTAGGAGCCGCGCAGCACCGCCGACGCCGCGACCGCCTGCCAAGGTGCCCACCCCAGGGTCCGCAGCCGGGTCACCAGGTAGGCCACCACCACGACCTCCTCGCCGAATCCGTTGGCCAGCGCCCACAGCAGTGAGGTGGGGATCTGCACCGCCTCCGTGGCGGGCACCACCACCTTGGACAGGCCGAGGTGCACCGCGCCAACGTAGAACGCCAGGCCCGGCAGCCCGATGAGCGCGGCCAACCCGGCCGCGTGCGCCCAGTCCTTCCACTGGGGCCAGCGCCACCGGGACCCAAGGAGGTACCAGGCCAGCCCGCCCCACGCGAACAGCGTGCCCGCGGAGGCGACCTGCATGGCCAGGTCCAACCAGCCAATACTCGAAGCCTGCTGCACCAGCGTGGTGGACTGCTCGTTTAAGGGGGCGGTGAGGAGGGCGTCGACAAGCTTGAGCCCGGAGCGAAGCCCGCTCATGCCGAAGGTGACTGCGAGCACGAGAATAATTTCGGTGATGAGGCGGCGGCGCATGCGATAACTTTAAGCCCATGACCCGTATCGCGTACCTGGGACCTGCCGGCACGTTTACTGAGCAGGCGGTGCACGCCTTCGCGCTGCCCGCGCCAGAGCTCGTGGCCGTGGACTCGCCGGCGGAGGCGCTCGCCGCGGTGGCCGAGGGGCGGGCCGACCGCGCGGTGGTGGCCATCGAGAACTCGGTCGACGGAGCCGTGACCACCACCTCGGACGCGCTCCTAGCCACCCCGGGCGTGCAGATCTTCGCCGAAACCGAGCTGGAGATCGCGTTTGCCATCATGACGCGCAAGGGGCAATCGCTTCTCGACGCCACCCGTTTCGCCACCCACCCCGTCGCCTACCAGCAGGTGAAACGGTGGATGGGCGAGCACGCGCCGGGCGCCACCTTCCAGGCCGCGACCTCGAACGCGGCCGCAGCGCAGCAGGTCGCCGATGGAGCGGCCGACGTCGCCGCCGCCCCGGAGCGCGCCGCCGAGCTCTTCGGGCTTGAGATTCACGCCCGCAACGTGGCGGACCTGGAGGCGGCGCGCACCCGCTTCGTCCTCGCGGGCCCGGTGGCGGCCCCGCTCGCGCGCACGGGCAACGACCGCACCTCCATCGTCTTCCAAACGCCCAACGAACCCGGCAGCCTGGTGGGCATCCTGCAGGAGTTCGCCTACCGCGGCGTGGACCTCTCGCGCATCGAGTCCCGCCCGACCCGCGAGGAACCGAACACGTACAACTTCTTCGCCGACCTCGTCGGCCACATCGATGACGCGCCGGTGGCGGAGGCGCTGCGCGGGGTGTACCTGCGCTCCTCGCGGATCCGGTTCCTCGGGTCGTGGCCGCGCTGCGCCGGCGAGCCGCACCCGGTGCGCGACGCGCGCATCGCCGCGGCCGCAGAGTGGGTCGACGCGGCCCGCGCCGGGCGCTCCCGCTAGCCCCAGCCGAGGGCGTGGAGCTCGTGCTCCTCCATGCCGAAGTAGTGGCCCACCTCGTGCTTGACGGTCACGTCCACCTCGTGGCGCAGCTCCTCCACGGAGTGGCACATCGCTTGCAGCGGCTGTTTGTAAATGAACACCGCGTCGGGCAGGTAGCCGGTGTGGTTGGCGTGCTGCTCCGGCAGCGGCACGCCCTCGAACAAGCCCAGGATCTCGGGCTGGTCCTCGTTGAACTCGCGCGCAAGGATGACCACGTTGGTCATCCGGCGGGCAAACTCGTCGGGGATAGTGTCCAGGGCGTCGTCGATCATCGCCTCGAATTCCTCGTCGCTGACCTCGACCATTACTGCACAGTCTCCGGGGCAGCCTCTGGGGCAGCCTCTGGGGCAGGCGAGGCCGGGGCGGAGGAGGCGGCCGGCGTCTGGTTCTCGCGCAGCGGGCGGCGCTGGGGTCGCTCTGGCGGCGGGGTGCCGTCGATAAGCAACGCCTCCCGGCCCCCGGTTGCCGAGCCCGTGAGCTCGGAGAACCCGCCGTTGGGCGAGGAGAAGACGAGCGCGCAGTTCACGCTGTGCGAGCCGCCCTCCCACGAAGCGGGCTGGTGCGTGGTCCAGAACGGCTGCAGCGAGATCTGGTACAGGTTCTCCTCGCTGCCCAGGTAGGTGTGGGCGGCCTCGGTGCAAGCGTCGCCGAGGTACTTGTCCTGGTCCTCCACGGACGGCGTGCCGTCGGGGAAGACCGGGGCGAGGTCGACCTTGCTGGTGATCTCCATCTGGTGCGGCTGGCCGCAGTCGACCACGGTGGCGTTGTTCGCGCCGTCGATGGCCACGCACTCGCCGGGCGCGAAGGTGCGCGCCTGGTCCTCTTCGGCGACGCGACCCGTGGTGAGCAGCTGCGCGCCCGCACGGTTGGTCTCCTGCAGGCCGCACAGCATGGTGCGGTCGCCCGCCTCCCAGGCCGCGGCCGGCGGGAGGATCGGCGCGATGGAGTAGCGGCCGTTCGGGTCGTATTTGCCCTCCAGGTAGCGCAGGGTGGACGCGCCGCACAGCTCCTCGCGCAGCTGGGCCTGGCGCGTCGGGTTGGGCATGGGTGCGTCTTGCCCGAACTCGGAGGTGGGGTAGATGGCCAGGTCTTGGCGCGAGGCCACCTCGAAGCGGTGCTCGGTGGCGCAGTCGGTCTGCTCAAAACCGGTGACGCTGCCGTCTTCGGCCACGTCCCAGGTCAGGCAAGCGCCCTGGTCAGCGGTGGTAAACGGCGCTGGAGGCGCACCGTGCTCGCTGGTCTGCGCCTGGGTTTGTCCCTGCTCGCCGTTCGTGCCCCCGCCTGGGGCGTTCGCGTCGGTGGTCATGGCGTAGGAACCCATGCCCACCGAGCCGGCGAGCGCGGCGATGAGGAACGCGCGGGTGGCGTTGGAAGTCGAAACCATGCCTTACATACTAGGCAACTGCTCGCCGCGGTCGGCGTCCTGGCCGATGCGGGTGGTCAGCCAGTAGCGGTCCGAGCGGTAGCACGAGGTGCAGTATTCCACCGGCTGCGCGCCGCTTCCGGCCCGCCGCACGATGCGCAGCAGCGCGGTCCCGGGTTGCACCTCCAGCGCCTTCGCGTCGGCGGCCGTGGCGCTCGCTGCGGTGACGGTCTGCTCTGCCTCGGTGATGGGCAGCCCGTAGCGGGTACGGAGTAGCGAGTAGACGGATTGCTCCACGTCGTGCTCGAGCAGATCCGGCACGAGCGCCGCGTTGTACCAGGCGTCGTCCACGGCGTAAGGCTGGCCGTCGCCAAGCCGCAGCCGGCGTAGCTGGATGTGCGGGGTCTCCGGCGCGGTGCCAAAGAACTCGGCCGCGTCGAGCGGGGGAGTGGCGAGGCCAGAGTGCAAGATTATCGACGCCGCGTCCACCCGCTGCTCACGCATCTCCTCCGAAAAACTCGCCAGGTGCATACGGCTCACTAGCGGCGACGGTGCCACGAACGTGCCCTTGCCGCGCACCCGCCGCAACTTCCCGTCCGCGACGAGGTCCCCAATTGCGCGCCGCACCGTGATGCGCGAGACGCCGTACTCTTCCTCCAGCGCCCGCTCGCCGGGCAGCAGGTCCCCGGGCGCGAGTTCCTCGGCGCAGCGCCGCTCCAACAGCGCCCGCAGCTGGGCGTGTTTGGGGATCGGGCCGTTGGTGATCATAGCTCCACCATACCGCGCTGGTTATGACCAGCTGGGGTGAAATGGGATGTGGTGTGCGTCGCTAAGCTCGGTGCGCAACGCCACGCCCCATTCCCGGCTGCGGTGGGGCGGCGACAAGGTAGAGTGAGTGCTTGTGATTGATCTGAAATTCCTGCGCGAAAATCCGGACGTTGTACGCCAATCCCAGACCGCCCGCGGTGAGGACCCGGCGCTGGTTGACCAGCTGATTGCCGCCGACGAGCAGCGCCGCGCCGCGATCCAGGCGGCGGACGAGCTGCGCGGTGAGCAGAAGGCGTTTGGCAAGAAGATTGGGCAGGCGGCGCCGGAGGACCGCCCGGCGCTGCTGGAGGGCTCGAACGAGCTCAAGGCGCGCGTGAAGGCCGCCGAGGCCGAGCAGGAGGAGGCAGAGGCCAAGGTCAAGGCGCTGCAATTTAAGATCCCGAACCCCATCCAGGGCGCACCCGCCGGTGGAGAAGAGGACTTCGTCGTGCTCGAGCACGTTGGTGAGGTTCCGGAGTTCGACTTTGAAGTCAAGGACCACCTGGACCTGGGCGAGGCGCTCGGCGCGATCGACATGAAGCGCGGTACCAAGATCGGCGGCGCCCGCTTCTACTACCTGGTCGGCGACGGTGCCTGGATGCAGCTGGGCATGCTCATGCACGCTGCGAAGAAGGCGCGCGAGGCCGGCTTCAAGGTCGTCGTCCCGCCGGTGCTGGTGCGCCCCGAGATCATGGCGGGTACCGGCTTCCTGGACGAGCACGACGAGGAGATCTACTACCTCGAGCGCGACGACCTCTACCTGGTGGGCACCTCCGAGGTGGCGCTGGCCGGCCTGCACCAGGACGAGATCATCGATCTCTCCGACGGCCCGCTGCTCTACGCCGGCTGGTCCTCCTGCTTCCGCCGCGAGGCCGGCTCCTACGGCAAGGACACGAAGGGCATCCTGCGCGTCCACCAGTTCGACAAACTCGAAATGTTTGTTTACTGCAAGCCGGAAGAGGCAGAGGACATGCACCAGAAGCTGCTCGGTCTGGAACGCGAGATGCTCGCCGACGTGGAGGTGCCTTACCGCGTCATCGACGTTGCCGCGGGCGACCTCGGTTCCTCCGCGGCCCGCAAGTTTGACACCGAGGCGTGGGTGCCGTCGCAGCACACCTACCGTGAGCTGACCTCCACCTCCAACTGCACCACCTTCCAGGCCCGCCGCTTGAACATCCGCTACCGCGACGAGAACGGCAAGACCCAGATCGCCGCGACACTGAACGGCACCCTGGCCACGACCCGCTGGCTGGTGGCCATCTTGGAGAACAACCAGCAGGCCGACGGCTCCGTCCGCGTGCCCGCCGCGCTGCAGCCGTGGGTGGGCAAGGAAGTGCTCGAGGCCTAATGGGCACCGCACCGCAGTGGAAGACGCTGCGCGGGCTCACCGTCCCGGCGGACTACCGGGCCCCGGCGAAGCACCCGGTGGAGTCGAAGGAGCGGCTCTACCCGTTCACCGTGCGCATGTTCAATCGCCTGCTGCGCCTGCAGCGCATGCGCGTGCGCGTGGTGGGGGCGGAGCACATCCCGGAGCGCGGTGGCGCGATCATCGCCGCCAACCACACCGGCTACTACGACTTCATGCTCACCGGCGCCGGCCCGCTCCTGCAGGGCGGACGACTGCTGCGCTACATGGCGAAGAAGGGCGTGTTTGACATCCCTGTGCTGGGCACGCTGCTGCGCACCATGAAGCACGTGCCGGTGGACCGGGACAACGGGGGCTCGGCTGTCGACGCCGCCGTGCGCGGCCTCCGCGACGGCAACCTGGTCGGCATCTTCCCGGAGGGCACGATCTCGCGCTCCTTCGAGCTCGCGGACTTCAAGACGGGTGCGGCACGCATCGCCGCGCAGGCGGGCGCGCCGCTGATCCCGTGCGTGATCTGGGGCTCGCACCGTATCTGGACCAAAGATTTGCCCAAAAAGTTCCGCGGCGTCGGCGTGATCGTGCGCTACGGCGCACCGGTCGAGGTCACCGGCGACGCCGAGGCCGATACGGCGCGGCTCAAGCAGGCGATGCAGCGCATGCTTGAGCAGTCCCGCGCCGAGTACGACGCGGAGTTCGGCCCGTTTGCGCCCGGCGACAAGTGGGTGCCCGCCTCCCTCGGCGGCGGCGCGCCCACGCTGGAGCAGGCGGCCGAGATGTACGAGCGAGAACGCGCGGAACGCAAGGCGAAAAAGGCCGCGAAGCAAGCCAAGAAAGGCACCTAACCCCATGCACGCCCCCAAGCTCATCATCAGCGACATCGACGGCACCTTCATCACCCCCACCGGCCGGGTGACCCCGAGGCTGCGCGACACGGTGGTCCGCGCGGTGCGCTCGGGGACCAAGTTCGCCCTGGCCACGGGGCGCCCCCACCGCTGGCTCATGCCGGTGCTGGACCAGCTGCCCATCGCGCCGACTTGCGTGTGCGCGAACGGTGCCGTGGTCTACGACCCGGTGAAGGACACCGTGGTGCGCTCCTTCGAGCTCGCGCCGGAGACGATGCAGCGCGTCGTCGACGCCGTCGGTAAGGCGCTCGCCCCGCACGGCCTGCAGCACGGCTTTGGGGTGGAGCGCGTCGGCCAAAGCGCGCTCGACCCGGAGGAGGATTGCTTCCTCATCACCCCCGAGTACAACCGGGACGCCTGGGACAGCAGCTTTGGTATCGGCACCGCCGCGGAAATCGTCGCCGAGCCCGCCGCCAAGCTGCTCGTGCGCTGCCCGGAGCTGCGCTCCGCGGAACTGTTCGACCTGGTCGCGCCCACCATCGAGCCGGAGGACGCGCACCTGACCTATTCCATGGACGAGGGCCTCATCGAGCTGTCCCATCCGGGCGTGAACAAGGCGACCGGCGCGTCCGTGCTCGCCGCCAGCTACGGCATTGAGCCCTCCCAGGTCATCGCGTTCGGCGACATGCCCAACGACCTCGAGCTGCTCGCCTGGGCCGGGATGGGCGTGGCGATGGGTAACGCCGCGCCCGCGCTTCTCGACGCCGCCGACTACACCACCGCCACCAACTCCGAAGATGGGGTGGCGCAGGTGCTGGAACACTGGTTCTAGCCCACACACCATACAATTGTCGGCATGCCTCTCATCGCCGCCATTGACCAGGGCACGACCTCGACCCGCGCGGTCATCACGGACACCGAAGGACGCGTCGTCGCCCAGGCG
The DNA here is from genome assembly GCF_007559235.1 of Corynebacterium gottingense. Classification (NCBI taxonomy): domain Bacteria; kingdom Bacillati; phylum Actinomycetota; class Actinomycetes; order Mycobacteriales; family Corynebacteriaceae; genus Corynebacterium; species Corynebacterium gottingense. The sequence goes on along the minus strand of NZ_VMHH01000005.1, from coordinate 135,442 downwards.
CAGTTCGAGCACATCCAGCACATGCCACGCGAGGGCTGGGTCGAGCACGACCCCATGGAGATCTGGCGCAACACCCGCCGCGCGCTGAGCGAGGCGATGGCGGAGGCCGACATCGCCGAGGACGACATCGGCGCGCTCGGCCTGACCAACCAGCGCGAAACCGCCGTCATTTGGGACAAGGCGACGGGCGCGCCGATCTACAACGCGATCGTGTGGCAGGACACCCGCACCAACCCGGAAAGCGACGCCGACCCGGGCCGCTACCTCGAGCGGACCGGCCTGCTGCACAACTCCTACCCGGCCGGACCGAAGTGGGCCTGGATCCTGGACAACGTCGATGGCGCGCGCGAGCGCGCCGAGCGCGGCGAGCTGCTCGCCGGAACCATCGATACCTGGCTGATCTGGAACCTCACCGGCGGGGCGCGGGAACCGGAGCGCGCGCTGCACGTCACCGACGTCACGAACGCCTCGCGCACCCTGCTCATGGACCTGCGCACGCTTGCGTGGGACGAGGACCTATGCGCGGAGATTGGGGTTCCGCGGCGGTTGCTGCCGGAGATACGGGCGTCGATAGGCACGTCCGGCACCGTGCGCCGCCGCGGCCCGCTCGCGGGGGTGCCCATCGCGGGCGTGCTGGGCGACCAGCAGGCCGCGCTGTTCGGGCAGCACTGCCTGCGCGAGAACGAGGCGAAGATGACCTACGGGACTGGGCTGTTCATGCTGCTCAACACGGGTGCGCAGCCGCGAATCAGCAGCGACGGCCTGCTTACCACCGTGGCGTACCAGATCGACGGCGAGCCGCCGGTGTACGCGCAGGAGGGCTCCGTGGCCGTCGGTGGTTCCCTGATCCAGTGGCTGCGCGACCAGCTGGGCATCCTGCGCACCGCGGAGGAGTCGGAGCGGCTCGCGGCGCAGGTGGACAACAGCGGCGGGGTGGTGATCGTACCGGCGTTCTCCGGGCTGTTCGCGCCGCGGTGGCGCCCCGACGCGCGCGGCGTGATCACGGGCCTGACCAGGTTTGTGGATCGCCGCCACATCGCCCGCGCGGCGCTCGAGGCCACCTGCCTGCAGGCGCTCGAGGTGGTGCGCGCGATGGGCGGCGAGCCAACGGAGCTGCGCGTCGACGGCGGCATGACCACCAATGACCTGCTCATGCAGATGCAGGCCGACATCCTCGGCCTTCGCGTCGAGCGCCCTGCGAACACGGAAACCACGGTGATGGGCGCGGCGTCGGCTGCGGGCATTGGGGCCAAGCTTATTTGTGCCCCCTTGTCCCTCGGCCCCACCACTGCCTGGGAAAACACGTGGGCCGGCCCCGAACGGGACCGGCTGGTGGCGCGGTGGGAGGACGCGGTGCGCCGCTCCTACGACCAGGCCTAGCTGCGGGCCTGACGGCCTAGTTGGTCGTGATGTTTACCGCGTTAGTGGCGGGGCTGTAGCTGATGGCGCCGCCTTGGAAGGTGACCTGGACGGTGCCGTCGCCAAGCGTGCGCTGCTGCGAGAGCGGCATGCCGAGCGGGCCGGCGTCCATGCCCTGCTGGAGCCAGGCGTCCGCCACCTTGCCGGCCAGCGTGTAGATCTGGCCCTGGCGGTCCTTCACGCCGATGCCCTTCTGGAAGAAGGCGTACTCGCGGCCGCCCACCTGCGGGCCGCCCACGCCGGCGGTGATCGCGCCGAGGGTCGGCTCGAACTGGGACCACACGTCTGCGAGGTCCTGCTTGCCCACCGCCTGCAGCGCGGGGCCGATGTACGGGGTGACCTGCTGCACGGTCAGGCCGGGGATGATCTCCATCCCGGCGACGGACTTGGTGGCGCCCGGCAACAGGCCGCGGGAGTTGGCGTACAAGATGACCAGGCCGGCGAGCGTGCCGGCAGCGGCGGCGATGGCGACGGCGTCGCCGGCGGCCAGGCCCTCGAGGGAGACGTTGCTCTTCGCCTTCTGCGCGTCGCCGTTCGGGCGGACCACGGTCGTGGTGGTGCCGTCAGGGTTGGTCACGGTCTCCGTGTCGGCGTCGCTGGAGCCGAGGGCGGAGGAGAGGTCGCCGACGGTGGTGTCGGTGGCCTCGACGTCGGGGTTGGCGTTGTCGGGCAGGCCGTTATCAATCCCGCCGTTGTTGCTCGGCTTGGACGGGTTGAGGATGGAGTCGAGGCCCGTGGAGCCCTTGAGGCTGTCGTACTTGCGGTTGGCAATCCGGCGGATGTCGCCCATCCGGTTGTACAGGTTCTGGCCCGGGCAGGCGTTGTAGTGGAAGTCGCGGTGGGCGTTGATGTTGGGGAACATCGCGCCCTGGCCCGCGGGGTAGCGGGATCCCGGGAAGGAAAAGTCGGCGTAGTGGTAGTCGGAGCCCATCGGGTCGAAGCCGGCGACGGCGGCCTTCCAGCCGATGATCTCGCCCATCGCGTTGATGGCGGCCTCGGTGGGGGAGGCGGTCTCGTAGTCGCCCAGCATGGACACGCCCCAGGTGTTCTGGTTGAAGCCACCCACGTGCGCGCCCTCGACGGCGCGGTCCAGGCCGCCGGCGCGGCCCTCGTAGATGTTGCCGTACTTATCCACCAGCGCGTTGTAGCCGATGTCGCCCCAGCCCAGGTTGCGGGCGTGGTACTGCCAGATGCCGCGGACAATGCCCGGTGCCTCGGCCTCGGAGTAGCTGTTGGAGCCCGCGGTGTGGTGCACCGTCGCCGCCGTCACCGGCTCGGTGTAGGTGGGGTTGGAGGAGGCACCCGCGCCCCACTGGGAGCGGGTGATCACCTTGGGCATGCCGCGGGTGTAGGAGTCGGCCGCCGGGGCGATGGGGTTCGCGTTGCCGCTGCCGCCGTCCAGGAACACGGCTTGCAGGTCCTTCGCGGTGGTGGGGGCGGCGGAGTCCGTGCGGCCCTCATCCAGCAGGTCGACGTTGCCGGTGGAGACCTGGATGCGCTTGGTGGATTCGACGAAGATCGGTTCGGTGCCGTTGGTCTCGCCCTGCGCGTTGTCGGCGTGGTCCATCTCGAACCATTCGGTCCAGGAGCCGTCGGCCTTTTGCGAGCGTACGTAGGCGACGATGTCGCGGTCGCCCTTCCAGGTCAGGCCGAAGAGGTTGAACTCGCGGTCGCGGCTGAACTCCTTGACCACGCGGCGTGCCTGCGAGTCGCCGCCCTGGGTCTTCACGGCGGCGTCGTCCACCGTGGTGTTGTTGCCCGTGTCAAAGGAGGCGGTGTCGGAGTAGATTTCGGCGTCCGCGCCGCCGACCGACTGGACGTTGAGGATGTGGTTGCCGCCGAAGGCGCCCGCGGCGACGACGGCCACGGTGAGGATTGCGGCCACGGTGGTGGTCAGCAGCGGCGACGTCCGGGTGGGCGCCGGATTAAGGCGTTTGCGTTGTTGCACGGTAGGACTCCTGGAAACTCCTGTGGCGGATGTGAAAACAGTTATCTGTTGAGCAGTGTAGAGGAATCTAAAGTCTAAAGTAAGTCTTGAGACTTCCGGCGTGTCGTCGTGTCGGGCAGGGCTACGTCGATAAGCAGATATGCAAAGATTGAGGCCATGACTTATGACCTCATCGTTGTTGGATCCGGATTCTTTGGGCTGACCGTGGCGGAGCAGGCCGCGAGCGAGCTGGGCAAGCGCGTGCTGATCGTGGAAAAGCGCGACCACCTCGGCGGCAACGCCTACTCCGAAAAGGACCCGGACACCGGTATTGAGGTGCACAAATACGGCGCGCACCTCTTCCACACCTCCAACAAGCGCGTGTGGGAGTACGTGAACCGCTTTACGGATTTCACCGACTACCAGCACCGCGTGTTTGCCATGCACGACGGCACCGCGTATCAGTTCCCCATGGGCCTGGGCCTGATCAACCAGTTCTTTGGCAAGTACTACTCGCCGGATGAGGCGCGCAAGCTCATCGAGGAGCAGCGCGAGGGGCTCGACCCGGCCGCCGCGACCAACCTGGAGGAGCGCGGCATCGCGCTGATTGGCAAGCCGCTCTACGAGGCCTTTGTCAAGCACTACACCGCCAAGCAGTGGCAGACCGACCCCACCGACCTGCCGCCGGAGATTATCTCCCGACTCCCGGTCCGCTACACCTTTAACAACCGCTACTTCAACGACACCTACGAGGGCCTGCCGGTCGACGGCTACGCCGCCTGGTTGGAGAAGATGGCGGAGCATGAGCTTATCGACGTCCAACTGTCCACCGACTACTTCGACGTCCGCGATGAGCTGCGCGCCGAATCCCCCGACGCACCCGTGGTCTACACCGGGCCCGTGGACCAGTACTTCGACTACGCCGAGGGCCACCTGGGCTGGCGCACCCTGGACTTCGAGCGCGAAGTGCTGGAGACCGGCGACTTCCAGGGCACCCCGGTGATGAACTACAACGACGCGGACGTGCCGTACACCCGCATCCATGAGTTCCGCCACTTCCACCCGGAGCGGCAGGAGGCATACCCTGCCGACAAGACGGTGATTGTGAAGGAGTTCTCCCGCTTCGCCGAGGACGGCGACGAGGTGTACTACCCGATCAACACGCCCGAGGACCGCGAAAAGCTGAAGAAGTACCGCGATCTTGCTGCCGAGGAGTCCCGCGAGAACAAGGTGCTCTTCGGTGGTCGCCTGGGCACCTACCAGTACTTGGACATGCACATGGCCATCGGCGCGGCGCTGTCCCTGTTTGATAACCACCTGCGCCCGCACTTCGAGGACGGCGAGGCACTGAACCAGGCACGCGGGCACTAGGGGGCCGACAGCCCGCCCTTCTTCCTTTAGGTAAGGCAATCCTATATAGTCTGCAGGGTGAGTTTTAGGCCTTTCCTTGCAACCGTCCTCCGTAGTGAACGTGTCGCGCCGAATTTCCAACGAGTGACGTTCACCGGGGTCGATGCAATGGGGCCTGCCGTACCCATCAGGGATTTGCGCATCAAGCTGCTGATCCCGTCTGCCAGCGGAATGCTCAGCCTCCCAGAGGAAGGATGGTGGGACGCGTGGCGTGCGATGCCGGAGCGCACGCGCGGGCACCTCCGTACCTACTCGATTCGAGAGCTCCGACGATGCGCCGACGGCCCTGATGAAATAGATGTGGATTTTGTTCTGCACAGTGACAACCCCGGTCCCGCCTCGGCATGGGCGGAGGACGCGCAACCTGGCCAGCAGCTCCTGATAATTGGGCCGACCCGCGACGATGATTCCGGTGTTGGCATCGAATTCAATCCGGGGTCTGCAGCAATGGCATGCCTCTATGGTGACGAAACCGCGCTTCCAGCAATAGCCCGCATCTTGGAGGATTGGCCCGGGGGTCTCGCCGGGTCTGCTGACATTGAGGTACCGGCCGGCAACCACTTGCCCATCGATGCCCCTGCGCAGGTCGACGTCCGCTGGCACTGCCGCGAACACCACGACGTCGACCACGGGGATTTACTTCGTGCACAACTGCAAGACGATGTCGCATCCCGCTGTGCCTCAGTATCTTCGGGAGCTGGAAAACTAGAGCCAGTTGATGAGGCCCTCCTCGACATGGTCTGGGAGACACCCACGTACTCCAGCGGCGGTGAATCTATCGCCCCCGCTTCGGGTACTGCAGGGCATACCTACTACTGGATCGCAGGGAAGAACACGGCTGTGACGGCGATGCGGCGGCTCCTGGTGAAAGAGGCAGGTGTGCCTCGCCACCACGTGTCGTTTATGGGGTACTGGCGATAACGGGGTTACAACGTGGATAAACGTGTAGGGCTTGTCGCTTTCCTTGCGGCTTTCACCGTGTGCGCAGCATTAGTGTCGCTTCTGTTCGGGGCGCGCGAAATGGGGTTCGCGGCAACGGTGAGCGCGGTTCGCGACGGAATCACGCTGGCGTTCTCGGGAGGCGCCGAACAACTCGAGGCGGCCAGCGACGAGGCGAAGATCATTGCACAACTTCGAGTTCCGCGCACCCTTCTCGGCCTGTTGGTAGGGGCAGCGCTAGGTACAGCGGGGGCGCTGCTGCAGGGCCACACCCGAAACCCGCTCGCAGACACAAACCTGCTGGGCGTAGGGCCCGGTGCGGCGCTCGCAGTGGCGGCAGCTATTTCCTTTCACGGCTCCATGACGGTGTTGGGCACTGTTGGGGTGGGCTTCCTCGGCGCAATACTCGCGGTGGCGCTCGTGTTCGCGCTTAGCATGAGGAGCCTGGGATCTATCCCAATCATGGTCGTGCTCGGTGGTTCTGCGCTGGGCGCGGTCTGTAGTGCGCTTACCAGTGGCATTGTGCTGACGAATACGCAAAGCCTCAACGAGATGCGGTTTTGGACAGCGGGTGCTATCGCTGGGCGCGACATGCAGGTGGCTGCGGTGCTCGCCCCGGTGATTCTCCTCGGGCTTGTGGGGGCCTTTGCCACGGCCAATCGGGTGAACCTCTTGAACTTGGGAGACGACGTGGCAAGTGGACTTGGGGTGAGCGTCCCCATCGCGCGTGCCGTGGGCATCGTTCTGGTTGCATTGCTTACTGGCGCCGCGGTGGCTGGGGCGGGCCCAATCGGGTTCGTTGGCCTGGTTGTTCCGCACCTTGTGCGCGCCTTCACCGGGCCCGATTACCGCTGGGTGCTGCCCTGCTCCGCGCTGGCTGGGGCCTCGCTACTCTTGCTTGCCGACGTCATTGGCCGCGTCATCGCACGGCCCGGCGAATTGCAGGTGGGTATCACGCTCGCCTTTGTTGGCGCCCCGTTCGCCCTGTACCTCTTGCGTAAAGGGGCGAAACTGTGATGCGGGTTTTCGTGACGAATGGTGTCCTAGCGGTGTTGGCTCTCGCCGCGGCCCTTGGGGGTGTCATGGTCGGAGACTTCGAGCTTACGGTCCGGGATATTGTTTCTGCGCTCATGGGCCAAACCACGGAATTGGCTCGTACGGTGATTATTGAGTGGCGTCTGCCGCGGGTAGTGACAGCTTTGGGAGTAGGAGCTGCGCTGGGTTTTGCGGGGGCGATCTTCCAGACCATCACGAGGAATCCATTGGCGAGCCCAGACATTCTGGGCGTCACCTCGGGTGCCTCCGCTTTCGCGTTGACTGCGTTACTTGCTGGTGGAAGCTCCGGAATGCTGCTGCATCTTCTGGGGGTCCCGCTCAGTGCATTCCTCGGTGGATTGGCAGTGTCTGCGGCAATCTGGTGGCTGAGCCGTGGCGCGGGTCTCGGGTCTTTCCAGCTTGTCTTCGCCGGGATCATCATCAATGCGCTGGTGATGGCATATACCTCGTTCCTGCTCGTTCGCGCCGACTATCGCGATGTGGGCAAAGCGCAGGCGTGGATCACCGGTTCGGTGGGGTCTTCGAACTGGCGCGATGCACTCGCCGTACTTATTGCGCTGGCAGTCGTCGTTCCGTTCTTGCGGTGGGCAGCCTTCAATCTTCAGGCACTCTCGTTAGGTGAGGATACGGCTGCTGGCCTCGGGGTAGAGCCACGGCATATGCAACTCATCCTCATGCTCATGGCTGTAGTGCTGGCATCGATGGCCGTCGCAGCCTCTGGTCCGATAGCATTCGTGGCGTTCGTAGCCCCACAGATCGGACGCAAGATCACGCAAACAGCGACGCCGCCTTTAGGCACCGCGATGCTCGCTGGCGCGGCGATCGTGTCCGGCGCTGACTTAGCGGTGCGCACCCTGGTGCCCGGGAACTTGCCGGTGGGGATAGCTACAACTGCGATTGGTGGTGCAGTGCTGCTCTACACGCTGCTGCGCGCAACACGAAAGGTGTCCGTATGATGCTTCAGGTTCGAAATCTCAAAGTGAGCTATGGCGCTTCCGTCATTGTTGACGGCATTGACCTCGACGTGCCTCAAGGTGGGGTCACCACGATCATCGGCCCGAACGGTTGCGGCAAGTCAACGCTGTTGCGAGCTACCGCTGGGCTTATTGCGCGCGATGGTGGCACGGTAACGGTCAACGGCGTGGACACGGCGAAACTGAAGCGCCGCGAGATTGCGCGACAGCTTGCAGTATTGCCACAGGCACCTGTCGCACCCGAGGGACTCACGGTCCGTGACTTGGTCAGCCGCGGACGCCACCCGCATCAGTCCTGGCTACGGCAGGCCTCTGCGGAGGATGCGCGTGCGGTCGATGCAGTGATGGAGCTGACCAATATTGCAGAGTTTGCAGAACGTCCACTCGAACGGCTTTCTGGCGGACAGCGCCAGCGCGCCTGGATCGCGATGGTCTTAGCGCAGGACACTCCGCTTGTATTTTTGGACGAGCCGACGACGTACCTCGATTTGTCTCACTCCGTCGAGGTCTTGTCGCTTGTACGTCGCCTCGCTGATCAGGAGGGGCGAACTGTGCTCATGGTGTTGCATGATTTGAACCTCGCCGCACGCTACTCAGATCAGCTGATCGTGATGCAGCGCGGCGAGGTTCGTGCGGTCGGTGCGCCTGCCGAGGTGGTCACGGAGACTTTGCTGAACAGCGTTTTTGATCTGCCGGCAGTCGTGGCGTCGGACCCAGTGAGCGGTGGCCCACTGGTCGTTCCCCGGTAGACGCTGCGTCCCCGCGAGGCTTAGAGTTGCTCTTCGATTTGCTCGACTGCGTACGGGATAGAGAGGGGGTTTGGCATGCTCATTGCGTTGGCTGTATCGGTGTCGAGCCAGTAGAGTCCGCCACGCTTGTTGACATCAAGGTCCATGAAAATCTCGTCGTTCTTTAGCGCATCGATTGCGCCGTAGTAGTCCAGCACGAAGAGGTAGTCCACGTCGTTGAAGTCGGCGTAGTTCTCAGGCGACCAGTCGAGGAAGAAGCTGGAGCCATCACCGTTGAACTTCTCCGGAATCTTGAAGCCCAGTTTTTCGATGAAGGAGCCGCGGCCGTCGCCCGAGGTGTACACGCCGAACTTCCCGTCGTAAGGCATGCCGATGACCGCTGTTTTCCCCTGCAGCTCTGGGTGTGCTTCGCGGAAGTCTTCGAATGCCTGCTCGGCGTCGTCGATAAGCTTTTGGCCTTCGTCTTCCTTGTCTACGGCCTTGGAGATCTCCTTGACCTGTGCATCCCAAGGGACCTGCCAATCCTGGTACTCGTCCGAGTGGAAGGTGGTTGGCGCGATCTGCTCGAGCAGTGCCTTCTTGTCGTCCTCGAGACCGCTGTTTACTGCAATGATTTGTGTCGGGTTGAGCGACGCCACCTTTTCCGCAGTGTCGGTGCTGAATTCGGTGGTGGTATCACGGATTGGGTTCGGGTTGACCGTGAGCTTGTCCTTGGCCCACGGTCCAAGTCCGGAGGGATCGCCCGAGCCCTCTTGCTCCCAGGTGGCGTAACCGACTGGTTGCTCGCCCAGGGCAAGGAGCGTATCGACGTCGCCAAGACCCAGTGCCACGATGCGCTCGTCTGACCCGTTGGCATCGGAAGCTTCGGGAGCGGCTGTTGGGCTGCTTGCTTCGCTCGAGCAGCTGGCAAGCATGAATGCCGCGGTGACAGTGGCGGCGATTGCCTTGAAGGGGCGAGAGGTAAAGAGTGCCAAGGTTGCACCTTCCGTAGGTAAATGAAGAATGTCCAGTTAGGCCTGCCTAACCTAAAGGATGCATTTTAAGGCATGCCTTACCTAATGGGCAATGTCTGTCTACGCGCTTGGAACGGGGGCGACAAACGACGGGGGCCTTCTTCAGGTGTGTGTTTGCAAGAACAGCCGAGATGCGGCCGAGGTCGTCGTTGACGCTCACCGTGATGACGGACTTCGTCGCAATTGACGAGACCGGTCGGTCGAGGGCAGCAGCCACGTCAGTACCGAACTCCGTCGAGCTGTTGTGCGCGAGCAGCGCGTACGGGCGTGGCGACTGTGGGTTTTGGTACCGCCACCGGTGCCGCCCCGACTGTAGCAGCCCGGCTGTATGAATTAGTGCTCTTCGGGTCTACTTCGAGGACGGCGAGGCACTGAACCAGGCGCGCGGGCATTAGCCTCTCTAGGGTCACAGTAGTTCCGCGAACACCTCCGGCGAGCGCCCACTACTATCAGGAACTGTGGAAGTCCTGATTGCCGTTATCGCCCTGCTGTTCGCAACCGTGCTCGTCGCCGCCGTAGGCGAGCGTACCGGCCTGCCCTGGCCGGCGCTGCTCACCATCGTCGTGGCGGCCGCCATCTTCATCCCCGGCGTGCCGGTGGTGACAATCCCGGCGGAAATCATCCTCCCTATCTTCCTGCCGCCGCTGCTCTGGTCGCTCGCGCGCCACACCAGCTGGGGCATGATCCGCTCGCAGCTCAACGTGGTGGTCACCATGTCGGTGATCCTCGTCTTCCTCACCACCGCGGCGCTCACCGCCACCGCCATGTGGCTCCTGCCCGGCATCAGTCTTGCGGCCGCGGTGGTGCTCGCTGCGGCGATCGCCCCGCCCGACCCGGTCGCGGTGGAGGCGGTGGCCGGACCCGCCGGCATCCCGAAGCGCATCACCGGCACCTTGCAGACGGAGGGGCTGTTTAACGACGCCGCGTCGATCGTCACCTTCAACCTCGCCGTCGCTGCGCTCGTGGCGGATAACCAGATCGACTTCGGCCACGGCCTGCTGAAGTTCCTCTACGCGGCGGCGGTCGCGGTCGTCATCGGGCTGATCGTCGGTAGGCTCGCGGCCCTGTTTGTGAACTCCGTGCCGGACTCCGTGATCCGCACCGCGTTTACCTGGGTGCTCCCGTTCTTCATCTACATCATCGCCGAGGAGGTCGAGGCCTCCGGCGTGATCGCCATCGTCATCGCGGCGGTGGAGATGTCCTCGCGCGCGCCCCTGACCGCGGAGGACCGTCTGTCCGGCTCCTCGTTCTGGTCCACCGTGGAGATGCTGTTCACCGGCGTCGCCTTCGGCCTGATCGGCATGAGCGTGCGCGATGCTATCGACGCCGCCGGCACCGTCCTCTGGCACGCCGTGGGCATCGGCGTGGCGCTCTCCGTCGTCGCGTTCCTGGTCCGCCTGCTGTGGATGTGGGTGCTGTGCGGGATCAACCAGAAACAGAAGCGCACCAATGTCGCCCCGCTGCGCATGCAGGAGGTCCTGCTTATGGCGTGGTCGGGCATGCGAGGCCTGGTCACGCTGGCCCTGGTGCTGTCAGTGCCGCTGGGGGTCACGCAGTACCACCACGAGTTTGACGTCATCGCCCTGACGGTTCTGATGTGCACGATGGTGCTGCCCGGCCTGTCGCTGCCGTGGCTGGTGAGCAAGCTGGACATGGAGTCCGGCCCGGACCCGGCCGGCGACCGCGCGAAGGCGGAGCTGAACAAGCGCGCCTACGCGGCGGCGCGACGGTCGGTGCAGAAGCACGGCCCGGAGCTCGCCCCGGAGTCCTTCGAGATCGTGCAGCAGTGGCTAGACAAACTCTCGCAGAGCCACGAGGAGGAGGACCCGGAGACGGCGGAGGACCGCAAGCAGAAGTTCCAGCAGGTCCGCCTGGCTGCTGCGGACATGCAGCAGATCGCGCTCGCCGCGGCGAGCCAGGAGCTGCAGCGCGCTCGCCGCGAGCGCAAGTACAACCCTGCGGACGTGGACGCGGTGCGCGCGGACCTGGACCGGCTCATCGTGGCGGGGCGTCGCAACGCGCTGATGAGCCCGCGCGACGTCTACCGCGAGGCGAAGAAGTAGCGCCTAGCGGTACTGGCCGCTGCCGCCCTGCCTATCGTCCGGCTTGCCGTCCTGCTGGCCGAATTCGCGCTGGTAGTGCGCGTCCCAGTCGTACTCGCCGGCCAGGCCCGCGCCGAGTCCCGAGCCGCCGGCCTCTTGCGCCGGGCCGGAGTTGTTCAGCTCGAGCGGGTCGGGCTGTCCGGCGGGCGGGTGCGGTGCGTCGTCGTGAGCCTGCATGGCCTTGATAATGAAGACGGCGCCGGCGACAGCGCCGATGATCGCGATGAAAGCGCCGGTCGATCCGGACAGGAACGCGACCGCGAGGCCGGCGACGACGATGAGCGCGATGCCGATCAGGAGATCCATGTGGGACTTCTTCATGCCACCGAGTATCCCGGGGGATCCCCGGTGTGGCAACTGGCGTCGGGCCCTACACCTTCTCAATCACCGCGGCGAGGCCCTGGCCGCCGCCGATGCACATAGTCACCAGGGCACGTGAGGCGTCGGTGCGCTGCAGCTCGTGCGCGGCGGTGACTAGCATGCGGGCGCCGGTGGCGCCCACCGGGTGGCCGAGCGAGATGCCGGAGCCGACCGGGTTGATGCGCGGGTCGTCCTCAGAAATGCCCCAGGCATCCAGGACGGCGAGGGCCTGCGCGGCGAAAGCCTCGTTGAGCTCGATGAGGTCGATGTCGTCGAAGGACATATCGAGGCGGTCGAAGAGCTTCTTCGTGGCGTCGACGGGGCCGATGCACATGGTCTCCGGCGGCACGCCGGCGACGGCCCAGCCGCGCAGGACGACGGACGGGGTGAGCCCCAGCTCCTCGGCCTTTTCGCGGGTGGTCACGATCATGGCAGCCGCGCCGTCGTTTTGGCCGGAGGCGTTGCCGGCGGTGACGGTGGCGCGCTCAAGCGTCTTGCCCATGACGGGGCGCAGCTTGGCCAGGGACTCCATGGAGGCGTTCGGGCGGATGTGCTCGTCCTTGTCCACGATGATCGGGTCGCCCTTGCGCTGCGGCACGGAGACGGGGACGATTTCCTCGTCGAAGTGGCCAGCCTCCTGCGCGGCGGCGGCGCGCTGGTGCGAGTTGACGGCCAGCTGGTCCTGGCGCTGGCGGGCGATGGAGTACTCCTCGCGGACGTTCTCGGCGGTCTCGATCATGCCGCCCGGGATCGGGTGGTGCTTGCCGCCGGCCTTCTCGCGGCCCTCCTGCAGGCGGTCGGTGAGCTCCATGGTGCCGCCCTTGGCGCCCCAGCGGATCTTGCCGTCCACCGTGTACTCGGTGTTGGACATGGATTCGGCGCCGCCGGCGATAATCAGGTCGGCCGCGCCGGAGGCGATGTGCGCTGCGGCGGTAGCCACCGCCTGCAGACCGGAGCCGCAACGGCGGTCCAGCTGCATGCCGGGCACGTTCACGCCCAGCTCGGCGTCGAGCGCGACCACGCGGCCCAGGGCGGGCGCCGCGCCGTTGGGGGAGGCCTGGCCGAGAATGATGTCGTCAACGAGCGAGCCGTCGATGCCGGACTCCTTGATCACGGCGGTGACCACGGCGGTGGCGAGGTCCTGGACGGGCACGCCGACGAAGGCTCCGCCGTAGCGGCCCACGGCGGTGCGCTTGGGGTGGCAGATGACAATTTCGGGCTGGTTCATGAGGGGTCCTTTCGGGTTAAGCGTTGGCGTGCGTGGCCACGAGGTCGCGGGTGATGGCGTCCGCGGTGTCCACGAGCTTGGGTAGGAGGGAGTCCACGAGCTCCTCGTAGGGGTGGGCGGCCACGTGGGTGGAGACGTTCACGGCGGCGACGGTGGCGCCGGTGGCGTCGCGCACCGGAGCGGCGATGGAGCGCAGTCCCGCCTCGAGTTCCTGGTCCACGACGCACCACCCGGCGTCGCGGATGTTGCGCAGGGCGGCGCGCAGCGTGTCCGGGTCCGTGATGGTGGATGGCGTGATGGCTTCGAGCGGGCCGGCGAGGAAGTGGTCCACGGTGGCGTCGTCAAGCCCGGCCATCATGACGCGGCCCATCGAGGTGGCGTGCGCCGGGAAGCGGGTGCCGATGGTGATGTTCACGCTCATGATGCGGTGGGCCGCGGAGCGCGCGACGTAGACCACGTCGGTGCCGTCGAGCACGGAGAGCGAGCAGGACTCGTTGAGCGTGCGCGACAGCGCCTCGAGGTGTGGCTGCGCGATGGTGGGCAGCCCCAGGCTGGACAGGTACGCGTAGCCCAGCTCGAGCATCTTCGGCGTGAGCCAGAACTCGGCACCGTCGGTGGCGGCGTAGCCCTCGGCGATAAGCGTGTGCAGGAACCGGCGCGTGGTTGCGCGCGCCAGCCCCGTCGCATCGGCCACCTGTGCGAGGCTGCGGCGGGGATGCTCGGCGTCGAAGGCGCGGATGACCGCAAGGCCGCGGATCAGCGACTGTACGGTTTGGACTTGCATCGTATCTCCTTTGCACAGGTCAAGGGCGCTTTTCGACGCCATGTTGTCGGCCACATTACGTACTCTAATGTGCGCCACGCCCCACGATAGCGCAAAACCGTTCGCTTTGTGAACCCTTGTGCAGAAGTCGAACGCCCGCTAGGGTGGAGCCATGCTGAACAAAGTTGTGACAAACATCGACGAGGCGGTTGCCGACATCGGTGACGGCGCCTCGATCGCCGTTGGCGGTTTTGGCCTCGTCGGCATCCCTGCCCGGCTCATTGACGCGCTGCGCAAGCAGGGCGCGAGCGAATTGACTATCATCTCGAACAACCTGGGTACCGACGGCTTCGGTCTGGGCCTCCTCCTGCAGGACGGCAAGATCGCCCGCTCCATCGGCTCCTACCTGGGCACCAATAAGGAGTACGCGCGCCAGTACCTCGAGGGCGAGCTCACCGTCGAGTTCACCCCGCAGGGCACGCTCGCTGAGCGCATGCGCGCCGGCGGTGCGGGCGTGCCCGCCTTTTACACCAAGGCCGGCGTGGGTACCCCGCTGGCCAACGGCGAGATCCCGGTGCGCTACAACCCGGACGGCACCATCGCCGAGTACTCCACGCCGAAGGAGATCCGCGAGTTCGGCGGCGAGCAGTACGTGTTGGAGGAGGCGCTGACCCCTGACTTCGCCTTCGTTCATGCGCACACCGCGGACCGCTACGGCAACCTCGTCTTCAATAAGACGGCCCGCAACTTTAACCCCGACGTTGCCGCCTGCGGCAAGGTCACCATCGTCCAGGCGGAGCACGTTGTGGACACGATTGAGCCGGCGGATGTGGACCTGCCCGGCATCTACGTCGACCGCGTGGTGGAGGTCGGCCCGCAGGAAACAGGCATCGAGTTTAGGACGGTGAGCAAGTAAATGAGCTGGAACCGCGAAGAAATGGCGGCGCGCGCGGCGAAGGAGCTGCGCGACGGCCAGTACGTCAACCTTGGGATCGGCATGCCCACGCTGATCCCGGGCTACCTGCCCGAGGGGCTCGAGGTGGTCCTGCACTCCGAGAACGGCATCCTGGGCGTGGGCGCGTACCCGCAGGACGGCGAGGTGGACCCGGAGCTGATCAACGCTGGTAAGGAGACCATTACGGTCGCGCCGGGCGGCTCCTTCTTCTCCTCCTCAGACTCCTTCGGCATGATCCGCTCCCGCGCGATTGATGTGGCGGTCCTTGGCGCGATGGAGGTCTCCCAGTATGGCGACCTGGCCAACTGGATGATCCCGGGCAAGATGGTCAAGGGGATGGGCGGCGCGATGGACCTGGTGCACGGCGCGAAGGAGATCATCCTGCTCATGGAACACACCACCAAGAAGGGTGCGTCCAAGGTGCTCGAGGAGTGCCGCCTCCCGCTCACCGGCGCGAAGTGCGTCGACCTCATCATTACCAACCTCGCCGTGTTCAAGGTTGACCCGAAGAACGGCCTGACTCTCGTCGAGGTCGCCCCGGGCGAGACCGTTGACTCCGTCCGCGAGGCCACCGAGGCGCCCTTTGAGGTCGCCGTGTAGTCGCGCTTTCGCACGCGTATCGACGCCCTGTCGTCCACATTTTCCGTGGACAGCGGGGCGTTTCTTGCATTTTTAGATAGTTGATCCCCGTCAATGCTTGACGTGAACCAACTAAACTGCTTAAAGTTAACGCGAAGTTAACCACAGGCAAACAGAAAGGAGAATTGCAATGAAGTTCTGGAAGCGTTTCCTGACCTACGAGACGAATACTGTTCTCCAGGCCATCGCGGCCGCCAGCCGCCACACCAACTAGTGGCAGCTGTGTTTCGGGGGATTGACCTACATTGGTCTACTCAGTAATAAAGGTGCGGATCGCGCGGGTGACTTCGTCGGGCACCTCGACGGTGGGCACGTGCCCGCCGCCGCTGAGCGTGACGGACTGCGACTCGCCGCCGACCAGTTCCGCGATCCCGTGGACGACCTCGGGAGGGGTGGAAGGGTCCACGGCCCCGGAGATGGTGAGGACCGGCACCGTAATGTTGCGCAGTTCCTCGGTGTAGTCCCAGCTGGCCAGCGCATCGGCGCCGACGGCGTATCCCTCACCGCGGGTGGAGGCGATCATGCGGGTGAGAGCGTAAGTAAGCGCCGGGCGTTCCTGGCGAAACTCGGGCGTGACCCACAGTTCGATGGCACTCTGCACCCGGGGCGCGATGCCCTCCGCGCGTGTTTCCTCGGCGCGTGGGGCCCACGTGTCGGGGCCACCGAAGTTGGCGGCGGTGCACATGAAGACTGCCTTGGTCACGCGGCCGCTGGTGGCGGCGAGGTACTGCGCGATCGCGCCGCCGAGCGAAAGGCCGACCACGTCGAACTCGTCCACGCCGAGAGCGTCGAGGGTGTCGAGGACGTTGTTGGCCAGATCATTGATCGTGGTCTCGCCGGGCATGGCCTGCGGGTTGGGGGAGAGCCCGTGGCCGGGGTGGTCGAGGGCGATGACGCGGAAGTCTTTGGCCAGTGAGTCAAGTTGCGGCAGCCACATGTCGGTGGTGGAGGCGATGGAGCCGAGAAACACCACCGGGTGCGCGTCGCGGGGGCCAAAATCAACGGAGTGCAGAATCGTCATGCGGACAGTCTAATGGTCTGCGTCACACGTCGTAGTTTTCTGATGGAAAGGATAGCTGCTCCATTGCGTCGGACGCTGGATGCGCGCGGAGGTACTCCCGGATGTAGGGCAGCTCGTAATCCACGAAACCGCGGCCGGCTGGGCGGATCATCTCGGCTTCAATGAGGCGCCTCCTATACGTGCCCGCGTATTGAGTATCAACGCCCATCCGCTCGGCGATGTCGGCCATCCGCGACGGCCCATCGTCTTTCGACATGGCGGTGAGGAATGTGCGGTCCACATCTGAAAGATCAGCAAGCGACGGTTCATGAACCAGCTCGCCGAGTTTGCGTCGCGCTGTCTCAATACCAGCACGTACCGCGGATTCGTCAATAATTCCGTCACTCGTGTTGCGGAAGGCATGCTGCCCGACGAGTTGGATCATAAACGGATAACCCCCGGTCGCCTCGGTGCCGAGTTCGAGCGCCTCCGGGGTCCATTCGATTCCCACCTCGAGGGCAGGGGCTTCGAGCGCATTGGCGACGCTGTCCAGCGGCACGAGCCCCATCTCGATCCGGTTCGCACGGCGTAGGAAAGTGACAGGGTTGGGCCCCTCGTTCGAGGCAAGCAGGCGTTTCACCGCGCCGGGGATGCCCGCCATCGCGACGGCAATTTCGCGGTCTTCGCGGATCATGTGCTGCATGGTCGTGCCGAACTCGATGATGTCGCGCACGTGCGTATAGTGCAGCTCATCCAGAGTAATGAGGATGCCAGTTGGTGGTTTACCCATTTTCTGGTCAATCGTCTCAAGTAGGGAGAAGCACTCCTCAAGCACTGAGCGAAGTGACTGAGGCGGAGCTTGGTCGGAAGTTGAGTCGAAGCTCAGTCCTCCCCAGCCAAAAGGCAACTGAATCCCGCTCAGGCGTGTGCTGTCAGGGGTTACCTCTCGAATTTTCCGGATAAGAGTATCGCGGATGCGTTCATTGAAATGTTCGGTCGTGGTTTCTGAAATGACGAGCCAAGATTGTTGTCGTGCTGCTTCTTCGAACTCGTTGAGCAGCACGGTTTTTCCGATGCCACGTGGGCCGGTGACGATGGAAATCCGCTCGTGAGTACCGGGGCCGTCGTAAAGCGCCTCGGCGAAGTCCTGGACGTAGGAGTCGCGACCCGCCACGACGGGAGGGGTCTTGCCCATGGTGGCGTGGTAGGGGTTGCGGGGGCGTCGCGGCAGCTGTGGCATGAGGCACCTCGTTTTTACTCGTTACTATTCCGGCGCTGCGCAACCGCTCTGTCATCCCAACCCGAAAACCCCGCTGCCGCGCGAGCCGCACGAAGCAAACGGGCCGCGAGCCATTACGCTGGGGAGGAACTGTCTGAAATACGTCCAGTACACAAACCCAGTACACAAATACAGTGGAAGTGAGACCTCTTGGATACGCAGATTGCCGTAGAGACGCTGGCGCGCGTGCTCATGCCGCGCAAGGGCGAACCGCACGACGTGCGCTCGCTGTACCTCGTTGAGGCGGAGCAGAATAAGCAGCGCGTGCGCTGGTCGGACCGCACGACCCTGACTGTCCCGGAAGGGCAGGAGGTCAGCTTCGAGACCTACTTCAACGCGTTCCCGGCTTCCTACTGGCGTCGCTGGTCGCAGTTGGACCGCGTGGTCCTGAGCCTGGATATTCAGGGCGCGGCCACCATCTCCGTCTACCGCTCGAAGCACGACGGTGTGCGCATCAGCGTGACCAACGTTGAGGTCGCCGACCAGCACGTGGAGATCCCGCTCCCGCTGAAAAACTTCGAGGACGGCGGCTGGCTCTGGTTCGACATCACCGCGGAGTCCGACGCCACCGTCACCAACGCCGCGTGGTGCGCCGACCAGGCGCCGCAGGAGCAGGTGCTTCACGACGCCACCACGATCCCTCCCCAGCCCAAGCAGGTAGCCGTGGGCATCCCCACGTTCAACCGCCCCCGCGACGCGGTCAACGCGCTGCACGCGCTGGCCGAGGACCCGGTGGTGGAGGCGTGCATCAGCCACGTGCTCATGCCGGACCAGGGCAACCAGCACCCGGCGGACGAGCCGGACTTTGCGGAGGCGCAGGCCGCGCTCGGCAACAAGCTGCGCATCTTCCCGCAGGGCAACCTGGGCGGGTCCGGCGGCTACAGCCGCATCATGTACGAGGGCCTGAACAATACGGACGCGCCGTTCATCCTCTACATGGACGACGACATCGCGATCGAGCCCGACTCCATCGTGCGTGCCGTGCAGGCCGCCCGCTACGCGCGCACCCCGATCCTGGTCGGCGGGCAGATGCTCAACCTGCAGGACCGTGCGCAGCTGCGCACCACCGGCGAGGCCGTGGACCGCTCCACCTTCATGTGGGGCGCTGCCGAGCACGCCGTCTACGACCACGACTTTTCCAAGTACCCGCTCGGCTACGTGGGCACCCAGGAAGAGGAGCTGCACCCGCGCAAGACCACCTCGCGCGCGCTGCACCGCCGTATTGACGTGGACTACAACGGCTGGTGGATGAACTTGTTCCCGCGCGCCGTCGCCGAGCAGCTCGGCCTGCCCTTGCCGCTGTTTATTAAGTGGGACGACACCGAGTACGCCCTGCGCGCCAAGGAGGCCGGCTACCCCACGGTGACCTGGCCGGGCGTGGCCATTTGGCACATGGCGTGGGCGGACAAGGACGACGCGATCGACTGGCAGGCTTACTTCCACCTGCGCAACCGCCTCATCGTCGCCGCGATGTACGGCCCGGAGAAGGCCGACGGCATCCTGCGCAACATGCTCAAGTCCACCTACAAGCACATCATGTGTATGGAGTACTCCACCATGGCGATCCAGGTGGAGGCCATGCAGGACTTCCTCAAGGGACCGGACCAGCTGTTCAGCATCCTCGAGTCCTCGCTGCCAAGGATCCAGGAAATCCGCAAGCAGTACCCGGACGCCCAGGTCGTCGGCTCCGCCGCGGACCTGCCCGCGCCCACCGGCGCGCCGGGCGTGCCCACCCGCAACATCGGCGGCCGCCTGGCAAAGGTGAAGAAGATTCCGTGGGCGTTGAAGGCGCTGCGCCACCAGTTCACCACCGAGGACCGCGCGCACTGGGACGCGCCGCAGCTCAACCTCACGGCCGAGGAGGCCCGTTGGTACACGCTGGCCCGCGTCGATTCCGCTACGGTATCCACCGCCGGCGGTACGGGCGTGGCCTTCCGCAAGCGCGACAAGGCCACGAGCGACGCTCTGCTCAAGCAGACCAAGGAACTCCAGGCGCAGATCAAGGAGCGGTGGTCGGACCTGCAGTCCGAGTACCGCGCCGCGATGCCACGCCTGACCAGCCACGAGGAGTGGGGGAAGATTTTCGATGCCCAGTAAACCCAGTAAGCCCAGTAACAAGCACTCGCTCGACGCCCGTGAGGCCGAGCTGCTCATCGCCCTGCAAGACCGCGCGTTTACCCCGGCCACCACGAAGGTGGCGCGCACGCTGAGCCATTTCGGCGAGCACGACTTGGGCTGGATGGGTGTGGCTGCGGTGGGCGCGGCGTCGACAAGCGCGAACCGCCGGAAGTGGCTGGCCTTGGGTGCGGGCACCTTCGTTGCGCACGCGGCGAGTGTGGTGCTCAAGCGCATCGTGCGGCGGCCGCGCCCCCACGACCCGCGCGTGCAGATCGGCGTGAAGACGCCGTCGCAGCTGTCGTTTCCTTCCTCGCACGCGACGAACACGGCGGCGGCCGCGGTGCACCTCGCGGACATTACGGGCTCGAAACTGCCGTGGCTTCTCGTGCCGGTAATGATGTGTTCGCGTAACGTGCTCGGGGTGCATTACCCTACGGACACCCTGGCGGGCGCTGCGCTGGGCGCGGCGGTGGCCAAGGTTGCAGTTGAGGTGGAAAGGACAACCCGATGACGGAAAAGGAATACGACGAGCCCCTGCTCAAACCGGAGCCGCACACCACGGGTGTGGACATCAGCACCAAGCGCAAGCCGCCGAAGAACTTGCCCGACGCGATGATCAAGGGCCTGCGCCCCAAGCAGTGGGTCAAGAACGTGCTCGTGCTTTCCGCCCCGCTCGCCGCCGGTGAGTTTACGGGCCGCACGCTTATCGACGTCGCACTCGCATTCATCGTCTTCTGCCTCGGCGCGTCCTCTATCTACCTGGTCAACGACGCCCTGGACGTCGAATCGGACCGCGAGCACCCCACGAAGCGCTTCCGCCCAATCGCCTCCGGCATGCTGCCGATCAAGCTGGCCTTCGGCATGGCTGCCATCCTCATCGCCCTGGCCCTGGGCCTTTCCTTCTTGGCCACGGACGGCCCTGCGCTCGCGCTGGTCATCGGCATCTACATCGCCCTGCAGCTGGGCTACTGCTTCGGGTGGAAGCACATCCCGGTGATCGACATCGCGCTGGTGTCCTCCGGATTCATGCTGCGCACCATGGCCGGCGGCGTGGCCGCAAGCATCGCCCTGTCTCAGTGGTTCCTGCTGGTGGCCGCGTTCGGCTCCCTGTTCATGGCGTCGGGCAAGCGCTACGCGGAGATGCTGCTGGCGCAGAAGACGGGCGCGAAGATCCGCAAGGCGCTGGAGGGGTACACGGCTACGTACCTGCGCTTCGTGTGGACGCTGTCCGCAACGGCGGTCGTGATGAGCTACGCGCTGTGGGGCTTCCAGCTGTCCAACGACACCGATGGCCCGGCCGCGATCTGGTACCAGATCTCCATGGTCCCGTTCGTCATCGCGATCCTGCGCTACGCGGCAGAGGTGGACGGCGGCAAGGGCGGCGCGCCGGACGAGATCGCGCTGGAGGACCGCGTCCTGCAGTTGCTCGCCCTGGCGTGGATCCTCTGCATCGTCATGGCGGTTTACGTCATTCCGGTGGTGGCTTAGTAGTATCGCTGGAATGAACAAACAGGCCCGCATTTCGCTGCTCGCTGCAGCGGCAATCGCGGGCATCTTTGCGTTCTGGGGAGGATTCACCCGCCGCTGGATGTCCGACGATGGACTCATCGTGCTGCGCACCGTGCGCAACCTGCTCGCGGGCAACGGCCCCGTGTTTAACATCGGCGAGCGCGTGGAGGCCAACACCTCAGTGCTGTGGCAGTACCTCATCACGGCGTTCGGCTGGCTCACGGGCGCCCGGCTCGAGGACGTGGCGATGTGGCTCGCGCTCGCCTGCACCGTCATCGGCGCCGTCGTGGCCACCGTGGGCTCGGGCCGGTTCTGGGACCAGGCTGCCGCCACCCGCGGCGTTGTCCTGCCGTTTGGCATCCTCATCTACCTGGCGCTCCCGCCTGCGCGCGACTTTGCCACCTCCGGTTTGGAGTGGGGCCTGTGCATCATGTGGCTCGCCGTGTGGTGGGCGCTGCTGGTCCAGTGGGCCGCCCCGATCGGGCGCCGCGCCATCCCGGTGTCCGGGTATTGGCTGGCGTTCTGGTGCGGCCTGTCGTGGCTGGTCCGCCCGGAGCTTGCGCTCTACGGCGGGGTGACCGGCATCGTGCTGCTGGCGTACAGTCCCCGCAAGTGGGCGGGCATCCTCGCAGCCGCGCTGCCGGTGCCCGCCGCGTACCAGCTATTCCGCATGGGCTTCTACGGCCTGCTCACCCCGCACACGGCGGTGGCCAAGTCCGCCTCGGACGCGGAGTGGGCCCGGGGCGGGACCTACTTCTGGGACTTTGTTGGCTACTACTGGCTCTGGCTGCCGCTGCTGGTCGTCGCGGGGTGTGCGGTGTGGTTGCTGCGGGGTGCGAGGGGGCGTCGATTGGCAATTGTCCTGCTCACCGCGGGCTGCGCCCTCGTGCACGTGCTGTACGTGCTGCGCGTGGGCGGCGACTTCATGCACGGGCGCATGCTGCTGCTGCCGCTGTTTGCCCTGCTCTTGCCGATGATGACGGTGCCGCTGACGCGCGTGACCATCGCGCTGACGCTTGCCGCGACGGTGTTCGCCGGCGTGACGATCGTGCGCGCGCACCCCATCGACTGGTTCGCGTACGAGCGCGGCGAGAAGGAGCTGAACATTGTCGACGAGCGCGAGTTCTGGTCCTACGCAATCGGCCAGAGCCCGGCCGACCCGCCACGGCACGCGGAGGACTTCCTCGGCTCCAAACTGATGGAATCGTGGACCGAGGCGGTGGAGAACGGGCAGGAGCACGACGCCGGGCAGCTCAACATCGCGCGGCTGAGCACCCACCCGGACAAGTACTCCTGGTACTGGCGCCCCCGCATGGACGAGGACGAGGCCAAGGGGAGCGACCTGCTGGACCTGCCGACCACGGCATACCTCACCAACCTGGGCATGACGAGCATGAACGCGCCACTGGAGATGCGCGTGCTGGACTCGGTGGGCCTGGCCACGCCGCTGGCCGCGCGCATGCCCCGCGACCCGGAGGGGCGAGTCGGGCACGACAAGTACCTGCCCATGGAGTGGCAGGTGGCGGACTCCGCGACGAAGATCGACTCGATGCCCAAGGACGTGGACCGCGAGCAGGCGCGTGCGGTGCGCGCGGCGCTGCGCGAGGAGCCTATCGCTGACCTGCTGGCCAGCTCGCGCGAGCCGATGAGCTGGCACCGTTTCTGGGAAAATGTGCAGTATTCTCTGGGTGACGGTCGCTCGCTCCAGCTTGAGCAAGATCCAACGGTCTACCTCTCGGACGAGACGATGCGGGAGATCAAAAAGGGCAAGGATCCTGGGGTTTCGGGGACGCAGATCGCCTGGCCGGTGAATTGAATGGCTCTTACGGTCTCAACTTGGTAACGTTGCTGTAACCAAAAGCTGAAAAACATTCACCGAAGTTGGGAGAGTAATGTCCGCGACGAAATCGAAGCGTGGTCTGCTTGCGCTGCTCATGGCGCTGCTGACCGCCCTGGGCGCAGTGGTGAGCGCCCCGCAAGCCTCGGCAGCAAACCGCGACTGGCTGCGCCCCGACTCCACGGGTACGTGCGAGTGGGACCGCGTCGGCTTCTGGGTACAGCGCTGCACCGTCTGGTCGCCCGCGATGGGCCGCCACATTACTGTGCAGATCCAGCCGGCGCAGCGCGGCGGCAACGCGGGCCTGTACATGCTCGACGGCCTGCGCGCCACGGAGATCACCAACGCCTGGGTCAACGACGTCAACGCGGCGCAGATGTTCAAAGACAACAACATCACGCTCGTCATGCCGGTCGGTGGCCAGTCCTCCTTCTATACGGACTGGAACGCGCCCGCGACGTACGACTTCAACCACCCGGTGACCTACAAGTGGGACACCTTCCTGTCCCAGGAGCTGCCGAGCTACCTGCGGGACAACTTCGGCGTTTCGCCCACGAACAACTCCATCCTCGGCCTATCCATGGGCGGCACCGCCGCGATCAACCTTGCCGCGCTGCACCCGAACCAGTTCCGCCAGGTCCTCTCGTACTCCGGCTACCTCACCACCACCATCCCCGGTGGCCAGACGGCGCTACGCGTCGCGCTTCTCGACGGCGGCCTGTACAACCTCAACGCCATGTGGGGCTCCATCTTCAATCCCCGCCGCTACGAGAACGACCCGTTCCTGAACATGGGGAACCTGCGCGGCAAGGACGTCTACGTGTCCTCCGGTAGCGCGGTCCCAGGTCCGGCCGATGACAAGTATCTGCCGGAGCACCGCGCGTCAGGAATCGCGCTGGAGTCCATCGCCAACTTCACCACCCACCTGTGGAGCGCGAAGGCGACCGTGACGGGCGTACAGCACACCGCCGTGTTCACGCCGACTGGCTTGCACAACTGGGATCAGTTCGGCTCCCAGCTCGTGGCCACTCAGCCGCGCATTCTCAACGTGATGAACGCCTGGTAAAACCCCGGCTGCCGCTGGCCCCGTTCCCCGCATTCGCGGGGGCGGGGCTTTCGTGCGCTCTGGCACTGTGCGGGCACCGTGCGGGCGCTGTCGGCGCCCCGCTCGCGGCGCAGTCACACGGAAAACATTTGCCCCAAAAGTTCCCGGCGTGTCACCGTGTAAAGTCTCAAGTCAAACTTAACCTTTGGGTTACACAAGCGCTCGTGCACTGGCTACGCCGGGGGAGGGGAACCCCCGGACCGGCCTGCAGGGGCGCGACGCCCCCATGACCAGATGAATTGATGAGGCAGGACACCTTCATGCGCGAACACCGTTCCCCCAACACGAGGCTGCGTGCCCGTATCGCTCGGGTAGCAGCAGTGCCCACCGCGGCGCTCATGGTCGCAGCGGCGCTTCCCGGCGTCGCCCCGCAGGCACAGGCACAGCTGAGCAGTGGCAGCAGCACGTTCGGCGATTCCCGCGGTCTCTCGGACGCGATCCGTCCGAAGGATCCGCCGGCGCGGACCCCGATCGAGGTCGACGAGCACCCGCAGATCCCGGGCCTGCCGGACGGCGTGAGCGTGGACCGCATCGAGTGGCTGACCAACCGCCGCGTCGCCGTGTTTATCAAGTCCGCGGCGATGCCTGACCAACTCATGCAGGTGCAGATCCTCCTGGCGCGCGACTGGCACCAGAACCCGGACGCGAAGTTCCCGGAAGTCTGGGCGCTCGACGGCCTGCGCGCGCGTGATGACGAGAACGGCTGGACCATTGAGACCAACATCGAGCAGTTCTACGCCGACAAGAACGTCAACGTGATCCTGCCGGTGGGCGGCGAGTCCTCCTTCTACTCCGACTGGCAGCGCCCAAACAACGGCAAGAACTACAAGTGGGAGACCTTCTTTACCAAGGAGCTCATCCCGGTCCTGCACAACCGCTTCCGCTCCAACGACAAGCGCGCGCTGACCGGCATCTCCATGGGCGGCACCGCGGCAATCAACCTGGCGGAGCGCAACCCGCACCTGTTCGACTTCGTCGGTTCCTTCTCCGGCTACCTGGACACCACGACCACCGGCATGCCGTCGGCGATCAAGGCGGCGCAGCTGGACGCGGGCGGCTACGACGCGGAGGCCATGTGGGGCCCGCTCGGCTCGCAGGACTGGATCGACCACGACCCCAAGCTGGGCATTGAGAACCTGGAGGGTAAGACGGTCTACGTCTCCTCCGGCTCGGGCCGCGACGACTTTGGCAGCCCGGACTCCGTGGCCAAGGGCGCGGCCAACCCGGCGGGCGTGGGCCTCGAGGTGCTCTCGCGTCTGTCCACCCAGACCTTCGTGGACTACGCCAGCCGCACCAACGTTAAGCCGATTGTGAAGTTCCGCCCGTCCGGCGTGCACTCCTGGGAGTACTGGCAGTTCGAGATGACGCAGGCGTGGCCCTACATCGCCAACTCGCTCGGCGTGGCCGAGGCAGACCGCAGCGCGGACTGCACCCCGGTTGGCGCGATCGCCGAGGTCACCGCGGACGGCTCGATCGGCTCCTGCGTGAACAACGAGTACGACGCGGGCAAGGACAAGCAGGGCAAGGCCCAGGACTTCCGCGGCGGCACCGCCTTCTGGGCGCCCAACACCGGCGCGCACGCCCTGTACGGCGCCATCCTGGCCAAGTACAGCGGCCTGGGCGGCGCGCAGGGCTGGCTCGGCTTCCCCACCACGGGCGAGCAGGCTACCCCGGACGGCGTCGGCCGCTTCGTGCACTTTGAAAACGGCTCCATCTACTGGACCCCAGAGACCGGCGCGTACGCCATCCCGGGCGACATGTTCCAGGCTTGGGGCGAGAACGGTTTTGAGACGGGCGACCTGAAGTACCCGGTCAAGGAGGCCAACAAGGTTGGCGAGGGCTACGTCCAGCAGTTCCAGGGCGGCTTCCTCACTCGCAACCCGGACGGCACCCACCACATCGTCCACGGCGCGATCGGCGCGAAGTACGGCGAGATGGGCACCGCCACCTCGGACCTGGGCTTCCCCACGGGCAACGAGATTGCCATCAAGGGCGGCTTCTTCCAGCCGTTTGAGAAGGGCAACATTTACTGGTCCGCTGAGTCCGGCGCGCACGTCATCTACTACGGCGACATCTTCGACGAGTGGGGCAAGCGCGGCTACGAGCAGGGCGAGCTGGGCTGGCCCACCTCGGACATGCAGGACATCAGCGCCGGCGGTCTCACCATCAGCTTCCAGCACGGCACCCTGGAGCAGGTCAATGGCACGGTGGTGAAGCGATGAGGCGTCTCGGAGCCCTGTGCTTAGCGACGCTCACCCTTTCTCTCGCCGCCTGCTCCGGTTCCACCACTGTTGATGGCGAGGACGCGAAGGCGTCGGCAAGCGCTGAGCAGTCCTCCTCCGCCCCGGCAGAGTCCTCGACCGCCGCCCCCGGTACCACCCGCTCTGAGGCGACGAGCTCCAAGGCCCCAGCGGCCCAGTCCGGCTCGCGGCCGGAGGACCAACCGGCGCAGGAGGTGACCTCGGTGCCGCAGCAGGTCTCGGGCTTTACCGCGCAGGAGGAGACCTACCTGGAGCAGCTCCGCGAGAACGGACTGAACGTGGAGGGAGTTGAGGACCAACTCACAGCCACGGGGCGTACCGTGTGCTCGGACGATACCGTCACGCGCGACGCGGTCGCCGGCCAGCTCGTGGCGCAGCGGCGCACCGACATGGACCCCGCTGCCCTGGGCACGCTGATTGCGGACACCGCGCGCGCGAACCTCTGCTAAGAAAGGCACTTCATGCGCAAAGGGCGCAACGTTTTTGTGGTTGCAGCCGTCCTGGTGGTCCTCGCAGTCATCGGGCTGGGGGTCTACCAGTGGCAGGCGTCGGACCAATCCGGTGATTCGGCGCTGTCCCCGGTGCCCGGCCAGGGCGAGACCGGGGGCGGGTCGCAGGACCCGGAGCAACCGGCCGAGCCGGACTGGTGCCCGGCCGTCGAGTTCGTCTCCGTGCCCGGCACCTGGGAGTCTTCGGCGGATGATGACCCGTTCAATCCGCAGGCCAATCCGCAGAGCTTCATGCTCTCCATCACGCAGCCGCTCCAGCAGGAGTACGACATCAACCACGTCCGCGTGTTCACCGTGCCGTACACCGCGCAGTTCCGGAACATCCAGACTGAGCATGGCCGGCGCGAGATGACGTATGACGACTCCCGCGCCGAGGGCAAGGCGAAGCTCAACGGCGAGCTGAAGCACGTGGCGACGACATGTCCGAGCACCAAGTTCATCATCGCCGGGTTCAGCCAGGGCGCGGTGATCGTGGGCGACATTGCCAACGAGATTGGTACCGGGATGAACGCTGTGCCGCCGGAGCGCCTGCTTGGCGCGGTGATGATTGCGGACGGGCGCCGCGAGAACGGCGTGGGTGTGAACCCGGGCGCGCCGGTGACCGGCGTGGGCGCGGAGATCGCGCTGCAGCCGCTGCAGCTGGTGGCCGACGGCGTGACGCCGGGCGCGACTATGACGGGCGCTCGCCCCGGCGGGTTTGGCGAGGTTGCGGACCGCGCCTTTGAGATCTGCGCACCCGCGGACACCGTGTGCGATGCGCCTGCGCGTGTGGGCAACGCGCTGGAGCGTGCGCAGGAGTTAGTAATGGCAAGCGGAAACCACGCGATGTATGCGACAAACCCGGATGTGATTCCGGGAACGACCACACCACAGTGGACGCTGGATTGGGCGCGCACTACTATAGATGCTTTGTAGGTACTAACTAATTTTTGGAGGGCCCAGACATGGATCTCGACGCAATCATCGCACGCTTCCTCGACGAGGCCGGAAACATCACGATCCCGCCGGGATTTACCATCCCCGCCATGACGGAGATGCTCTACGCCGCGGCCGAGCAAGCCGGGCAGGCAGACGCCGTGAGCATCAGGTTCTGGGACTACTCCGATAGCGCCGAGGGCAACTCCGTTGTGTACACGCGCCGTGAAGTCAACACCCGCATCAAAGCGATCGCCGTGCGCCTGGCCCAGGTGGGCAAGCCCGGCGACCGCGTCGCCATCCTGGCGGCCAACTCGCCCGAGTACATCCTCGGCTTTATGGGCGCGATGTACGCGGGCCAGGTGCCCGTCCCGCTCTATGACCCGAACGAGCCCGGCCACGAGGGCCACCTGCGCGCCGTGCTGTATGACTCCGGCGCGAAGACGGTCCTGACCAACAAGAAGGGCGCCGCCGCAGTGCGCGCCTACTTTGCCGACCTGCCGTCGGCGCAGCGCCCGCGCATCATCGCCGTCGACGCGCTGCCGGACACCCTGGCCCAGGGCTGGGGCGAGCTGCGCGCGGCGGCAGAGGCGGCGGGTGCCGCCGGCACGGACACCGCGAACCAGACCGCGTTCCTGCAGTACACCTCCGGCTCCACCCGCACCCCGGCGGGCGTGAAGCTGACCAACGAGTCCATTGTGTCCAACGTCATCCAGATCTACAGCGGCGTGGGCGTGCAGCAGCCGATGCGCCTGGTGTCCTGGTTGCCGCTGCACCACGACATGGGCATCGTGGTCACCACGCTGCTGATCATCCTGGGCAACGAGATGGAGATCTTCACGCCGCAGGACTTCGTGCAGCAGCCGAAGCGCTGGATGGAGCGCCTCTCCCGCCGCGAGTCGGACCCGGAGGACATGCACATCTACACCGTCGCGCCGAACTTCGCGCTGGACATGGCCGCCCGCTACGCTGCGCCCAACGGGCCCGAGGCAGCCGAGGACTACGACTTCTCCCAGCTCGAGTGCATCATCATCGGCTCCGAGCCGGTGACCAAGCCGGGCGTCGACGCGTTCTTCACCGCGTTTGGCAAGTCGGGCCTGCGCCGCGAGGTCCTGCGCCCCTCCTACGGCCTGGCCGAGGCGACCCTCCTGGTATCCACCCCGCAGGCCGGCAAGACGCCGGAGCTGCCGCGCTTTACCTCCTTCGACCGCGAGCAGCTCGCGGCCGGCACCGCCGCCGAGGTGGCGGAAGGCGAGGGCGTCCAGTTCGCGTCCAACGGCCAGCCGGTGAGCTGGATGCGCTTTGCCATCGTGGACCCGGCAACCAAGGACGAGGTCCCGGAAAATTCGGTGGGCGAGATCTGGGTCAACGGACCGAACGTGGCCGGCGGCTACCTGGAGCGCAAGGAGGAGACCGCCGACACCTTCGCCAACACCATCGGCACCACCCTCCAGGAGGGCCTGCCAAAGGACGGCTGGCTCAACACCGGCGACCTCGGCGTGCTCGTGGACGGTGAGCTCTACATCACCGGCCGCGTGAAGGACCTGGTCGTCGTGGCGGGGCGCAACCACTACCCGCAGGACATCGAGGCCACCGTGATGGAGGCGTCCGAGCATGTGCGCAAGGACTCCGTCGCCGCCTTCTCCGTCCCGGGCGATGACGTGGAGCGCTTGGTCATCCTTGTCGAGCGCGGCGACACCGCCGACGCGTCCGGCGACGCCGCCGCGGAGGAAGCGATCCGCGCGGCCGTATCTTCGCACCACGGCGTGTCCCCGGACGTAGTGGAGTTCCGCGCGCCGAACGAGATCGCGCGGTCATCGTCGGGCAAGATTGCGCGCCGGGTGAACGCAAAGCAATTCCAGGAGCGTGCTAACGCGAACCCGCAGTAGGACGATAACCTTAGGTGTTATGAACTCACGCGCAATGACTGAGACTGAACTGATCCGCTGGCTGCAGGAATGGGTGGCCCAGACTGCCGAGGCCGCCGACGTTACTGGTGCCGATTCGGTCGATCCGGCCAAGTCGCTCGAGGCCTACGGGTTGTCGTCTCGTGATGCCGTGGTGCTCTCCGGCGAGCTCGAACGCACGCTCGGCCGCCGCGTCGACCCCACTATCGCCTACCAGCACCCGACCATCCTCTCCCTGGCCAAGGCGCTGACTGCGCCCGAGCAGCCCGAGCGGCCCGAGCCGAAGGGGGGCGTGAGTGAGGGGGCGAGTGGGCGTCGTGAAGCACTTGCCCCGGCGCAGCGCGACATCGCGATTGTGGGTTCGGCCGGCCGCTTCCCGGGCGCGAAGGATCAGGCGGCGTTTTGGCAATTGCTTGTCGACGGCACCGTGGCCACCGGCCCGCTGCCCGAAGGCAGGTGGAGCGAGTACACGGGCGACCCTTACCTGCGCACCAAGATGGCGGAGGAGTCCACGGACGGCGGCTACCTCGACGACATTGCATCCTTTGACAACGAGTTCTTCGGCCTGTCGCCGCTCGAGGCCACCAATATGGACCCGCAGCAGCGCATCATGCTCGAGGTCGCGTGGGAGGCACTGGAGGACGCACACATCCCGGCCGACTCGTTGCGCGGCGCGCAGGTCGGCGTGTTCGTGGGCTCTTCGGCAAATGATTACGGCATGCTCATGGGCGCCGACCCGGCGCAGGCGCACCCGTACGCGCTGACCGGCTCGGCGAGCTCCATTATCCCGAACCGCATTTCCTACGCCTTTGACTTCCGCGGCCCGTCCATGAACGTGGACACGGCCTGCTCCTCGTCGCTGGTTTCCGTGCACCACGCGGTGCGCGCGCTGCGTGATGGTGAGGCCGATGTGGCGCTGGCTGGCGGCGTGAACATCCTGGCCAACCCGTTCGCATCGCTGATGTTCTCCGAGCTGG
This sequence comes from Corynebacterium gottingense, assembly GCF_007559235.1. Lineage (NCBI taxonomy): Bacteria > Bacillati > Actinomycetota > Actinomycetes > Mycobacteriales > Corynebacteriaceae > Corynebacterium > Corynebacterium gottingense. Next base: position 104,491 of record NZ_VMHH01000005.1, on the reverse strand, counting down.
GCGTGATCAGCCCCACCGGGCGCATCCACGCCTTTTCCGACGACGCCGACGGCATCGTCCGCTCCGAGGCCGCCGGTTTCGTCGTGCTCAAGCGCGTGGAGGACGCGATGGCGGACGGCGACGAGATCCTCGGCGTGATCAAGGGCTCCGCCACGAACTCCGACGGCCACTCCAACGGCCTGACCGCCCCGAACCCGGACGCGCAGGTAGACGTGCTGCGCCGCGCCTACGCCGACGCGGGCGTGGACCCGCACGAGGTGGACCTCGTCGAGGCTCACGGCACCGGCACCATCCTGGGCGACCCGATTGAGGCCACCGCGCTGGGCGAGGTGCTCGGCCGGGGCCGCGAGGCCACCGAGCCGCTGCTGCTGGGCTCGGCGAAGTCGAGCGTGGGCCACTCCGAATCCGCCGCCGGCGTGGTGGCAATGATCAAGGTGATCGAGGCGCTCAAGCACGACACTATCCCGGCGAGCGCGAACTTCACCGCGCCGAACCACTTCGTGGACTTTGACGCGGAGCGCATCGAGGTCGTGCAGGACCCGCGCGAGTGGCCCCGGTACTCCGGGCGCCGCGTCGCGGGCCTGTCTGGCTTCGGCTTCGGCGGCACCAACGCGCACGTGGTGGTCACCGACTTCGATCCCGCTGACTACGAGGCAGCGGACACCGCAGAGGCCGTGGACACCGAAAACACCGACGCCGCCGCCTTCGTCGCCGGCGCCGCCGAGCAGGTCGCGCTGCCGGTCTCCGGGCTGCTGCCTTCGCGCCGCAAAGAGGCCGCGGCCCAGCTCGCGGACTTCCTGGAGGGCCGCGCCGACGCGGACCTCGCGCCCATCGCCCGCTCGCTGGCCAAGCGCAACCACGGCCGCTCCGCCGCCGTCGTGCAGGCCGCGACCACCGAGGAGGCCGTGAAGCGCCTGCGTCAGGTGGCCGACGGCAAGATCGGCCCCGGCATCGTCGCCGCCGACGCGCCGGGCGCGGTCGGCCCCGTCTTCGTCTACTCGGGCTTCGGCTCGCAGCACCGCAAGATGGCCAAGCAGCTGCTCGACGCCTCCCCGCTCTTTGCGCAGCGCATGCGTGAGCTCGACGAGTACGTGCAGTTCGAGGGCGGCTGGTCCATGCTGGACATCATCACGGACGACGGGCAGACCTACGACACCGAGACCGGCCAGGTCACCATCACCGCGATCCAGATCGCGCAGACCGACCTGCTCGCCGCCATGGGCATCACCCCGGCGGCAACCATGGGCATGTCTATGGGCGAGATCGCCGCCGCCTACGCCGCGGGCGGCATCTCGGACAAGGACGCCATCCTCATTGCCACCCAGCGCGCCCGCCTCATGGGCGAGGGCGAAGCCATGATCGCCGGCACCGACCAGGAGGGCGCGATGGCGGTGGTGGAGCTGTCCCGCGACCAGCTCGCCGAGTTCATCCAGGCCCACCCGGAGGCCGCGGGCGTGGAGCCCGCCGTCTACGCGGGTCCGGGCATGACCACCGTCGGCGGCCCGGGCAAGGCCGTGGACTACATCGTGGACGCCCTGACCAAGGAAGAGAAGTTCGCCCGCAAGCTGAAGGTGCGCGGCGCGGGCCACACGAGCGCGCTCGACCCGATCCTGGGCGACCTGGCCGGCAGCATCGCCGGCATCGAGCCGCATCCGCTGACCGTGCCGCTGTTCACCTCCGTGGACCGCGGCGAGGTCTACCCGGCGGGCGCGGTCGTGCACGACATGGACTACTTCCTGCGCATGACGCGCCAGCCGGTCTACTTCCAGGACGCCACCGAGGCCGCCTTCGCCGCGGGCCACACCACCCTGGTGGAGGTCACCCCGAACCCGGTCGCGCTCATGGGCATGATGAACACCGCGTTCGCCGCGGGCAAGCCGGACGCGCAGCTGCTGTTTACCAACAAGCGCAAGGTGGACGAGGTCGGCGCGCTGCTGGATCTCGCCGCCAAACTCTACGTCGGCGGCGTGCCCGTGAAGTTCGCTGGTTTCTACGGCGAGGGCTCGCTTATCGACGCCCCCCGCACCGCCTTCCACACCAACTCCTACTGGACGGCCGCCCGGCCCTCGGCGGCGGGCGGGTCCCTGCTGGGCGCTAAGGTCCGCTTGCCCGGCGGGAAGGTCGCCTTTGCTACCCAGGCCGACCAGGTCTTTAGCCCCTACCAGCTCATCGAGGCCGCGGCGGCCGAGGTGCTCCCGGGCGCCCGCGTCGTGGCGAGCGAGGAGCACAGCTACCTGCCCGCCGACGGCGAGGTCACCACGGTGGTCCAGCCGAGCCTGGGCGGCGCGAGCGTGAAGGTGTTCAACGAGGACACGCTGCTCGCGGAGGGGTTTGTCACCACGCTGTCGCTCGGCGGCGATGAGCAGCTCGCGGGCGTGGCGGAGATCGCCCCGACGGGTGACGCCGCCACCGCACCGAGCGCGAGCGAGGGTGCCGCAGGCACCGAAGGTGTCGAGGCCGTGCGCTGGGACCCCGCCTCCGGCGAGACGGTGGCGGACCGCCTGCGCGGCATCGTCTCCGAATCCATGGGCTACGACCCGGAGGACCTGCCCGACGAGCTGCCGCTGATCGACCTCGGCCTGGACTCGCTGATGGGCATGCGCATCAAGAACCAGGTGGAAAACGACTTCCAGATCCCGCCGCTGCAGGTGCAGACGCTTCGCGACGCCTCCGTCTCCGACGTCATCCGCATCGTCGAAGAGGTCGTGGCCGGCCGCGAAAATTCCGCACAGGCGGAAACTCCGGCCGCGGCACCGGCGGAGCCCAGCACGCCTTCCGCACAGGCGGAATCCGCCGAACCGGCGCAGGGCGTCGGCGTGGCCCCGCGCGACGCCTCCGAGCGCATGGTGTTCGGCGCCTGGGCGAAGTACGCGGGGAAGGCCGCGGCTGGTGTGACGTCCCCGTTGGCGTCGATTAGCGATGCCCAAGCGCACGACATTGCCAACCACCTCACCGAGCGCTCCGGCATCGAGGTCACCGCGCAGCAGGTACTCGAGGCGGAGACGCTGGAGCCGCTGGCGAACATTGTGCGCGAGGGGCTCGAGACCGAGGTTGAGGGCAACATTCGCGTCTTCCGCGACGGCTCCGACGAGGTCAACCCCGTCTTTGTGTTCCACCCGGCGGGTGGGTCCTCGAGCGTGTACGCCCCGCTGGCGCGCCGACTCGGCGACAACGTGCCGGTCTACGGCGTGGAGCGCCTCGAGGGCTCGCTTGAGGAGCGTGCCGCGGCGTACGTGAAGGACATCACCGAGCTGGCGAAGGGGCGCAAGGTCGTGCTCGCCGGCTGGTCCTTCGGCGGCGCGCTGGCCTACGAGGTCGCGCACCAGCTGGGCAATGACACAATCGACTTCATTGCGCTGCTGGATACGACGCAGCCGAGCGAGCCGATCCCGGACACGCCGGAGGAGACGAAGGCGCGCTGGGGCCGCTACGCCGCCTTTGCCAAGGAGACGTACGGCCTGGACTTCGAGGTGCCCTACGAGCTGCTCGAGACCGCGGGCGAGGACGCGCTGTTAGAGATGCTTTCGCAGTTCCTCGCTACGACCGACGCCTCCGAGCACGGCCTGGCCGCCGGGGTGCTCGAGCACCAGCGCGCCTCCTTTGTGGATAACCAGATCCTCAACCACCTGGACTTCACCCGCTGGGCCGACGTGACCGTGCCCGTGCTGCTGTTCCGCGCCGAGCGCATGCACGACGGCGCGATCCAGCTGGAGCCGAACTACGCGCACATTGACGAAGATGGTGGCTGGGGCGCTATCGTAAAGGACCTGACCATCGTGCACCTGCCTGGCGACCACCTCGCTGTGGTGGACGAGCCCGCGGTGGGGATCGTGGGCAAGCACATGAACGATTGGATTGAGCATGACAACCGCCGATAAGCTTGCAGACCTGCGCGCCCGGCTGGAAAAGGCCCAGGACCCGGGCTCGGAGCGCTCCCGCAAGCGCCGCGACGACGCCGGCCGAACGACTCCGCGCCAGCGCATCGCCGCCCTGCTGGATGAGGACTCCTTCGTGGAGATCGGGGCGCTCGCGCGCACCCCGGGTGATGACAAGGCTGTCTACTCCGACGGCGTGGTGACCGGCTACGGGCGTATCGACGGCCGCCCGGTGGCGATCTACGCGCACGACAAGACCGTCTACGGCGGTTCTGTCGGCGTGACCTTTGGCCGCAAGGTGGTCGAGGTGATGGAGTTTGCCATCAAGATCGGCTGCCCCGTCATCGGCATCCAGGACTCGGGTGGCGCCCGCATTCAGGACGCGGTGACGTCGCTGGCCATGTACTCCGAGATTGCGAAGCGCCAGCTCCCGCTGTCGGGCCGCAGCCCGCAGATTTCGATCATGCTGGGCAAGTCCGCCGGTGGCGCGGTCTACGCCCCGGTGACTACCGACTTCGTGGTCGCCGTCGATGGCGAATCCGAGATGTATGTGACCGGCCCGAACGTGATCCGCGAGGTGACCGGCGAGGACATCACCTCCGCAGAGCTGGGTGGCGCGCGCGTGCAGGAGCAGTCGGGCAACATCCAGGCGGTGGTGGCTTCCGAGGAGGAGGCCTTCGACTACGTGCGCGACCTCCTCGCGCACCTGCCTACCTCGACGTTCGACCCGGCCCCGGTTGTCGAGGCGCCGGAGGACGAGGAGCTCGACGACAGCGAGCTGGACTCTTTCATGCCCGACGACACGAACGCCGGTTACGACATGATGGACCTGCTTGTCCAGCTCGGCGACGACGAGGACCTGGTGGAGATCCAGGCCAACTATGCGGAGAACCTCATCTGCGCCTTCGGGCGCGTCGACGGCCGCGCCGTCGGTTTTGTGGCCAACAATCCCATGTACCAGGCTGGCTGCATCGACGCCGATGCTGCCGACAAGGGCGCACGCTTCATCCGCACCTGCGATGCGTACAACATTCCCATCGTCTACGTGGTGGACACCCCGGGCTACCTGCCGGGCGTGCAGCAGGAGCGCGAGGGACTGATTCACCGCGGCGCGAAGTTCGCCTTCGCGGGCGTGGAGGCGACCGTGCCCAAGGTCGCGCTGATTGTGCGTAAGGCCTACGGCGGTGCCTACGCGGTGATGGGCTCGAAGAACCTGTGCGGCGACATCAACTTGGCGTGGCCCACCGCCCAGATCGCCGTGATGGGTTCCTCTGCTGCCGTGGTGATGATCCAGGGCAAGCAGCTCGCCGCCATCGAGGACCCCGCGCAGCGCGAGGCGATGAAGAAGATGTTCATGGACTTCTACGACGAGAACATGACCTCGCCGTATGTCGCCGCGGAGCGCGGGTACATTGACCAGATGATCGAGCCGAGCGAGACGCGCATTGCTTTACGACGAGCCCTGCGCCAGCTCTCCACCAAGCGGGAGTCCGATCTGCCGAAGAAGCACACGATCAGCCCGCTGTAACGAAATGGTTACGGTGCCGATAGGCTAACCGTACGATCTCCTCACCAGAAAGGTATAGCTTCGATGCTCTCTTCCACCCTCGATCTCGCCGGCGACCTGATCAGCATGCTCGTCTGGTTTGTCAACGGCATCCAGACCGGCGACCCGATGTACAACTTCGGGTCGAGCTTCTAGCCCTTCTTTGCCACCAGCTTGGCAATGCCGCGCCAGCCGAGCATGAGCAGCGCGGACATCACGGTGGCCACGATGATGAAGGACCAGTGCGGGATGGACTGGTTGCGGATCCCCCAAATGACCAGGCCGGTGATGACGGTGACCGGCCAAATGATGCCGCCTTTGTTATCGCGGGCGATGAGCCAGCCGAGCGTCACTCCGAGCGCGAATGGCCACAGCGTGGACAGCCAGCCGGTGAAGTTAAACGGCATCTCCTCGGTCTGGTGCGCGGCGCGCGCGAGCAGCGCAAACACCGCGATAGCGACGTAGTCAGCGGCGATGGCGTACGGCTTCGAAATCGTTTTCTTCATACCCGCCATGCTAGCGCCTCGCGGTACTGAAAACACCGCGCCTAGAATACCGAGTCGTTCCACCAGCGGCGCTCGGGCGTGCCGGCGCGGGAGCCTTCGCTATCCAGCTTGATGCCCATCACCTGGTGCAGCTCCACGATGTCGTGCTCGAAGCCCCACTCGGAGCCCGCCATGTACATGCCCCAGAGCTTGGCCGTGTTCAGCCCGACGAGCTCGACCGCCTCGTCCCAGTGTTCCTTAAGGTTCTCGCACCAATCGCGCAGCGTGCGCATGTAGTCGAAGCGGAGGTTCTCCTCGTGGACAACCTCGAACCCGTGGTCCTGCATCTTGCGCACGATAGTGCCGGAGCCGGTGAGCTCGCCGTCCGGGAAGATGTAGCGGCCGATGAAATCGCCCTTGTTCGTCTTGTGGTTGTCCGGGAACGTGATGCAGTGGTTGACCATCACGCCGCCCGGGCGCAGCTTGCTGGAGAGGAAGTCGAAGTAGGAGGCGTAGTTCTTTACCCCGATGTGCTCCATGAGCCCGATGGAGGAGACCGCGTCAAAGCCGGACTCGGTGACGTCGCGGTAGTCCAGGTGACGTACCTCCGCGAGGTGCTCGAGTCCCTCCTCCTTGATCTTCGCCTGCGCCCATTCGGCCTGTTCCTTGGACAGGGTGACGCCGAGTGACTTCACGCCGCGCTTGGCGGCGTAGCGCACCATCGTGCCCCAGCCGCAGCCGATGTCCAGGTGGCGGTCGCCCGGCTTGAGGTGGAGCTTTTCAAAGACGAGGCGGCACTTGTTTTCCTGGGCCTCGTCCAGACTGGCGTCCTCGGTGGGGTAGTAGGCGCAGGTGTAGGCCATGGACTCGCCGAGGAACAGCTCGTAGAAGTCGTTGCCCACGTCGTAGTGGGAGGAGATGACCTCCGCGTCGCGCTCCTTGGAGTGGGGCGCGAGGCCCTCGCGAACGGTGCGCTCAAACCAGGAGGCCTGCTCCGCCTCCGGCACGGGCTGGATCTGGAACGCACCCATGCCGCGCAAGGAGCGCACGATGCGCCAGAGTTCCTTTGGGTTCGGGCGCTTGTAGTGGGCGTAGAGGTTGCGCAGCTTATCAAACACCGCGTACGGGTGTGCTAGGTGCTCGCCCTCGACCCCGAGTCCGCCGGTGACCCAGGCGCGCGCCAGGCCGACGTCGCCAGGTGCGGTGGCGATGTAGGACAGCCCCTCCGGGCTGTTCACGCGCACCGTGTGCTCCGCGCCCACCGGCCCTGTGGAGGACCCGTCGAACGCTTCCCAGCGGAACGGGTTGTACGTGGGGAACAGGGTATCCACGATGTCGGCCACGGTCATTGGTACGAACTTGCTCATGTGCATTCTTCTCCTGTGCGCTGCGGTGTGCGCTATGCGTTGTTGACAGTTTTTTCAAACAGGCCCGGGAAGCGTCGGTCCGGGTCGTACGTGGCCTTCATCCGCTCTGGCAGGTCGCCGCCGTAGAGGCGTTCGAACTCGGGTCGTTCGTAGAAGGCCTCGGAGTAGAGCGACTTGTGGCCGCCCAGCTCGCTTACTTTGCGCTCGATCACCTTGTTAAAGGCGCCCGGCTCCTGGGCGGGCGAGACGTGGTCGGCGGGCACACCCGACCAGAACCCGACGTTGACCCAGGTTGTGCCCGGTTCGAGCGGGTAGAGCGGCCACGGGGCGTGCTCAGGCAGACCAAGCTGTGAGAGCGCAGCCGAGTCGCTGCGCAACCTGATGGGACAGAGCCAGACGGGCTCGATCTCGCTGGCTTGGAAGAACCAGTCGAGGAACTCGGCGACATGTGCGTCGGTGACCTCGATGTCTTGCACGACGCGCTCGGTGCGCGGCAGGTTCTTGGGCTTTTTGAGGAAGCGGTATTCCAGATCGTACTTCTTGTCCAGCCCGACCAACTTCCAGTAGAAGGCGCTGCGTCGCAGCTCGCGGGGCCAGAACCGGCGCACCTTCGGGCGCTGCGTGCCAAAGGCGCGCGAGCACCAGAACCAGTCGGTGTCCCAGCGCCAGATGTAGTCGCGGATCGTGAGGAAGTCGTGCGTGATGCCCTCGGGGTGCTGTAGGGAGCGGTAAAAGATCGCGTCGCGCGTGTAGTCGGAGGTGCCCGGGGCGTCGTCGGCCTGGAAGGCGAGCACCAGGTACTGCTCTTCCGGGGAGAAGGCTACGCCGTCAAGCCCGTGCACCGTGCGGCCGTCCCACGATCCGGAGGCGGAGACGGCGCTGAGCGCTTCCTGGAAGTCACGCAGGGAGTGGAAGCGTGCGTGCTGCAGCTCCACGTACGGCGCGACGTACTCCAGCTCGATCTTCAGGCGCACCGCGTAGCCGAGGGAGCCGTACGAGTTGGGGAAGGCGCGGAAGAGGTCCACGTTCTCCTTGCGTGAGCAGCGCACAATGTCGCCGGTGCCGGTGAGCACGTCCATCTCGATGACAGACTCGTGTGGCAGGCCGTTGCGGAAGCTGGTGGACTCCACACCCATGCCGGAGACGGCGCCGCCGAGTGTGATGGTCTTCAGCTGGGGGATGACCAGGGGTGCGAGGTGGAAGGGCAGGGTGGCGTCGACAAGCTGCTCGTACGTGCACATCCCCTGGACATCCGCGGTTTTAGCAACCGGGTCGATGGCGATGACCCCGCCGAGGCCGCTGACATCGAGGCCAGCGCCGGGCTCGATGCGCTTGCGAAACAAATTCGACGTGCGCTTAGCCAGGCGGACGCGCTCGCCCGCGGGGACCTGCCGGAAGCTCGCCAGCAGGGTCTCCACGCCCTGGCTGTGCGCATGCCAGCCCACTGGAGTGACTCGTTTTCCGTCGACGCTGCGCACGCCAGCGAGGAACCTTACGAGACCATCAGATACGCTCATGTGTCGCACGATAGACCCATCGTCTGGACTTCGCGCGGCGGGGGTGGGAGCGCGCCTAGTCGCGCGGCGCTCCTCCAGCTGCCGCATGAGCTCGTCGAAGGGGACCAGGTCGCGGTGACTTCGTTGGCGATGTACTCGGAGATTGCGAAACGCCAGCTCCCACTGTCGGGGCGTAGCCCGCAGGTGGTGCCGTCTACGCCCCGGTGACGACCGACTTCGTGGTCGCCGTGGACGGAGAGTCCGAGATGTACGTGACCGGCCCGAACGTGATCCGCGAGGTCACCGGCGAGGACATCACCTCCGCCGAGCTGGGTGGCGCGCGCGTACAGGAGCAGTCCGGCAACATCCAGGCGGTCGTGCCCACCGAGGAGGAGGCCTTCGACTACGTCCGCGACCTCCTCGCGCACCTGCCTACCTCGACGTTCGACCCGGCCCCGCAGGTCGACGCGCCCGCGGACGAGGAGCTCGACGACAGCGGGCTGGACTCTTTCATGCCCGACGACACCAACGCCGGCTACGACATGATGGACCTGCTGGTCCAGCTCGGCGACGACGAGGACCTCGTCGAAGTCCAGGCCAACTATGCGGAGAACCTCATCTGCGCCTTCGGCCGCGTCGACGGCCGAGCGGTCGGCTTCGTGGCCAACAACCCCATGTACCAGGGCGGCTGCATTGATGCGGACGCTGGCAATGCCCATGTACTCCAAGGCGCTCACGGCTTGGTGGCGCAGCTTCGGCGCCTCGTTGCGCTTCGCCTGGTCGAAGTGGCCGCCCTTGTCAGCCGGGGTCGCCGCGTCCCCCGGTGCGTCCGGTTTGACCACGCAGAACTCGATCTCCGGGCTGGCCACGAACTCGAAGCCCATGTTGCGCGCGGCGTACAGCTGGCGGCGCAAAACCTCGCGCGGGCAGGCGAACAGCGGATCCCCGTCCGGCATGGTGATGTCGCAGAACATGCGCGCTGTCTGGATGCCCGATTCCTCGTCGAACGGCAGCGGCTGGTATGTCGACGGGTCGGGGCGAAGCAGCGTGTCCGACTCGGAAATGCGGGAAAACCCCTCGATGGAAGAGCCGTCGACGCCCACCCCTCTTCGAAGGCGCTCTCGAGCTCATCGGACGACATCATCGCCGTTTTCAAACTGCCGAATATGTCGTTGAACCAGAGCGGATAAACGCAATCTCCTGTTGCTCCACCAACCGCAGGACATTGTCAGTCTGTGAGCTCATGGGGCCAACTGTATCCTGCATCACAATTTGATTCAACGAATATATTAGACGTATAGAGGGGGAATATCATAAGTGTGATGTGTCTCACGGGCATAGTGCAACATTTCCGTAACCTGGTTGATGCAAGCAGTTAGTGATCGGGATTACAAGTAACCTTGATCAGTGATCTGCTGTCAAAGCTGAAAACTCCAACCGGAAATCGAGAAAGGTATTGAAACGACTCAGAAGAATATGATCGCAAAAATGGCTTCACTGCCAGTGTCGCAAACGGCTCGGTCACAAAGCAGCCGGGCGGTAGCGTGGTGATCGTAGATGAAGACGGAGCAGTTGCAGGCCAGTTTTCCACCGCAACGCTCCTTGAAGACGGCACTGTCCGTAACATCGAGTAACAGGTTGACGGCAACGAGATCGTTGCATCGTACGACTCACCCGTCGTCGGAGGTGTCATGCCCGTATCCATGCAAAATTGCGCCCCCGAGTGGGTAATGATGGCGGGGGCTGGAGCTACGGCTATCGGCGCAGCCGCAACGGCACCGCTCACACTCGGCGGTAGCTTGGCTATCGGAGGGGCAACCGCGGCCTATATTGGAACTGCCATGGCAACAGAACGCTGCTTGCAAGGTTAACTGCGGCCCCGCTCAACTAAGCACACTTAGTTCTTATAGTAGGCATCATGATTTCTAATAACTCGGTTGCCAAGCGCACTCTCTTACTCCTAACTGCCAGCACTCCGTCGCTGGCAGTTTTTGCACCACACGCAAACGCCCAAAATTACAATAATCCGTTCCCCAACCAGGTTGAATCCCCGCACAAGAACCCAGACCCATATAAAGAGTGCGCCCACCATCCTCGTACTTGTCAACTTCCTGACGGCATTTCAAGGTACGGTAGCACCACGCGAGAACAGCAAGACGCTTGGAATAAGTGTCTAGTAAGTGTAGCTCTAGCGGGTATCCCAGCTGCTAAGGCGGCGAAAACCGTCGCCCAAGCAATCCGAAATGGAACAACAGCAAGCTAGGGCGGCGGATATGTAGGGTGTGACTTTGATGCAATTTCCGGAAAGTGATAGACGATGAACAAGAAGACGGTAGTCACCGGAATCGCTTTATCCGGTCTTGTTGTGGTCCTTGTTGGATACACAACCCACGATATATCTTGGGTACTAAAAACGATCGTTTTCGTTTCTATACTATGGCTAGTTTTCGGTCGGCTTTCTACCTCTAACCGTGCCTCTTCAACTCACGGTACTTAGACTTCCGCTAAGTACCACACACAGTAAACCGATTAATACGGCAGTACATTGCCCAAATAAATTCAGCCCCTGACCATTGCGAAAACTACCGCAAATATGTTAGCGGTTCTCCCGAATCGTTTACGTGTATAGAACTGCCCGGTGGAGCAGCTGAGCTTCGTAGAACAAGCTCTTCGGGGTTTGCGGGAGCTGGGGGAAGCTCCGATTTTAGATAACCGACAGCGTGAAAGGAAGACGTTCTTGACTATTTTAGCGGTAAGTGAGCTGCCTATTTGGCGCCTGGACGAACTAGTCGAGTCACAACCGCGTACTTCAATCGGGAATCTTCTGCTACGAATCCGCTTCTTTGAGGACAAAGATAGTTTTGCAGAATTTACCGTAAATGAGTTAGTACATCTTTACGGTTATAGCGATTTCTCTTCCTTCGTCAAACAGTACAAAATCTGGCATCAAATCGGAGCATTTGAGTGGCTCCCCGAGCAGCGTGTAAATCAGGAGAAGATCCCTCAGAGCGATTACATGCCCAAGACATTTATCTACGGCGGGAGAGTTGAGTCAATTCCCTCCTCTCAAGAGTGGGGAATTGACTATTGGGGCGCACGCCGATCTCCCATAGAGGATTGGGAGATCCCGCAAAATATCCCCTAGAGAACGCGCACTACACCGACATGTGCATGCAGGTATTGACTCAAGACTGTCGAGCTGAATGGAGTTTATGCTTACTAGCTCGGCGACCGCGATAGACGCATTTGGCGCGTTCCCTCCGATAATGAAGTATGGAAGCTTTGGTGCACAGCCACACATTCACTGGCGAGGCCTCTATGAAAACCACCGAAGGACAAGAACCGGTGGTAAAACCTTCTACAGTATTCTTAGACGACGGAACCCGACTTGATTTTCGAACAGCCAGCAAGTCAGGCGGCTACACAATCGACATCAACAACAACGTCAACAGCAAGATTTTTAAGATCCACGTTGCGTAACGATTTATTCAGAATCATCAAGAAAGAAATGGAAGAGACCGAAGACTGGGTTTCTCTGGCTGGAGCACTCGGTGCCTGTGACATTCACCCCTTCCGGGCGACTAACGAGCAAATCTCTTCAGTAGCACGCGAAATTGAAAAAGATGAACGTCTATTTAAAGCGTTTTATCGCATGCCACAAAAACCTGTTTTTAAAAAGGAATCTCCAGAGTTTAAAAGCAAGGTAGAAGAACTTCTACGGACAGAAGACCCCAATACTCGTATGGACATCATGGTCAATCTTTTAATTGACATTAGAGAATAAAGAGCGAACTGTTAATCCCCGCGTCTAGGGCCGGAAGCTAAATTCGCTACGAATGAAGAAATGGGAAGAATCTCAGATTGCCACGCTTGAAGCGGGAAACGAATTTGACCCCATTCAGGTGATCCGCTCCCTGCTCTGCCCTGCTCCTTCAGTTGGCTGCAGTCGAGAAAGATAGCCGAAAGTCAACTTCGCTCTTCCATAGCTTAAATTCCAGCTTTCCATATGATTAAAAGCAGCTAACAACTCTGCTTCGCGGAGCTGCGGCTCCGCCAGCTTTACGTAACTGATCTAGTGTCCACCTGTGCAAAATACGGCCCATTACCGATTCGCTTTACCAAGTATCTGGTGCTGTTGTTGGGCGTATTCACCATCAGGATTAGTTTAACGGCGACCCTGGGTTGAGCACCCCTGCTTCCCAGCAGTCTTGCACTATCTATTTCGATTGCCAAGGGCAAAAGAACCATATTGCTTACGGTGTGAGACCTTTACCTTCTTTCCCCTTTTAGCGCTCACGATTGCTCGAAGGTTCTTCTTCTCTACTGCCCGAGGGGCAGGGGAACCGTATATTGCTTACGGCGTGTCACCCTTTTTAGGGCGCCCGCCGCTTCCAAGGTCTATGCCCGCTTTGGTAAGCGCACGCTGAACCGTCCGAGCACTCACACCATGCTCTTGGGAAGCCTCCTGCACAGTGGGATAGTGGCCTGTCTGCGCATAGTAATCGTCAAAGAAAGCAGCGATCTGGTGCGCTCTACTTCGCCCCCCGGCTGCACGCTTTTCGATTAGCGCTACCAAGGACGTCGCGTTGACGTGTTGCGTAGTCACCGTTTGGGTCGGTTTTCCAGCGTTCTGCGGCTTTTTGTCCGCCTTTGCGTCCCATTGTGGCCAGGGCCGATTAAATCGATGAGGCTTCCCTGCTCGGGGAGTGTGTCGGGCAGATCAAACTGTTTAGCTTCGATTCCGTCGGCCACTTTCAGCAGGGGGCCGGGCCCACCTGCGAAATCTTGAAACTTGAGTAAGGAATAGGAAGTGAGGAACACTCCCACCGGAAAGTGGGACAGGTAGAAAAGTTAAATCGTAGAATCCGCAGGGTAGCGTCATTATTCGTGGCCATCTGTGTGGGACTGGCTCCCGTTGCTGTGGCCAATGCCGAAACGGCACCCGGCCCGCAAACTCCGAGTGCGGCTCAAGGGGTACAGCAAACAGCAAATACAGAATCAGTAGGTTCACCCACATCTGAGACGCAACCGTTTGGGGGTAGGGGATTTTTGATAAAGAAAGGGCTGCGACTCGTTAGCTCTATATTGCGCAACGGCAAGGTCGGAGAAGTTGTCGAAGCAGCTCGTAAACGTGGATTTATCGATGATGATATGGCAAGGGCAATTAGTTCGAAGCCAAACCAAATTGCTGATGCCATCGACAATACGCTGCACCAGGCTGGCGAATTCGAGGAGGACATCAAGGAGAAACTACGTGTCAACCTTGAACCAGTCGTAGGTCAGCAACTAGCCCTTGGTATAGCTGAAGCATTGATGTTTGTCTTTTTGTAGGGAGAGTTTTTGTGGAAGAAGACTCAGTAGACGTCGCTGCCCTGGAGCGGAGAATAGAGTATCTGTCTGTTCAAATTGAACGCCTGGTTGAACTTCACAGCCCATTCCCCTCGCCGATGACAATTTTTCGAAAAACAGCGATGCTCATGGCCTTGACTTTCGAACAAGAGACGTTAGCGCTCAAGCTATTGGGAACAGTGCATGCTCTTAATAATGGTGAAAAGGTCGATATAAACCAAGGGCTATTGCCATTCCCTAGAGAAACCGTATTGCTGTTTAATGAATACTCCGACAAGGGGACGATGGGGACTAGTGAAGTGGTGAACATGCTAAAAACGTTTGTTCCAGGTGGCGATAATGCGGCCCAAAACCTGATTGAGGCGTGGGATTCAGCGCAATCTGCAATCCACAACAACGACGAGAGAAAACCAGGGAAAAGCGTAAGCGAGAGCTAAGGTACGCCACGCGACGAACTCTCAACCCGTCACTGCCCGACTGACTCTGACCCCGACCGCGACGGCGCTCCGAGCATGTAGCCACGACCGGCGTAGCAGGCGAGGTGGACAACCCAGCCGATCGCGGTGATGAGTGCGAAGGAGATGATGCGGTAGATGAGGGTGGCGGCGGTGGCGTCGACAAGCGTCATGCCCGCAGCGACGAGCGAGGCGGCAGCGGCGGCCTCGACGGTGCCGACCCCTCCCGGGGTGACCTGGGCGGCGCCGGCGAGCTTGGTCATGATGAACGCGAGCGTGACCCCCATGAGGCTCGCCCGGTTGAGCTCCGCGTGGAGTCCGGGCGCGTCGCCGACGACGGACCAGACGCAGAAGTAGAAGACCACGACGTCTAAGAGCCGGTTGCACAGGGAGCAAAACGCGGAGGAGAAGAACTGGCCGGCGGTCATGCGGATCTGGGAGACCTGCGTGATCACGTCGGCGACCTTGCCGCGCACGGAGCCGGGGAGGAAGCGGGTCCAGCGGGTCAGCAGTGCCGGGTGGCGGGTGGCCCAGAACATGGCGACGATGACGAGGACGGTGAGCACGATCGACGTGCACAAGGTAGCCGCGGACAGGTCGGCGCCGAGGAAGAGGACGGCGGCGAGCCCGATCAGCGCCATCCACACCGTGGAAAGCGCGCCGGAGATAACGAAGAACCAGCCGCACAGGCCGGGGGACGCGCCCCAGGAGCGTTGGACGCGGTAGGTCAACCACGCGGAGAGCGCGGGGCCGCCGGGCAGGGTGGTGGACCAGGCGTTGGAGCCGAGTGTGAGCGCCGTGGTGCGCGCCATGTCCGTGCGCTTGGCGTCGACGTTGAGCAGGATCTTCATCACCGCGGCCATGGCGACAATCGCGCCAAACGCGGCGACGACGGCACCGGCGATCGGGCCGGGCGCGTGAGCGACGGCGCGGCGCAGAGCCCGCCACGAGTCCGCGAGGAAGTCGAGCTCCTCCCAGAACGCGGCGACGAGGAGTGCGAGCAAGACGACGGGCGCGAGCCAGCGCACCCACCGCATCACCTGCGCGCGGCTACCGTTCGAGCTCACGCTTTTGGATGTACTCGAGGGCCTTGCGCTCCTCCAGCTGGCGCATGAGCTCACGGAACGGGACGAGTTCGTGGTTCTCTTCCACCGAGACGCCGGCGCGGCCCGGGTGGGTTTCCGGGTCGTCGGCGGGCTGCGCGGGCTGGCTGCCCGCGGTGCCCGCGCTGCTCTCGCCGCCTTCACCGAGGGAGGCGTAGGCGCGCTTGACCCAGCGGGGTGCCCACCAGTTGTCGTCGCGAAGCAGGTGCATCACGGCGGGGACGAGCAGGAGGCGGATGATCGTGGCGTCGAGGGCGAGCGAGAAGATCATGCCGAAGGCGATGTACTTCATCATCACGATGTCACTCATGGCGAAGGCGGCCGCGACCACGATCATGATGGCGGCGGCAGCGGTGATGATGCCGCCGGTGTGTGCCGTGCCCTCCTTGATCGCTTGGTCGGTGGACGCGCCGTTGTGGCGGGACTCCACCATGCGCGAGACCAGGAAGACCTCGTAGTCCGTGGACAGGCCGTAGAGGATCGCCACGATGAGCACGAGCACCGGGCTCATCAGCGGGCCGGCAGTGAAGTTGAGCAGGCTCGCGCCGTGGCCGCCGACGAAGACGGCAGTGAGGAAGCCCAGCGTGGCACCGATGCCCAGCACGTTCATGATCACGGCCTTGGCCGGCAGGATGAGCGAGCCGAAGAGGAGCGCCATGAGCAGGAAGGTCGCGGCGACCATGTACAGCGCCATCCACGGCAGGCGGTGGAGGAGCGCTTCGATGGACTCGACCTCCATCGCCGGTGTGCCGGAGACGTACGTCTGCACGCCGTCCGGGACGTCCAGGTCACGCAGCTGGTCCACGACCTCCTGGCCGCCGTTGCGGTCTGCTAGCGGGGCGGAGAGGATCGTGGTGCCGTCCTGGGTGGGGTGCGAGGGCTTCAGCGGCGAGGCCAGGCCGGAGACCTGGCGAGTCTGCATGACAATGTTGCCCAGCTGCTCATTCGACGCGCCCGTGACCACCAGCTTCACCGGGTCGGTGCGGAAGGCGGGGAACGCCTCGTTGAAGGCGTCCTGCGACTGGCGGGTCTCCTGCGACGGTGGCAGGTAGGACTCGTTGATGCCGCCGAAGGTGATGCCCACCATCGGGGCGGTGATGAGGAACAGCAGGGCGGTGATGCCCACGACCACCTTCTTGGAGTTGCGCATGGCCCACGCCGGGATGCGGTACCAGACCGTATCCTCCAAACGACGGGCCTTACGGCTGGTGCGGCGCACCGACCACATGTCAATGCGTGTGCCCAGCATGCCGAACAAGGCCGGCAGCACCGCCACCGAAATCACCGCGGCGAGCACGACCGCGCTGATCGCGCCGTATGCCACGGACTTGAGGAACGCCTGCGGGAACATGAGCAGGCCGGACAGCGCCACGCCCACCATGAGCGCGGAGAAGAAGACCGTCTTGCCCGCCGTCGTGGTGGTCACCGCCACCGCCTCTTCCACCTCCAGGCCGCGGTCGAGCTCCTCGCGGAAGCGGGAAACCATGAACAGGCCGTAGTCAATGGCCAGGCCCAGGCCCAGCAGCGTGATCACGGACTGGGAGAAGATGTTGACCTGCTGGAACTGCGCCAGGATGGACAGCAGCGACAGGGAACCAAGGATGGACAGGATGCCCACGATCAGCGGCATCGCCGCGGCGACCACGCCGCCGAAGACGAAGAGCAGGATGATGGCCACGAAGATGAGGCCGACCTTCTCGGCGCGGGCGATGTCGCCTGCCATGCCGTCGTCCAGTGCGTCGGCCACGGCGGTCGCGCCCGCGATCTGCACGGTCGCGTCGCCGGATAGCTCGATGGCGCGCAGGTCCGGCTCGATCGCGCGGAAGTCCTTGAGCGTCTGCTCCCCATCACCTTTCAGCCCGATTGCGGCGAACGCTTGGGTGCCGTCCTCGCTGATCTGCTGCTGGTTCGGCTTGGCAAAGTAGCTGGTGACGTGGTCGATCTGCTCCGGGTGCTTGTCCTGGAGGGCAGAGATTTGGGTATGTGCGGCGTCGATAAGCGCCTTGTCCTGCACGCCACCGGGGGCCGAGACGAGCACGATGACATCGCCGGCGTTGTCGCGGCCGAACGTGTCCTGCTCGATCTGTGCGGCGGCCGTGGATTCGGCGCCGGGGTCTTCCCAGCCCTCCTGCGAGAGGCGGTCGCCCAGCTTGGCGCCGAAGAAGACCTGCATCACCAGGATGATGGCAATGACCACCAGCGGGATGACCCGGCGGTGGCGGAAGGCGACGCGGCCCCACCTGTAAAACACGAGGGAGGCCTCCTTAGTCGCGGTTGTGCAGCAGCGCCGACAGCGGGCGGAACGGCTGCATCCAGGCGCCGCCGTCCGGCAGGTGGTCCAGGTTGACGCGCGGCAGCGGCTCGCGGAACACACCCGGAATGTCTTCCAGGTCCACAAAGTCCACCGCGTCAGAGTTCACGGCCCACGAGGCATGTTCATGGAAGCCGAGCACCTGCACCGGGATGCCCTCGGCGGCGAGCTCCTCGATGCGCTCCTGGAAGTTCTGCCCGTCTGCGGAGGCGACCACGAGGCCGCGCAGGACGCCCTCTTCGTAGCGGCGCTCGATGTGGTCCAGCATGTCCTGGTCCACGTCCGAATCCTCGTCCACCTTCGGCTTGGCAAAGACGGCGAAGCCGACGTTGCGCAGCGCCTCCACCCAGGGGCGCACTGCCTCGGTGTTGCCGGGGGAGACGTTGGTAAACACGGTGGCCTCGGGCTCGACCTGCGTGCCCGTCTCCGCGGAGCGCTCGTCCGCCTCGCCGACCAGCCAGCGGCCGATCGCGTCGAAGCGGGGGCGGTAGGCGGCGGTGGGGCGGCTACCCAGGATGGCGCCGAGCCCCATGTCCAGGTTCGGCGCGTCCCACACCAGCAGGTAGGACTCCGGCCCGGCCGGTGCGCCCTCGGTGTACGGGTGCGTCTTGTCCTGCAGAACCATTGGTTACTTCCTCTCCCAGAGGTACTCGCGGATCACGTGGTCCTTGTTCAGGCCCTTACCCTCAAACTTAGTAATCACCTGGCGGTCCGTCAGCAGCGGGGCGTCCGGCCACGGCCAGCCCTTGTACTCCAGCAGCGGCTCTACATCCACCAGCTCGTCGATCCACTCGGCGTAGTCCGCGTGGTCGGTGGCCACATGCAGCACCCCGCCGGGCTTGAGGCGGGTGGCGATGAGATTGAGCGTGCCCGATTGGATGATGCGCCGCTTGTGGTGGCGCGCCTTGGGCCACGGGTCTGGGAAGAACACGCGCACGCCGTCGAGCGAGGCCTCCGGGAACATGCGCGCCAGCACCTCCACGCCGTCGCCGCGCACCATGCGGACGTTCTCAATCCCGCCGCGCACGACCGCGCCGAGCAGCTTGGCCAAGCCGGGCTTGTATAGCTCCACCGCGATCACGTTGGTGTCCGCCTCCAGCGGCGCCATCGCGGCGGTGGAGGTGCCGGTGCCCGAGCCGATCTCCACGATCGTGGGGTGGCCCGCGCGCCCGAACCACTCGTCCACGTCAATGTGCCCGTCCGTCTCGTTCGTCAGCACCGTGCCGAGGCGCGGCCAGTGCTCGTTGAACAGGGCCTCCTGGTTCTCCGTGAGCGTGCCGCGGCGGAAGGTCACCGAGCCGAGCCGCGGGTAGTCCAGCCCGGTGCCAAAGTCAGTTTGCAGCGGGCGCCCGGCGGGCAGCTCGCCAGTCCCCTCGCGGGGAGTTTGGGAAAAATCAGCGTTATTCATTGTGTTTATTGTCCACATGACGTGCGGTGACGCAAGTTTGTGAGGGGGCTTTCGTACGCTTATCGACGCCCCCCTTGCCACCCCATTCCAGGGGGAGGCGCCGCGCAGGTCGGGCAACGGTGTCCGTTTGACCCCCGCGCGGTCCCCCGTTTGCCCAGTGTGACGTGCTGTTTCGGGCTTGTTTTGCGGCGGACGTATACCCCCAAACGGGGAGGTGGTGGCCCCAAATCCGCACGCGAATGTATGGTGTGCGTCACTTCAGGGTGTAGCGTTCTACCTGGGAAAACGTGGATTTTATCCGGCGCACCCGCGATTCAGATACGCTGGAAATCCCGAGGATTTGTGCGGGGACGCAAAGCGGACGTGAACTATGAAGGAGAGCACATGACCACTGCAGTGAACCGCATGGAGGGCCCGGCCCCAACCGACAACGAAGCACTTATTGCCTGGGTAAACGAGTCGGTCGAGCTGTTCCAGCCCGACAAAGTGGTCTTCGCCGACGGCTCCCAGGAGGAGTGGGACCGCCTGGCCGCAGAGCTGGTAGAGAAGGGCACCCTGCTCAAGCTGAACGAGGAGAAGCGCCCGAACTCCTTCCTGGCTCGCTCCAACCCCTCCGACGTTGCCCGCGTGGAGTCCCGCACCTTTATCTCTACCGAAGAAGAGGAGGGCGCCGGCCCGACCAACAACTGGATGAAGCCGGCCGCGCTGAAGGAAGAGATGACGGAACACTTTGCCGGTTCCATGAAGGGCCGCACCATGTACGTGGTGCCCTTCTGCATGGGCCCGATTAGTGATCCGGACCCGAAGCTCGGCGTCCAGCTCACCGACTCCGCCTACGTGGTCATGTCCATGCGCGTCATGACCCGCATGGGTCAGGAGGCCCTGGACAAGATTGAGGGCGACAAGTTCGTCCACTGCCTCCACTCCGTCGGCGCTCCGCTGGCTGAGGGCGAGGAGGATGTTGCTTGGCCGTGCAACGACACCAAGTACATCTCCCAGTTCCCGGAGACCAAGGAGATCTGGTCCTACGGTTCCGGCTACGGCGGCAACGCCATCCTGGCCAAGAAGTGCTACGCCCTGCGCATCGCCTCGGTGATGGCACGCGAGGAGGGCTGGATGGCCGAGCACATGCTCATCCTCAAGCTCACCAGCCCGGAGGGCAAGCACTACTACGTGGCCGGCGCCTTCCCGTCCGCGTGCGGCAAGACGAACCTGGCAATGATCACCCCGACCCTGGAGGGCTGGTCCGCCGAAGTGGTCGGCGACGACATCGCGTGGCTGCACCTCAAGGAGGACGGCCTGTACGCCGTGAACCCGGAGAATGGCTTCTTCGGCGTGGCACCGGGCACGAACTACAAGTCCAACCCGATCGCCATGCGCTCCATGGAGCCGGGCAACACCCTGTTCACCAACGTCGCGCTGACCGATGACGGCGATGTCTGGTGGGAGGGCATGGACGGCGAGCCGCCGGCCCACCTCATCGACTGGCGCGGCAACGACTGGACCCCGGACTCCGCCGAGAAGGCGGCGCACCCGAACTCCCGTTACTGCGTACCGATCAAGCAGTGCCCGACCGCTGCGCCGGAGTTCGACGACTGGCGTGGTGTGAAGCTGGACGCAATCCTGTTCGGTGGCCGTCGCCCGGACACCGTCCCGCTGGTCACCCAGGCACTGAGCTGGGAGCACGGTACCCTCATCGGCGCGATGCTCTCCTCCGGCCAGACCGCTGCCTCTGCGGAAGCAAAGGTGGGTTCCCTGCGCCACGACCCGATGGCGATGCTGCCGTTTATCGGCTACAACGTGGGTGACTACTTCCAGAACTGGCTGGACATGGGCGAGCGCGGTGGCGACCGTCTGCCGTCCATCTTCTTGGTCAACTGGTTCCGCCGCGGCGAGGACGGTCGCTTCCTGTGGCCGGGCTTCGGCGAGAACTCCCGGGTGCTCAAATGGGTCGTGGAGCGCATCGAGGGCAAGGTCGGGGCCGAGGAGACCCCGGTTGGCCACACCGCACGGGTGGAGGACCTGGACCTGACCGGCCTGGACACCCCGGCCGAGGATGTCAAGGAGGCGCTCTACCCGGATCCGGAGCTGTGGGCTCACGACGTGGCGGACGGCCGCGAGTACCTCGAGGGCCTCGGCTCCCGCGTACCGCAGGAACTGTTCGACCAGCTCGACCAGCTTGCTGAGCGCGTGAAGGCAGCGCGCAGCTAGCCTGCTGACGCAAAAGGCCCGCCTGTTTGAATGTGAACTGGCGGGCCTTTCGTCATGCGAATTTTGCGGCGAGTGCTGTGAGCCCCGTTCTGTGCTGTATCCCGTGCGCTTAAGTCGACACGCCGAGAAAAGCACACATTTTGTCGCTTAACCCGAAAATTTACTCGGCCCGACCCTAGTAGAAAAAGAGGAAAGGCCTACAGGCGCAAATTGTCCTGTAGACCTATCCTCACTCATAGCGAGGGACCTTGTCCTCACTTTCTTGACCTCCAATTTACCCATGGAAAGGTTCAACGCAAGTTACTCGAGGTCCAAGCATCGCTCTGGTAGACCGTGTTTGCGGTCCAAAAGGGCGACTGAGAGGAAAGCGCATGCGATCGTGATGAGTCGCCACGTTGTGTTGGCAGATCCCGCAAATCCGAAAGTGAAGTGGGACAGTCGGGGTTTCACGATGCTGCTTGTAAACTGTCCCGACGCTATTGCACAGTAATTTTGACAACTTGCGGTGCGTCGAAGCTCTTTACTATCGCGTGGCCTTCCAAACGCTTTTTACCGGAGGAAAGGGCACTAACACTGGGGCATGATGCGTCAATGCGTTCTTCGCCGGGCTTGAGCTCCCAGTAGTAGACGGAATTCTTGTCGGTGTAGTGCACTTTCTCCTGGCGCAGGCCTCCGAGTGCGCATACACCTGCTGTCTTTCCATCCACCGTGACGACCTGGATCACAGACTTCTCGCCGCGGGGCTCGACGGTTGGTGCTTTCGAGGAAGATTCCCCAACTGCGATAGCTGTCACGAGGGAAATCAGGGCAATCACGCTGGCTAGAAGCGCTCCCACCGTGTGTGGGGTGAAAGGAATCTGCTTCATTGCAGCTTGAAGTTGGGATGGGAGTTGCATTGCGGTCCTTCTCTTTCAGGGAGCTCATCGATACGGGCTGCTACTGTCGGCCGCCTCGGGGTAAGTATCTATCACGCACCCCGTAAAAGCAATGGAATCTGGCGAGCCTATCCCCGCAGCACAAGCACCAGGTTCGAAACCGCGAACTCTCGGAGGACGGGAACGCGCGAAAGCCACCACGCCCAATGCGGGTGGTAGCGCGGGAAGGCGGTGAGCAAGCGGCCGGTCGATTCTGCCCACTCAAGCCCTTCGCGGGCCGAGACCGCAAACAGGGAGGTCCCCCACACGTTCTTGGGCGGTCTTCCGTGTGTGCGCTCGTAGCGTCGGCGTGCGAACTCGCCGCCAACGTAGTGCTCCCACACCCCAGTCTCGTGGCCGCCGAAGGGGCCTAGCCACACGGTGTAAGACAGTACGACCAGCCCGCCGGGTTTGACCACGCGCAGCATTTCCTCGCCCATGGCGCGCCAGTTAGGGATGTGTTCGGCCACGTTGGAGGAGTACACGAGGTCGAAGGAGCCGTCGGCGAAGGGCAAGTGCGCCCCGTCGCCGCGCACCGCGCCGTAGCCCGATAACCCTGCGGCGGAAAGCTCGGAGACGTCGGGTTCCATGCCGATGTAGAAAGTGTCCGAAAAAGCATCGGCGAAGTAGCCGGGGCCGCCGCCGACGTCCAACACAGCACGGCCGGTGAGGCCGGCTGGGCTGGGGGACGTGGTGTCCTGCCACAGGGCGTCGAGAAGCGAGCGGGTGTCGCGCGCCAAGCCGGAGTAGAACACGGCGGGGCGGAACTGCTCGTAGGCAAACGAGCGCAGAAGGCGCAGCGAACGTGTCAACGTGGCGAGGCGGCGGGTACGGTACATAGCAATGAAGATACTGCTGATGTGCTGGCGCGACTCCACCCACCCACAGGGTGGCGGCAGCGAACGCTACCTGGAACGCGTTGGCGAGTACCTCGCGGCGCAGGGCCACGAGGTCATTTTCCGCACTTCGAGCCACACCGATGCGCCGCGGCGTAGCACGCGTGGCGGCATCCGCTTCGAGCGTGCCGGCGGTAAGTACGGCGTGTACGTGCTGGCGCCGCTGTCCATCTGGCGCAACCGGCCGGACGTGATTGTGGATACGCAAAACGGCATTCCGTTTTTTGCGCGCATGTTCACGCGCCGCCCGGTCGTCCTGCTTACGCACCACTGCCACAAGGATCAGTGGCCGGTGGCGGGCCCGGTCATCGGGCGGCTGGGCTGGTTTTTGGAGTCCAAGGTGGCGCCGCGGGTGTACCGGGGTGCGCGGTATGTGACGGTGAGCGAGGCGTCGAAAAGCGATTTGGTGGTGCTCGGCGTGCGCGAGCGAGACATCGCGATTGTGGAAAACGGCGTCGATCCGATCCCGGACGAGCTGCCCGTGGTGCCCGACGACGGCAAGGTACACGTGGTCACGCTGTCGCGGCTCGTGCCGCACAAGCGCATCGAGCACGCCATTGACGCGATCGCTGGGCGCGACGATGTGGTGCTGGACATCCTCGGTTCCGGCTGGTGGGAGGATAAACTGCGCGAGTACGCGGCGGGGCGGGCGGAGATCCGCTTCCACGGTCACGTCAACGACGCCTACAAGCACGCGGTCCTCTCGCGCGCGGCGCTGCACCTCATGCCGAGCGCGAAGGAGGGCTGGGGCATCGCGGTGATCGAGGCCGCGCAGCACGCCTTGCCCACGGTCGGCTACCGCGGCGCCGGCGGCGTCAACGACTCCATCATCGACGGCGAAACCGGCCTGCTCGTCGATACAAAGGCTGAGTTTGTCCAGGCAGTGGAGCAATTGCTTCTCGACGCCTCACTGCGTCGCCGCCTCGGCGCCGCCGCTCAAGCGCGGGCGGAGAAGTACTCGTGGGCAGCAACGGGCGAGAAGTTCGCCGCGGTGCTGGATGACGTGGTTGGTGACGTGGCGGGGCGCTAGCGCAGCTCCGTGGACCAATTCAACTGCTGGATCTTCGTATCCAGTTGGCGGTACTCCTTGGCAGCGCCGTCGGACATCTTGCGCAGTGCGGCCGCATCCACGGTGGGCACGTAGCGCACCTCGGAACGCGAGTAGCGGTCGATCCGCGCCGTCGCCGAGTCCGCGACCGCGGAGTAGAAGCGGCCCGCGCGGACCAGCGCGTCGCGGCGCGCGATTGCGTCGGTCAGCGTGGCGTCGCCCTCGAAAGGCGTGACCGAGTTGGTGTGGTTGATGCGGCGCACCAACACCTCAATCTGTTCCAGCACGTGCGCTGCCTCTTTGAGCAGCTCGGCTGGGTCCTCGGCGGGCTCGTCGCCCTCCTGCACGCGCGCCTGCTCAACCAGGCGGGAGCGCAGCTCGTCTAGGCGGTGCTGCGCCTCGGCGCGTTGTGCGAGTGCCTCTGCAAGCAACATGGTGGCCCCTTTCCTTTTTACGTATGCGTCCCCGTATCCCAACCCTCACGGGTCCCGGGTGTGGCGGGAGTGCGTCTTCCAACACTGCGGTAATACTCAGTTATCTGTGCGTTCCCTGGTGGGGAGTGCTCGTGTGCTCGATGCAGGCCGCGTCACAATGCAAGGGGTGGCCGTGCGGCAAAGGGCCTGATCAGAGTCTCCAGCCTTACCCGGGCTGGCGCGGGTGAGTGTTCGCTAAGACGCACGCCGCGGCCCGGGAATCCCGCTACCGACAGCATGTAGCAGGACAGTATAGCAAAAACCGCAGCCCCCGGCCCGCGTTGTGCGGGGAGGGGGCTGCGGTTGTGCTGTGCTTGCGGCTCGCGTACGCGACGCCTGTGTCTGCGACGTTTACGCAGCAGTGGCGGGCCACAGGTTGCCGGATCGCAGGCGTGCGCTCATCTCTGCTTCGACCAGGACCGGGATGAAGTGGTCCAGGGTGGCGCCATCGCGGTGCGCCTTGAGGATGGAATCGAAGGCGAGCCCGATCTCCTCGGCGTCGAAGCGGTCGGACCACTCGGCGATGAGGTCTTCGCGGATGTTGCGCAGTGCGCGCTCGCGGATGATGGAAAAGTCGATGTTGTTGACGTCCTGCATGACGATCTCCTTTGCTCTGTCGTTGAGGTACTTCCTCCGGACTATCGGTTACGTAACCCTGTGTTCATCTGCGGTTAACTTTAGTGGCACGGGTTGAATCATGCAAGGATTTCAATGATTGGGCCTGCGCATTTATTGGCGTGGGCCAACTAAAAACAGAATATACGCTGGTAAACGGGTTTTTCTACGAATTTTCCGTGATCCATATATGTGTGAATATAAATAAGTGTGAACACTGTTACGCTTGTGACATGACCAACCTGGAACGAGACCGCAGGGTAAACGGCGTCCCTTTGGCCATCCTGATTGTGGCCACGGTGATGGTGGTGCCCCTCGTAGGTGGATTCCGCTCCGATCCGTTCAGCTGGATTCTCCTGGCATGCTTCGCCGCCTACGCCTTCTTTTACTCGCGCATCACGCTGCACGTCTGCGTTGACGACCGTGGAGGTAACTCCGCCCTGCAGCTGCGCCTTGCAGGCCGAGAAACCGCGATCCCGCTGGATCGGATCACCGGCGTCGAAGAGGCAGGCCCGCAACCGAGCGTGTGGTCTTGGATGTTCTCCCCACCGCACTTAAGCGGCCCACGGAAGGTCGACGGCGCTGAGTGCTACTCCGTCGGTGGCCCGACAGTACGCATCAACACCGCAGACGGCGACTACGCCGTTTCCGTGCCCGACCCCGAGACCTTCGCCGCCGAGCTGCGCGAGCGCCTCCCCGCAGATACCGCGTAGCCTAACGACGCGACGTAACCCGCGAAAAGCGCAATCCCCACCGGCGGCAGCCCGCGCGCGGGTGTGCCGGTCTCCAGCACCCGCCCGTCCGGGTACACCACCAGCCCCACCCCGAGCTCACGCAGCCGCGCCACATCGACCGGCTCCTCCGACACAGCTTCGCGCGCCGCGACCCACCGTGGCGATGGGGGATCGATGAGGGTGGCGTCGACAAGCAAAGCCCCGGACTCCACGACATTCATACACTTCGGCGCCGCATCGACCGTCGGCTCACCGCGCACGAGCGTCAGCGGCGCACGCTCAGCGAAATACACATCGCGGCCCGCGTGCGCCACCGCCGGGCATACGACAGCGCCAGGGCGCAGCTTTGCGACGCCCACCGCACCGTCCGGCACCTGTAACAGCGCACACGCCAACGCGGCCGCGGCGCGACGCGGGGTGAGCGCCCCTGCCGCCGCGACGAACGCCGGAATAGCCAGGACGAGCCACTTCTGCGCGTCGCGGAGCAAGCCGCCACCGGGTACGTGTGTGACCACGGGGTTGGTCAGCCCCGCCCAGGACGCGAGCGCGACCGCGAAGCCAGCCGCCGCCAACGCCAGCCAGCGGCGCGGAACCGCACGCCACCCAAGCACAAGCAAGATGAACAGTGGGATGCCGAACAGGGCAAAGCCGACCTCGCGCGAAGCCGGGACCGCCGCCCCGTTCCAAATGCCGCCCAGCCCTACAAGCGCGCCAAGCGTGCCCACATACTGCTCGGCGCGGGGCGCGAACGCGGCAGCGCTTGCTGCAGTCGCGGTCCCGCCGCCTGTGGCGAGCGCACCCGCCACCACCCACGGCGCGCACGACAGCACCGCAACAACCACGCCCGCCCGGTTGCGCACGAAGCAGGCGGCAGCGATCGCCCCAGTGGGAGTGAACGAGGCCACCCACTGCGCCACCGGACCCGCCCTTCCACCCAGCGCGACCAGGGGAATGAGCCACGCGGCGACGGCGAGCGACCACTGGCCCTGCAGCAGACGCTCGATGACCAGCGGGTTCCACACCGCCACCGTCATCGCCGCCGCCTTGCCCAGCGGGTGGGTGCCCAGTCGGTGGCCGGCAAAGGCCGCGGCGGCGGCCGCGCCGACGACGAGCACGCGTACGAGCAGGACCGGGAACGGGACGAGGCCCAGCAGCGCGTCCTGCGGCACGTTGCGCGCGGGCAGATCGCCGAAGCCGAGCGAGGCGCGGGTGAGCGCCATGTCGGGCAGCACCATCATGTCGCGCAGCGCGAACGCCTCGCCAGGTAGGAAAAACGGCCAGGTCAGGCCCAGCACCAGCAGGGTGCCGTAGGCGGGCAGCAGGTACTTAGCGGCGGCGCGCAAGGAGCACCAACGCCCACACGATTGCAATTGCGGCGACGAACCGGGTCAGCAGCGCCATGATCTGCAGCGCGCGCAGCCACGTCGTTTCGCTGCGGGCGCGGTCCACCGCCGCGGACTTGGAGGCGTCATCGAGTGCCCAGACGCCGGAGGGGAGAGACCAGGTTTCGTCGATAAGCGTGCCCGTGCGTCGCTCCGCATTGACAGTGCGCTGGGTGCCGTCGGGCAGCGTGGCGCGGTACTGGTACGTGTCCAGGCCGCCGACGGAGCCCGGGCCGAGGTAGTCCAGCGGGACCGTGGCCTGCGCGCCGGGTTCGAAGTAGGGGTACGAGCGGCGCTCCGGGCGGTACGGCAGGTAGGCGCCGAGGCCCTGGCGCTCCTTCTCCGGGAAGGCGGTGGTGGGGTTGATCTGGAAGGAATCAGTAAACGCGTTCGGGCCTGTCTGCTCGGTGGAGAGCGTGTAGATGTTCTTGTCCTTGCCCGTCGTGGGGTCCGCGGCCGTGGACTTCTCCAGCGTCGTCGTGCGGGTGAAGTGCTCACCGTCGGGGCCGTCAAAGGTCATCGCGTACGTGCCGGTGGGCATGGTGCGCTGGTGGGCGATGACGATTGGCGATGCAATGTTGAACGCCAGCGCGCCGACGGCGATGCCCGCCGCCCACGCAAGTTTGCGCTTCTTTACAATGTCCACATCGAAAAGCTCACCGAAAACCACACTCGAAACTCTAACCTACTGCCGGAACTCGAGGGCCTGCGCGCCGTCGCCGCCCTCGGGATCCTGACCACGCACGTTGCCTTCCAAACCGCGAACCACTCGCCGCTGCTCGCGCGCTTCGACTACTTCGTCGCCGTGTTTTACGCCCTGTCCGCGTTCGTCCTCGCCCGGCGCGGGCCGCGGCCCGAGTACCTCGCGCGCCGAGCGGCGCGCATCGCGCCCGCGTACGTGGTGTGCGTGGTGGTGGCCCTGCTCGCGTTGCCCGCCTTAAGCGGGGTGGGCGTGGGCCAGGCGGTCGCGAACCTGCTCATGCTGCAGATCTACGTGCCCGATGGGCTGATCGCGGGGCTGACCCAGATGTGGTCGCTGTGCGTGGAGGTGGCGTTTTACCTGGTCCTGCCGCTGTACCTGGCGCGCGGCGGGCGGGCGCGCAGGAGGGTGCTCGCCGCGGCGGTGGTGGCGGGGCTGGCCTGGCCGTGGCTCATCCAGCCGCTCTCCAACCCGGAGGTGGTCAACCTGCAGATCTGGCCGCCGTCGTACGCGCCCTGGTTCGCGGTGGGGC
The DNA here is from genome assembly GCF_007559235.1 of Corynebacterium gottingense. Taxonomy (NCBI): domain Bacteria; kingdom Bacillati; phylum Actinomycetota; class Actinomycetes; order Mycobacteriales; family Corynebacteriaceae; genus Corynebacterium; species Corynebacterium gottingense. The sequence goes on along the minus strand of NZ_VMHH01000005.1, from coordinate 75,591 downwards.
TCGTCTGCGCGGAACTGGAGCGCGCCGGCCTGCGCTACCGCGGCCCGCGCTGGCCGTTCCCGCTGCTGGCTATGCCGGTGGCGTGGTTCGCCGGGGTCGTCGGGCCGGAGGGGCTGACCCACCCCACGCCGGCCGAGTTCAACGTGCGCGTCCTGCTCGGCGCGCTCTTCGCCGCCCTGTTCGTTGCGCCCTACGCGCTCGGGCCGAGGGAGGGCGGGACGCTGCTGTCTACGCGGCCCGCGATGTTGGCCGGGCGCTGGTCATACTCCGTGTTCCTGTGGCACATGGCGGTGCTGGACCTGGTGTTTCCGGTGCTCGGGGTGCCCGTCTTCGGCGGACACTTCTGGCTGGTCCTGGCCGTGACGGCGGCAGCGAGCCTGGCCGTGGGCTACGTCTCCTACGAGCTCGTGGAGGTGCCCGGCGCGCGGGTGATGCGCGCGGCGCTGGCTACTCGTCGCGGTCCGGCCACGCCAGGCACGCCACCGCGAAGCACCCCACAACCGGCAGGAGCGTAGCGCCCGCATAGCTTGCCGACGGCCACGGGGCCCTCGCCAGCACCAGCCCGGCGACCACCAGCGCGCCACCGGACAGCCACGCGGACGGCAGTACGGTGAAGCGCCGGATGGCCCACGCGGAGACCGCGGCGACGAGCCCCGCGACCGGGCCGGCGGCGACGGTGGCGAGCAGCGGCGCGGCGCGGTCGACGCGGGGCAGCTCCGGCGGATCGGCCATGCCGCCGTCGCCCCGCCTGCGCACCACTGCCACCAGGCACGCCAGCGCGACGAGGGCGCTGAACGCGCCGCCGAGCAGGAGGGAGTACCGGTAGGTCGCCTCGCCGGCGAAGTACATGCGGAACTCGCCCGAGGCTCCGGCGGGGACGGTGAAGGCCTGGGTCGCGGCGTCGATAAGCGTGGGCTCGAGCGCGTGACCGCCGACGGTGGCGCGCAGGCCAGCATTGAACGCGCGGGTGGTGATGATGGTGCGCGCGTGGTCGGCGGGGGCGAGCGTGGCGGGCAGCGGGGACCAAATGGGGGTCGGCGCCTCGCCGCGGGTGAGCGCGACGGCGTCGCGGCGGGTGAACAGGTCGTGGGGGCCCGCGGGCAGGTGGACGGGGCCGGAGGGGTAGCGGGTGCCGTCGATGGTGGCGGGCGCGTCGAGGTGCCACGTGGCGTCGATGGCGGTGGTGAAGCGGCGCTGGATCACCTGCGTCTCGGGGAAGTGGCGCTGGAAGAAGTAGGTGTCGGCAGTGCCGGGGACCTCCACGGTGCGGGACACGCCCGCGTCTAGCTCGGCGATACCGACGCGCTCTGTCAGCCCGATGCGCGTGGTGCCAGGCGCGCGGATCGTGCGCGGTTCGCCCGCGACGAGGGTGACGCGGCGCTGCGCTCCGCCCGTGAGCTCCACGGTGGTGGTGCGCGTTGCGGTGAGCGTGAGCGACTCCGCCACCGGCGGCACCTCGATCCACGGGTGGCGGTCGCCCGGCGCGGGCCACCACGCGGTCTCCGGGGCGCCGTCGAAGGCGCTGGTCAGCGACGCCCCGGCGACCGCGCCGCCGAACGCGTTCGCGTCCGCGGCGGAGGAGGAGGCGCGCACCTGCCCGCCGTCCTCGGCGACGCCGACGCGCGTGCCGGCCGACGGGTAGTCGGGCAGCCGGTTGCCCACGTTGCCGCCCTCGCCCTGCGCCAGTGGCGCGGACTGCGCGCCGCGGAGCGTACCGTAGTTGCGCTCGGCCAGCGCCGGGGTGTCCGTGACCACGTTCGCATGCCTATCGACGAGCCGCGCCGGGAAGTACCCCCACCGCGCCCACAGCAGCGGGAGGACCTCGCCGCCGCCGTCGACGGCGACCGGTTCCGCGTCCGTGATCATGGCGTCGCGCTGGGGCTCGAGGAGGTAGATGTCGACGCCCGTGTCGTCTCCCTCGTCCCGGAAGCTCACGGTGGGCTCGCCGAGGTTGCGCGCCACGTAGGCGGGGTCTACCGGCGGGGCGGTGGTGGCGGGCGGGCCGGTCGCCAGGTCGTGGCGCACCACCACCGCGCCGACGCCGATGGCGCGCAGCGCCTCCGGGTCCACTGCACGCACCTGGCCGTCGAGGCCGCGGATGGCTTCCGGGTCGGCGAGGGGGACGGCGTCGCGGAACGCGAAGCGGGTGCTGGTCAGCGCCTGGATCGGCTCGTCGCGGGTCCAGCCCCAGGTCTGGCGGGCGAACGAGGCCGACGGCACGACCAGCGTGCGGGTGCCCGCGGCGTGCTCCTCCAGCCACTCGCCGGCGGCGACCCACTCGGGCGAAATCTCCGTCCACGTGCCGTCGGGGAGCAGGCGCAGCGACCACGCCGGCGCCACCGCGACCGCGGCGGTGAGAACCACACCCGCCGCCCGGGGGCGGTCCACGCGGGCGAGCAGGTGGCCCACCCCGATAGTCAGGGGCAGGCGGACGAGTGGGTCGAATTTGTGCAGGTTGCGGAAGGGGGCGAGGGGGCCGTCGAGAAGCGGGACCCAGAAATGCGCGGAGCAGAAGAGAGCGAACCCGACGGCGAGCATGACCACCCACGCGCTGCGCCACGGGACGTCGCGGCGCGCGAGGCCGGCGAGGCCGAAGCCGGCCACGAGCGCGGTGGCCAGGACGAAGACGGGCTCGCCGACGACGAGGAAGCCGGCGGTGCGCTCGGCGTCCACGAACGGCGCCCAGCTGGTGGCGCCGCGCAGGACCTCCACGGGGTTGAGCCAGGCGGTGGTGACGGAGGCGGACTCGATGAACTCCGTAAACGGCGGCGAATAGCGGCCGAGCACCAACAACGGGCCGATCCACCACGCGGACACCGCCGCCGCGCCCAGCGTGAACCAGGCGGCGCGGGCGTACTCGCGGCGGCACAACAGCCAGATGAACGCGGGCACGCAGGCGGCGATGGTGGCGGTGGCGTTGACCGCGCCCATCGCCGCGACCGCGAGCACCGCGCCGGCGACGCGCGGTCGGGCCCGGGCGAGCGGGACCAGCGTCCACGGCACCAGCGCCACCGGCCACGCCTCCGAGGAGATCGCGGTGAGCGTGGTGAGGATGCGCGGCGACAGCGCGTAGAGCAGCGCCGCCGTCACCTGCGGGACGCGGCCGTGCACCCCGGTGCGGCGCGCCAGGATCAGCGCGCCCGAGTACGCCAGGCACACAAGCAGGGTCCACCAGGCGCGCTGCGCCACCCACTCCGGCACCCCGGCGAAGTGCGTGAGCAGGAAGAACGGGCCCTGCGGGAAGAGGTAGCCGTAGGCCTGGTTCTGCACCTGGCCCAGCGGAAACTCGTCCGTGTAGGCGTGCGTGGCGCGGGAAAGGAAGCGCGCCGGGTCCACGAACAGGTTGAGCTTGGTGTCCGCGGCGACCCGGCCGGGCGGCTGCAGCAGGACGGTGAGCGCCAGCAGCACCCAGCCGCCAATGTGTGCGCGCAACGGCTACTCCCGGGAGCCGTACTCCGGCCCGCCCAGCACGGCATCGTCCGCAGCCACGGCCCCGCCCTGGGGCACGGTGCTCTGCCCGGAGACGGAGGCGACGCCCAGCACACCGACCACCCCGAGCACGGCGCCGACGACTGCGGAGGCGATCACCGGGTTGGCGGCACGGCGCGGCAACGATGCAGGCAGGCGCAGAACTTGGTGGGACATGCGCATGAGCCTACCAGCACGACTACACTGGTACCGTTTCTTCCAACTCGAAGGGGGCGCGCGTGTCCAAGATGCTGCAGCGGAACCGGGCGGTCGCCGTGTGCGTCGGCGGCGTGCTCGCCGTGGCGCTGCTTGTCGCCGCCCTCACCGCGTGCTCCGAGCACGACGACACGGCCCCGCAAGAACCCACGCAGACTGCACAGGAAGGGGATTCAGCCGACGAACCCGCCGCAGTTGTACCGCCCGCCCCGCAGCCGGCCCCGAGCGCGCCGCAAAGCCCGGCGCAGCAGCGCGTCCCCGCGGACTTGCGCGCGCGGGTGGCGTCGCTGATGGTGGTCGGCGTGACCAATGAGGCGCAGGCCCGCGCGGCGCTCGACCAGGGCGTCGGTGGCCTGATCATCCCGAGCTGGGCCGACCCCGCGCTGCTTACCGCGCAGGGCCACAACATCGAGGCGCTGCGCGCGCAGTACCACCACCCGTTCTCCGTGGCCATCGACTTCGAGGGCGGCCGCGTCCAGCGCCACACCGACGTGATGGGCAGCTTCATGGCCCCGCGCGAGCTGGCCGCCCGCCCGCCCGAGGTCATTCGGGGCACCGGCTACGACATCGGCCGTTCCCTGCGCGGGCGCGGCGTCAACGTGGATTACGCCCCGCTCCTGGACCTTGATGTCTCCGGCCTGGACATCGTCGGCGACCGCGCGTTCAGCGGCCACCCGGACGAGGTCGTGCGAGTGGGCACGCTGTTTGCGCAGGGGCTTATCGACGCCAACGTCACCCCCACCTTCAAACACTTCCCCGGCCACGGCCGCGCTTCCGGCGACACGCATCACCAGCTCGCCGTGACGCCGCCGCTGGACCAGGTGCGCGAGCTGGACATGCGCCCGTTCGGCCCGCTTTTGCAGCGCTTCCCGCGCTCGAGCGTGATGATGGGCCACATGATCGTCCCTGGCATGGGCCCGGAAGGCGTGCCCAGCTCCCTGAACCCGGAGGCGTACCGCATCCTGCGCGACGGCGACTACCCGGGCGGCGTCCCGTTCGAGGGCGTGGTGGTCACCGACGACCTCTCCGGCATGCGCGGCATCCTGGACTACGCGCCGACGCCGGAGGCGGTCAAGCGCGCGATCGCGGCGGGCGCGGACCAAGCGCTGTGGTCCTCGGGCGCGGACGTGCCGCAGGTGATCGACGGTGTCGTCGCCGCCGTGCAGTCGGGCGAGCTGCCCGAGGCGCGCGTGAACGAGGCTGCGGCGCGCGCCCAGCAGCAGCTGATCAACACCGGCCTGTAAGTCCGCGGCCAGCCCAGCATGCGAATTCGTTGCTACATCTACTACCCCATCTACTACCCTGTGACAGGTGACTACTTCCCACAGGCAAACTTCGTCGCACCGCCGCGCCGGGTCGTCCGGTAAGGCGGGCAAGATCGCGCTCGGCGCCGTCCTGGGCCTGCTCGCCGTTGTCCTGGCCGTATACCTGGCGGATCTGGCGCTCAACCGCGGCAACGTCCCCCGCGGCACCACGGTCGGCGGCGTGGCCATCGGCGGCATGTCGCCGGACGAGGCGCGCGAGCGCCTGCAGGGGGAGCTTGGCGACGTCACCGAGCAACCCGTCGAGGTCACGGCGGCAGACAAGCGCGCCCAACTCGTGCCGGCGGCGGCGGGGCTGGGGATCGACTGGCAGGCGACTGTGGATGCGGCGGGGATCCAGTCCGCGAACCCGATCCCGCGACTGACGGGCCTGTTTACGCAGCACGAGGTGGACGTGCAGGGGAGCGTCGATAAGCACAAGCTCGACCCAGAACTGGCACGGGTGAAGGACGAGCTGTACGTGGCGCCGGTAGACGGCGCGATCCAAGTCGACGGCGGCAAGGCGAATGTGACCGACCCGAAGCTGGGGCAGGAGGTGAACCCGGCCGACCTGGAGACTGCGGTGACGGACGGCTGGCTCGACCCGGAGGGCGTGGACGTGGAGCCGCAACCCGTGGAGCCCGCGATCAATGATGCGGCGATCACGCAGGCGATGGATGGCCCGATCAAGGCCGCGCTGGGCGGACCGCTGACCGTCAACGGCCGCGACGGCGTGACGGCGACTATTCCGCAGGAGCGGATGGGCGAGGTCGTGCAGTTCAACAACGTGGAGGGGCGCATTCAGCCCGACGTGCACCGCGACGTGGCGGGCGCGATCCTTGGTGAGGCGCTCGACGGGACGCAGACCGAGATGCGCAACGCGCGCGTGTTCGAGGGCGGCGGGGTCGAGCCCTCGCAGGACGGCACCGAGGTGGACTGGGACGCGACCTTCGACGGATTCGAGGACCGCCTCCTTGGCCACGGCGAGCGCACTTGGGATGCCGCGTACCGCCCGGTCGAGGCCGACTTCACCACCGAAGACGCGCAGAACGCCACGTTCAACGAGGAGGTCGGGTCCTTCACCACCGGCGGCTTCTCGGGGCCGTCCGGCACCAATATTGCGCTGGTGGCGCAGACCGTCAACGGTGCGATTGTGAACCCGGGCGAGACCTTCTCGCTCAACGGCTACACCGGGCCGCGCGGCACAGCCCAGGGCTACGTGGAGTCCGGCATCATCCTCAACGGCCACTCCGACATGGCCGTGGGCGGCGGCATCTCCCAGTTCGCGACGACGCTCTACAACGCCGCGTACTTCGCGGGCATGACGGACATCGCGCACACGCCGCACTCCTACTACATCTCCCGCTACCCGGTGGGTCGCGAGGCCACCGTCTACGAGGGCGCGATCGACCTGCAGTTCCGCAACGACTCGAACCACCCCGTGCGCATCCAGACCGGCGTGAGCGGCGGCGAGCTCACCGTGAGCCTCATGGGTGTGAAGACGGTGCGCGTCGAGTCCGCTAACGGCGGGCGCTGGGCGCAGACCCAGCCGAACACAATGAATCTTTCGGGCGCAACGTGCAGCCCCTCCGGCGGCTCGCCCGGGTTCACCACCTCGGACACCCGGAGTATTTACGACCTCTCCGGCAACCTCATCGACCAGGAGACCCAGACCACGGTCTACGACCCCGAGCCGATTGTGAAGTGCGGCTAGGTCCCGTTTAGGCCCACGGGATGGGCGGCGGGGTGTGCTCCCCGCGCTCGCGGGTGAGGCCCCACAGCGTGAGCTCGGTGAAGACCGGGTCGCGTTCCATCAGCGCGTGCCGCGGGGCGTAGCCGTCATAAGCGTCGGCGACGTTGATGTTCACCACGTCCGCCCCGTCGACGGCGGCCAGCATGGACGTCGCATTGGGCGTGACCAGCACGTCCGCGGGCGAGTACAGCGACGTGTACACGATGCCCGGCACCGTATCGGGCACGTTGAGACGCGTACGCACCCACGGCGAGTCCGCGAGCTGCTGGATCACGCCTGGCGACGCCAACGCCGACGCCGCCCGCGGGTGCCGCGTAATGAACGGGGTGAAGCGGGGAGCGCGGCCGCGCACGTCGGTGCCGTGGAAGTTCGCGCCCATGGCGACCACGCGCCGCACCTTCGGCGCGCCCCCGTTGGCGATGAACAGCTTGGTCATGAGCCCACCCTGCGAGTGCGCCACGATGTCTAACTTCGCAGCCCCGGTCTGCTCCAGGACGTGGTCCACGTTTGTGTGCACGTCCTCGATGATGCTGTCCAGGTTGCCCATGCCGTAGAAGCCGGGGGCGAGCATGTCGCCGTAGTCGGCGCCCCACACCCAGAAGCCCTCGTCGCGCAGGCGCTCCGCGTTGGGTCGGAACGCCCGGGCGCGGCTGGTCACGCCGTGGATGTACATGACTGGGGTGGTGTACGAGGGCGAGAAGTCCGGGTCGTTGAAGGGCAGCGGTGGTCGGTTGCGCGCGGCGTTGGCCGCGCCGAGTGCGGCCGAGCCGGCGACGATCATGGTGGCGAGCTTCATGCGTATCCAGCATATGTGGTTGCGCGCTTCCTTGACCGGGAGTTTTCGCTCCGATACGCTGGTCGACGGATCAAGAAGTCCGACGCGCTCTTTCTAGTGACTGCTGTTGCAGTGTGATTTGAGCAAGGCCTCCCGGCCCGTCGGCTGGCAACCGCGCAGATCGCGCACGGTGCCCCCGGGAGAAGATCTGTCGGCGTTTGCAACACCGCGCGCCGAAAGTGCGACCTTCCAAGGAGAGCCCTCATGGCTTTGACGTCCTGGCTTCCCGCCACTTTGGACAACATCAACCAGACCGTACTGGCCTTTTCCGCTGGTGGTGAGCTGCACGTCCGCGTGTTTGGCACCCAGCTCGCGGCCTTCGACGTGGTTCAGCGGGTGGGTACGAACTTTGAGTACTCGCCGGAGCGCAACCGTCTGCGCGCGGCCGCTGCGGAGGGAGGCGTCCCCGGCGAGGAAGTCCCGCTGCCGCCCGCCCGCGATTACGCAGCGGTGGATCACACCCACTGCAGGCTCGTGGCGGATGGCCACCGCCCGCACTGGATCCCGGTCACCCGCGCCGCGAACTCCCGCGACGGCAAGGCCGGCGGGTGGACACGGGTGGAGATCCTGCAGGTCGAGGGCACGCGCGTGACGTTTGCTACCGACGACGGCGTGGTCCAGGGCTGGTTCCACAACCCCAACGTGCTGGCCACCGGGTGGCGCTACCACCCGAAGTGGCGGGTGCTGGAGGCCGCATCGGGCAAGGTCGCCGTGCTCGCCGCCCAGCCGATCGGGGCGTGCTGGGCGTAAGCTGACGGAGCTCTGGCGGTTGGACGCCTCCTTCTGAGTACCTATATGACGAAGGCAGGGTGACGAGGATGCGACAAAATTCCGTGTCTTCGTCACCCTGCCCTCGTCAAACAGGCCAAACCCCCAACCCCGCCCCGAGCCAGACACACCGCACACAAAAACCGCACACGAAAAAGCCCGCCTCCCGGTACGAAGCGGGGAAGCGGGCCTCATCAAATTGGAGCCGGCGACGAGAATCGAACTCGCACTCTCAGCTTGGGAAGCTGATGTTCTACCACTAAACTACGCCGGCATTCTGCCGCGCCGAATCAGCGCGACAATGGCAATACTTTAGCACCGTCCCGCGCTGAAACGGAAAACGAGCCTGCCGTATGCTTGTGGCGTGCTTCTTTCAGACCATGACATTCGCGACGCTATCGACTCCGGCAAGCTCGGCATCGACCCCTACGATGCTGCCCTGGTGCAGCCGAGCTCGATCGACGTGCGCATGGACAAGTTCTTCCGCGTCTTCAACAACTCGAAGTACACGCACATCGACCCGAAGCTGGAGATGCCCGACCTCACCACGGCCGTGGAGGTCCCCGAGGGCGAGGCGTTCGTCCTCCACCCCGGCGAGTTCGTCCTCGCGTCCACGCTCGAGTGTTTCACGCTGCCTGCGGACCTGGCCGGCCGCCTGGAAGGCAAGAGCTCGCTCGGACGCCTCGGCCTGCTCACGCACTCCACCGCGGGCTTCATCGACCCCGGCTTTTCCGGCCACATCACCCTCGAGCTGTCGAATGTGGCCAACCTGCCGATCACGCTGTGGCCTGGCATGAAGGTGGGCCAGCTCGCGATCTTCAACATGTCGTCGCCGGCCGAGGTCCCCTACGGCTCGGGCGCGCTCGGTTCGAAGTACCAGGGCCAGCGCGGGCCTACGCCGTCGCGCGCGTACCTAAACTTCCAGTAGGGCATTTCGCTTTTCGACGCCCACCGCGCAGGAGTTACTGCAGCCCTCTTTGTAATCGCTCATTTGGGCCGTCCTTGGCGGCTCCTTGTGTTTTAGTCTTCTTTCTTACAACTTTGAAAAAACGGCAGCACCGTCCCGCGTCACCCTCGTCCTGCCCCGGCTCACAGAAACGGGCATAATGGTCAGTTATGCGGATGACAGTAATTGGCACCGGTTACCTCGGTGCAACCCACGCGGCTTGCATGGCTGAGCTTGGTCATGAGGTGCTTGGCGTGGACGTAGACGAAGCGAAAATCGATCGACTTAAGGCAGGGGAGGTCCCGTTCTACGAACCGGGCTTGCCCGAGGTCCTTGAGCGCAACATGGCCGCCGAGCGCTTGGACTTTACTACCTCGTACGAGGAGGCTGCGGCGTTCGGCAACGTGCACTTCATCGGCGTGGGCACCCCGCAGCAGCGTGGTTCCTACGCGGCGGATACCCGTTACGTCGAGGCCGTGATCGATTCGTTGGTGCCGCACCTGGAAGGCGAGCACGTCATCCTGGGGAAGTCGACGGTGCCGGTGGGCACGGCCGCGGAGCTGCAGGACCGCGCCGATGCGCTGGCCGCGCCGGGCACGTCGGTGGAGATCGCGTGGAACCCGGAGTTCCTCCGCGAGGGCTACGCGGTGAAGGACACGATCGAGCCGGACCGCATCGTGCTGGGCGTTCGCCCGGAGCACTCCCAGGCGGAGGCTATCGCGCGCGAGGTCTACGCCACCCCGCTGTCCAAGGACACGCCGTTCATCGTCACCGACCTGCAGACCGCTGAGCTGGTGAAGGTGAGCGCCAACGCGTTCCTGGCCACCAAGATCTCCTTTATCAACGCGGTCAGCGAGGTCTGCGAGATCGTCGGCGCCGACGTCACGAAGCTCGCCGATGCCATCGGCTACGACGACCGCATCGGCCGCAAGTTCCTGGGCGCCGGCCTTGGCTTCGGCGGCGGCTGCCTGCCCAAGGACATCCGCGCGTTCATGGCGCGCGCCGGCGAGCTGGGCGCCGACCAGGCGCTCACGTTCCTGCGCGAGGTGGACGCGGTGAACATGCGTCGCCGCGAGCGCGTGGTGGACATGGCGCGCGAGGAGCTCGGCAGCCTGATCGGCCGCCGCATCACCGTTCTCGGCGCGGCGTTCAAGCCGAACTCGGACGACGTGCGCGATTCGCCCGCGCTCGCCGTCGCCGGCCAGCTCTCGCTCGCGGGCGCCGCGGTGCGCGTCTTCGATCCGGAGGCGATGGACAACGCCCGCCGCGTCTTCCCCACGCTCGACTACGCCGACACCCTCGACGATGCGCTGACCGGCGCTGAGCTGGTCATCCTCGCCACCGAGTGGAAGCAGTTCAAGGAGATGGATCCGGTCGCCTCGGCCAAGCGCGTGGAGCAGCGAGTGCTTATCGACGGCCGCAACGTCCTCCCCGTCCCCGCGTGGCAGGACGCCGGATGGACGGTGCGGGCTCTCGGCCGCTCGCTGTAACCCACGTGAACTCACGTGCGCACGCCGGCCGGCCCGCTTCTGTGAGACCACGGCAGTGGGCCGTTTCCGTGTTCCGGGGGTGTACGTGGGGGGTTGGCTACTGGAGCATCGCACGAACCATGGCAACAGTGTTGGGTGTGGTGGCTTTTTCGAGCTGCCTGAGAACGGTCTCTTGGTCACGCGATGCACTGAGCCTTACTACCAGAGCGTGAGCTCTGAGGAATCGCTCAGGAGATTCAGCAATGAGGGTTAAAATCATTGTCTCAGCATCAACGAGGGCGACGCCCCGGAGGCGCATCCACTCTGACGGGAAGTCTTTCGCGTTGTCGGTGGCCAACGCATCTGCCTTTGCAACTAACGCTGACGATAAGACATGCCAATCTTTCGGGTGAACACTCGATCCGTGAGGAGGCAGTGGCAGCGGAACGTCGCTGGTGACCAAAGCGTCGGGAAGGAAATCGTTCATCAGCGCTTCCAAACGATCGGTCGCGTCTTTGCTCAGCTGAAGTCTAGCGCGCAGATTTTTGGACATCTCGTTCAGGACACCCTGGCTCCACCGCACTTCGACAATCTCTTCGTGGGCGCTGTACAGCAGATAGTCTCGGAGCACCCTGGAGAACAAGATGTTTGCGTCAGCGAAAACTCTCATCGCGAAAAAGGGGTCCGCAAAATTACTCTACGAAGCCGATGCTGTTAGAGAATTCGGCGAGTGCAGCGGCTGCACGATCGCGGCGTTCGTATTCAGCGTCCGCGCCTTCGAGCACACTGAGGATCGCAGCAGCACCCTCCTGAGGAATCGACACGGTCGCCGACGACGCACGTTTTGCGTGGAGAATTGCTTCGCGGAGGATGTCCGCAGTTCGGCGGAGATCCTCGTGAGGCACTGGTGCAGTCGTCATGCCACTGAGCGTACATGGTGCCCGGCCCACCCACCAGCACTCCGCGAGTGCTCTGCTAGTGCTGGTGGTAGTCGGCGAGGAAGTTCCCCAGCCGCTCTAGCGCGTTTTCTAGCTGGGACGCCCACGGCAGCGTGACCACGCGGAAGTGGTCCGGGGTGGGGTAGTTGAAGCCGCGGCCCTGGACCATGAGGATCTTCTCGGATTTGAGCAGGTCGAGCATGAAGCGCTCGTCGTCGTGGATGCCGTACATCTCCGCGTCGATCTTGGGGAAGCAGTACAGCGCGCCCTTCGGCTCGACGACGGAAACGCCAGGGATCTCGCGGAGCTTCCGCACGGCGACGTCGCGCTGCTTGTGCAGGCGGCCGCCCTCGGCGGTCAGCGAGTAGATGGACTGGCGGCCGCCGAGCGCCACCTGGATGGCGTGCTGTCCTGGGACATTCGCGCACAGGCGCGTGCCAGAGAGCAGGTCGATGCCCTCGATGAAGCCCTTCGCGCGGCGGCGCGGTCCGGTGATGACCATCCACCCGGCGCGGTAGCCGCAGACGCGGTACGCCTTGGACAGTCCGTTGAAGGTGATGGTGATGACGTCGGGGGCGACCTCGGCCATGCAGGTGTGCTGGGCGCCGTCGTAAAGGATGCGGTCGTAGATCTCGTCGGCGAAGATCATCAGCTCGTGCTCGCGGGCAATGTCAGCGATGCCCTCGAGGGTCTCGCGGGAGTAGACGGCGCCCGTCGGGTTGTTGGGGTTGATCACCACGATGGCCTTCGTTTTGTCGGTGACCTTAGAGCGGATGTCCTCCAGCGACGGGTTCCAGTCGTCCTCCTCGTCGCACAGGTAGTGCACGACCTTGCCGCCGGCGAGGGTGGAGGCCGCCGTCCACAGCGGGTAGTCCGGGGCGGGGATGAGGATCTCGTCGCCGTCGTTGAGCGCGGCCTGCGTGACCATGCTGATTAGCTCGGAGACGCCGTTGCCCAAATACACGTCGTCGATGTCGCAGGGCGGGAAGCCGTCGATAAGCTCATAGCGCGTGACCACGGCGCGGCGGGCGGACGTGATGCCCTTGGAGGTGGTGTAGCCCTGGGAGGTGGGGAGGTTGGCGATCATGTCGCGCATGATCACGTCCGGGGCCTCGAAACCGAACACGGCGGGGTTGCCGGTGTTCAGTTTGAGGATGGTGTGGCCGTCGCGCTCCATCTCCTCCGCAGTCGCGGAAACGGGGCCGCGGATGTCGTAGAAGACGTTTTTGAGCTTGTCGGCCTGGTCGAAGTGGCGGTGTGCACGCTTGCTGCGTGTCGACGCCACCTTCTCGGGATTGGCTGGCTGGTCTGGGTTTTTGGGATGTTTCTTGGCCATAGGGCCATATTAGTCGCGGCGGCGGAACCTGTTGAGGGATTCTTGAGCAAAGTTGAGGGTATCGCCGGTGAGTTGGTCGATCTGCTCGCGGCGCTCCGCCTTCCTGCGCGCCGCGTCGTAGGCGCGGTCCGCCTCCAGCTCCAGCTGCTTGGCGCGCACGAGGCGGCGCTTGGAGCGCTCCATGTCGCGCAGCGACGGCGAGTACCAGGAGTCCGGCCCCACCTTCATCACGTAGAGCAGGATGAACAGGACCGGGATGACCGCGAGCGCGGCGGGGAGCAAGGCCGCCCCGGCGAGGGTGATGCTGCCGATGGTGCCCAGCCAGAAGATGCCGGCGCGGGTGCGGCGGCCGGAGCGGCGCGCCTCGACAAGCTCGCGGGCGGTGAAGACGGGCACGTCGTGCTGGGCCGCCGGCATGCCGGCGCTGGAGCCCATGACGGGTGCCTGGGGGATGTCGGCGAACAGCGGCACGAGGTCCGCACGGGTCTGCGCCTGGGTGCAGCACTGGCAGCGCTCGTCGTACTCCCCGAGGGTGAGGCGGCCCTCGCTCAGCGCCTCCCCGAGAGCGGACATTGCCTCGGTGCGGTCCGCGTCAGAAAGCCGGATGTTCTCCGGCTGGGTGGGCTGGAAAGCGCTGCTCATCGGGGAAATGCTCCTTACAGTTCACAGAGAGAGTAACGGCCCCACCATAGCACCGTAGGTGGTGCTTTAGGTGCTCCAGCGTTCGTCGGCGCCGGTGACGCGTTCGTCGAAGCGCGTGCGGGCGGCGTCGTAGTCCTGCTCGGGCAGCTGGTAGAAGTACACGCGCGGCAGTACTCCCTCGACGCGGTCGAGGTAGGTGCCCATGAAGTCCGCGAGCGCGTCGTTGCCGTTGAGGGCCTCGGCGCTGACGTAGACGAACAGCGGCCTGGACAGCGGGTACTCGCCCTCCTGCGTGGCTTCGCGGGAGGGGGAGACGCCGTCGACGAGGACGTTGTCGATCAGGTCGCGGGTTTCGCCGTCGGTGGCCAAGTAGTTGCCAACGCCCATGAAGCCGATGCCGTTGGGGTCGTCGGCGATCCAGCCGGACAGCTCGTCGATGTCGTCGGTCGCCTCGTAGTCGTCGCGGATAGTGTCGCCGCCGAGGACCTTGTCCTTGAACACCTCGAGGGTGCCGGAGCCGTCGGGGCGGCCGTAGAGGGAGATCTCCTCGTCCGGCCAGGACGGGTCGATGTCGGACCACTTGGTCACCGGGGAATCCGCCGCCCAGATGTCGTGGAGCTGCTCGGTGGTGAGGTCCTGGGCCCAGGTGTTGTCGGCGTGCTTCACAATGGTCACTGCGTCGAGCGCGATGGGCAGCTCGATGAACTCGATACCATTGTCGCTGCACTGCTGCTGGTACTCCTGCGGGATGGCCACGGAGGAGTCGTTGAGGTCGGACTTGCCGTCGCAGAACGCCTCGAACCCGTCGGTGGAGCCGTCGGCGGAGATGCGCACGTCGTGGTCGGTGCGGTCCGCGATGAAGGAGGTGATCGGCTCGACGGTGGCGGAACCGGTGACGCGGATCGCGCCGCCGGAGACCGGATCGTTGTCGCTCTCGGCGTCGCTGCCCGCGCAGGCGGTCAGGCCGGTCGCCGCGAGGGAGAGCGCGGCGGTCAGTGCGATGAATTGCTGCTTCATACGTGCTGTGCCTGCCTTACTGGTGCTTCTTGGTTGCTTCGTTGCGGAACTCGCGGAAGAAGGTGAGCACGTCGCGCCAGCGCGGGCGGGTCATCTCCAGGTACTCCGGGATGCGGTTAAGCTCCTCCAGCTGTTCCGGCGTGAGGCGCTCGTGGTCCGTCTTGCGGCGCATCTCGAGCTCGGCGCGCAGGACGCTCGTGGTTTCTTCGAGCTCGTCGATGAGCTGCTGGAGTTCGTTGTTCGGCGCGTCGGCGTCGATAAGCTTCTGGGCGCGCTGGCCGGACTTTGACTGTGCGTTCTCAGGGGTGGTCATGGGGGCTCCTTAGAAGAAGACGTTGGTGATGAGGACGGCGAGCAGCGGGAGGGCGAAGAAGACACCGCCGACCCAGAGGAAGACGTACCACTTGTTCTTGTCCGCCATGGTGGCCAGCCAGTCTGCGCCCTTCGGCGGGATGGCGCGCAGGAACGGCAGGGACATGATGACAAGTGCGCCGAAGACGTTGAACATGGTGTGCACCAGCGCGCCCTGCATCGCGGATTCGGCCTCCACGCCGGAGGCGGAGAACGCGGCGATGAGGCCGGTGATGGTGGTGCCGATGTTGGCGCCGACCACGAACGGGAACAGCTCCTTGACCTTGAACTTGCCGGAGGCGGCGAGCGGGACGGTGAGGGAGGTGGTGGTGGAGGAGGACTGGACGGCGGTGGTGATCACGGCACCGGAGAGGATGCCGGTGACCGGGCCACGGCCCAGCGCAGCGTGGAGCATCTCCTGCGCGCGGCCAACCAGCAGTGCGGAGAGCATCTTGCCGATGAAGCCGATGACTACCAGGATGAGGGCCACGCCGCCGACGGCGAGGACGATGCCGCCCCACACGTCGCCCAGCGGGCTGACGATGAGCGTGGCCAGGTTGACCAGCGGCTCGGTGATCGCGTCGACGCCGTTACCGATCGCGTCGAAGATGCCGGCGAGCACGCCGTCGCCCTCACCCGCGAGAGAGCCGGCGAACACACCGGAGACCTTGGACAGGAAGCCGGTAAAGATCTCCAGCGGGAAGAAGATGGCCAGCGCGAGCAGGTTGTAGAAGTCGTGCACCGTGGCCATGGAGAACGCGCGGTGGAACTGCTGCTTGTTGCCGGACAGGCCGAGTGCCACCAGCGTGGAGGTGACGGTGGTGCCGATGTTGGCACCGAAGAGCATGGGCACCGCCACCTCCAGCGGCAGGCCGCCGGCGATCATGCCGACGGTGATGGAGGTGGTGGTAGAGGAGGACTGCATGATGGCGGTGGCGAGGATGCCCACCGCCAGGCCGACGAACGGGTTCTCTGCAAAGGAGAACAGCTCCTTCGCCTGGTCGCCGGCGGCCATCTTGAAACCCGCGCCGATCATGCCGACGGCGTTGAGCAGCAGCCAGATCGCCAGGACGACGGAGATCCACTCTGCGGCCTTCTTGGCGCCACCGCTCAGGGGCAGCCAGCTAAGCGGGTCGGTGGCCGGCTCGTCGTCGGCGTCTGCGGGCGCATCCGTGTCCGCGTCGGGTTTCGTCTTGGTGGCAAGGGCGGTGCTGCCGGTTGCCGCCTCGCGCGCGCCGGTCTCGGCGTACTTGGCATCTCTGCTCATGTGCGCTCTCAATCAACGTCGTATGGACTTGGTCGAGAGTGCACCTTATGAGCAAGAAGCGGAATTGCTGTGTATTTCTGGTTAACTTCCAGGGAATTGTATAAAGGTAGCCTAGCTATGTGAGAACTGGCTCTGGTACAGCTCGGAGTACGCGCCCTTGCGCTCGAGCAGCTCCTCGTGCGTGCCCTGCTCCACGATCCGCCCGGTCTGCATCACCAGGATCACGTCCGCGTCCCGGATGGTGGACAGGCGGTGCGCGATGACAAAGGAGGTGCGCTGGGCCCGCAGTGCGTTCATCGCCCGCTGCACCAGCACCTCGGTGCGCGTATCCACCGACGAGGTCGCCTCGTCCAGGATGAGGATGCCGGGTTGCGAGAGGAACGCGCGCGCAATGGTGATCAGCTGCCGCTCGCCCGCGGAGATGGAGCCGCCGTCCTGGTCCACGATGGTGTCGTAGCCGTCGGGCAGCGCGTGCACGAAGCGGTCCACGTAGGTCGCCTTCGCGGCCTCGATGACCTCCTCGTCCGTCGCGTCGAGGCGGCCGTAGCGGATGTTTTCCATGATCGTGCCCTTGAACAGGACCGCGTCCTGCAGCACCATGCCGATCTGGCTGCGCAGGTGGGGGCGCGTGAAATCGCGGATGTCGTGGCCGTCGATAAGGATTGCCCCCTCGTTCACGTCGTAGAACCGCATGATCAGGTTGACCAGCGTCGTCTTGCCCGCGCCGGTCGGCCCCACGATCGCAGCGGTCTGCCCCGGCGCGACGCGCAGCGAGAGGTCCTGGATCAGCGGCTCGTCGGTGTAGGAGAAGGACACGTCGCGGAATTCCACCAGGCCTTCGGGCCGCGCGCTTGTCGACGCCTCCTCGACATCCGCCACCTCTTCCTCAGCGTCGAGCAGCTCGAAGATGCGCTCCGCCGACGCGACGCCCGACTGGACCATCTGCATCATGCCGGCGATCTGGCCGAGCGGCTGGTTGAACTGGCGGGAGTACTGGATGAACGCGGTGGCGTCGCCAAGCGTGAGCTTGCCCGAGGCGACTTTCACCCCGCCGAGCACCGCGATGGCCACATAGGACAGGTACGAGATGAACTGCATGGTCGGGTGCATCGAGTTAGCCAAAAACTGCGCTTTTTGTGCCGCGCCCGCGAGCTCGTTGTTGCGCTCGTCGAAGGTGCGGCGCAGCTCGTCGGTGCGGCCGAAGATGACCGCCACGTCGTGGCCGGAGAAGGATTCCTCCACGTGCCCGTTGACGTCGCCCGTCGCCTTCCACTGGGTGGTGAACTGTTTCTGGCTGCGTGTGCCCACCAGCCCCATGACCAGCCCGGTCAGCGGGATGGCCAGCAGTGCCACCAGGGCAAGCTGCCAGGAGATGGCGAACATCATCACCAGGATGCCCACCACCGTCAGGATCGCGTTGAACAGCGAGGACAGGGACTGCTGCAGGGCCTGCTGCACGTTGTCCACGTCGTTGGTGGTGCGGCTCATCACGTCGCCGCGCTGGCGGGTGTCAAAGTAGCGCAGCGGTAGGGTGTTGATCTTCGTTTCCACCCGCTCGCGCAGGTTGAACACCGTGCGGATGGTCAGCTTATTCAAAATCGCTCCCTGCGCCCACATCAACAGCGACGCTGCGAAGTAGAGCACCAGAACCAGAATGATGAGCTGGCCAAGCCGGCCGAAGTCGATGCCGGTACCGGGAGTGAGCTCCATCGCCGAGGCCATGTCCGCGAACCGGTCCTGGCCCGCAGCGCGCAAGCCCTCGATCGCTTGCTCCTTCGTGGTGCCCGGCGGCATGTGTGTGGACATCACGCCCGAGAAGATCACGTCCATGGCCCGGCCCATCACGCGCGGGGCGTACACGGCCAACACCACGGACGCGGCGTTCATGACAAACACCGCCGTCAGCGCCATTTTGTACGGCGCGAGCAGCCCCAGCAGGCGTTTTGCGGACGGCCAGAACTGCTTGGCCTTGCGCGGTGCCTTGTTGGAGTAGTCGTCGCCCGCCATCTTCTCTTCGTATTCGGCGAGCTGGTCGTCGGTCAGCTCGGACCCGTGCTGGTTGCTCATGCGTCCACCTCCGCCTGGCTCGCCGCGATCTCCCGGTACGTCCCGCTGGTTGCAAGCAGCTCGTCGTGGGTGCCGCGCGCGACGATGCGCCCGGCTTCCATCACCAGAATTTGGTCCGCCTGCCTGATCGAGGACACTTTCTGCGCCACCACGATCACGGTGCGCTCCCGCACGATCTCGCGCATCGCCGCGTTGAGGTTCGCCTCGGTGGTCGCGTCCAGCGCGCTAAACGAGTCGTCGAAGACGTACACCTTCGGATCCGCCACAAACATCCGCGCGATACACAGCCGCTGGCGCTGCCCGCCGGAGACGTTGGTGCCGCCCTGGGCAATCGGCATGTCCAGATCGTCCACGAACCCGGCTTGCGCGACGCGCAGCGCTGCCCACAGCTCATCATCCGTGGCGTCGGGGTTGCCCATGCGCAGGTTCGACGCCACCGTGCCGGAAAACAGCCACGGTTTCTGCGGCACCATCGCGACGGCCTTCACCAGGTCTTGGCGCGGGATGTGGGTGACCGGATGGCCGTCGATAAGCACGCGCCCTGAAGTCGGCGAGTACAGCCTGGGCAAAAGCCCCGCGAGCGTGGTCTTGCCGCTGCCCGTCGAGCCGATGATCGCCGTCGTCGTCCCCGGCACCGCGTCGAACGAGATGTGCTCCAGCACCGGCTTCTCCGCGCCCGGGTAGGTGTAGGAGACTTCCTCGAAGCGCACGGAGCCTTCGCCTATCGACGCACCTCCGGTCGCCGACGCCTTCACCTCATGCCCAAGCACCTCCTCGATGCGGTCGGCGCAGACGATGGCGCGCGGCAGCATCATCAGCATGAACACGCCCATCATCACCGCCATGAGGATCTGCATCAGGTACTGCATGAACGCGGTGAGTGAGCCGACCTCCACCAGTCCCTCGTCCACGCGGTGGCCACCGAACCACAGCACCGCGGCCGTGGCCAGGTTCAAAATCAGCATGATCACCGGAAACATGGTCACGAACACCCGGCCGATGTTCAGGCTCAGCCTGGTGATGTCGTGGTTCGCCTCCGTGAAACGCTCGGCCTCGTGGTCCTCACGGCCGAACGCGCGCACCACGCGGATACCCGCGATCTGCTCGCGCAACAGGCCGTTGATCGCGTCCAGCTTTTTCTGCATGCGTTTGAACAGCGGCATCAGGGCCGCGGCGGTGATTCCCACCACGACGGCCAGGACGAGCACCGCCGTGACCACCAGCCACGACATGCCCGCGTCCTGGCGCAGCGCCATGATGATGCCGCCGATAGCCATGATGGGTGCCGCGACCATAAAGTTCATGAACAGCAGGAACGTCATCTGCACCTGCTGGACGTCGTTCGTGCCGCGCGTGACCAGTGTGGCTGCGCCGAAATGCGCCATCTCCTCGCTGTCGAAATCGGACACCCGGTCGTACACGGCGGCCCTGATGTCCCGGCCGGTGTTCATGGCCACCTGGGAGGCGAACCACACCGCCGCGATCGCCGCAGCGATCTGCACCAGCGCCACCACCAGCATGGTGCGGCCGGTGCGCCAGATGTACGGCACGTCCGCTTGGGCGACGCCGTTGTTGATGATGTCCGCGTTCAAGTCCGGCAAGTACAGCGTGGCCAGGGTAGTGACCAGCTGCAGCACGATGACCAGCGCGATCTTGCCGCTGTACCGCTTGCCAAAGCGTGCGGTGAGGCGGATGAGATCCATGAGTGCCCCTCTCTTTTTGTCCGAGGCAATTTTAGACCGGTGGGGGAGCAACAACGGGCCGAAGGGGTGCGCAGGCGCAGTGCGAACTCCGGCTGCGTCTGCTCCGGGCGGCCTAGCCGGGGTAGTGCTCGGGCAGGCCGTCTTTGCCGTACGACAGACGACGGTGCAGCCACTCGAACGGACCCGGCTTGCCGGCCCACTCGAGCGCCCACGCACCAGCCACCGTAACCAGCCAGATAAGCACCGCCCAGCCAAGCTTTCCGGAGATTGCTGCGTCGCGGGTCGCCCACCAGAACGCGGGCTGGGTGGTCAGGGTGAACAGGACCGTTTGCGCAAGGTAGCCGCTCATGGAACGTTTCCCCAGCGCCACTAGCGGTTGGGCTAGGTGTGGGAGGGAGCTGGAGGCGTTGATATGCGATTGCAACGGCCGGCACGCGAGGGAGATGGCAGCGAGGATGCCGGGGCCGGTGAGCATGCCGACGAGCCCGTTGGTGGCATTGAGCCCTGTAGCCCACCTGGGTTCGAGCGCGCCGATTTCCGCACAGCCCCACGGGATGCCGACGGCCGCGATAACTACGGCTGCAAGAATCGCCCACCCGCGGAGCATCCGGGAGTTGCCGTTAACGTCGCCGAAGATACCGCGGCGGCCCCAGACGAACCCGACCACGACAAGCGGGAAGAAGGCGAGCATCTCGATCACGCCCATTGCCGGGTACACCCAGAAGTTGGCCAGGCCCGCGCTCATGCGGTCGCTGAGGTCGACGATGCGCGCGGGGCTGCCGTCTATCGGTTCCGCTGTCGACGAAAACGCGGCGAATACGCCAGGTGCCCGAAGCGCCGTGTGTAGGGCGAACGCAGCACCTGCGAGGGCGTAGAGGGCCTTGTCGCTCCATCCGATGAACAAGCACAGGATAAGTGCCGCGATGCCGTAGGCTGTCATGATGTCGTTGGTAAAAAACAGCGTCTTATGCACCAGACCGAACAGAAGCAGGAACCCGTAGCGGCGCGCGAGCACCCCGCGCCGGGCGCGCAGCGGGTAGCCGCGCCGTTCGAGGCTGACAAAGATCATGCCCATGCCAACACCGAGGAGAGTGGCAAACATGGGTAGGCCGCGCACATGCACGAAGAGCGTCTCTACGAAGACGAGTAGCCTTTCCCACGCGGTGCCGTCGCCGTTGTAGCCGCCGAGGCCCGCCGCGTGGTCGACGCCCTCCGCCGGGTCCCAGTCGGTGACTATGTTGGCCATCGCGATGCCGACGAGAGCGAAACCGCGGGCGAGGTCGGGGGCCACGAACCGCCGACGGGCGGTGGTGCGCTCACCGGCATGTCTTGTGCTCTCTCTTAGGCTCATTTCACGGCCCTCCGCTGCACGGAAGCGTACGCGGCGGCGGCAAGGGCCGCGACCCAGACCGCGAGAGTGACCACGCCGGCCGTGCCGTTCCCGGCCGCGCCGCCCGGCAGGATCTTCTCCAGGGCTGCGGCCCACGGCTGGTTGATCGCACTGAGGGCAGTCTCCACAATGAGCGACTCTACGACCCAGACGAAGAAGGACGCGGTGCCCGAGCCGAGCAGCACGGCTGTCAGGGCCGCAAGCAGTGGATAGGCGATCCACAGCTCGGCCTGGCCGAGCACCATACCCGCGCTGTCGGCACCGTCCAGCGCGACGCTGTCGACGAACGCGTGCGCGCCGCCGAGCCCGATCGCCGAGGCAGCAAACGCCGTCAGTGTGCAGGCGAGAGCTGCGACGCCAACGCGGCAGGCAAGCTCCCAGCCGCGGTGATTCGACGCTAGGTAGGCGTAGCCGATCGTGCCGCGCGAGTGTGCGCCGCCGGCGGGGAAGGCGCCCGCGGCGAGCGCCACGGGGAGCATCAAGCTGGCGGGGATGAGCAGCATCGCCGGGTCTGCGACGTTTGTTCCGTTGGGGCCGATGAGCATCGCTACGGTTATGGGACCGAGAATGAGAGCGACCGCGACGAATGCGAGCAGGATGCGCGTCGCGGGGCGGGAGAAGACCTCCCGCAGGGTTGCTTTCAACGTATGCATGGAAAAACCTCCTACGTCCTATTTCGTCGATTCCAGGAACACTTCTTCGAGGCTGCGGCGGGATTCCTGGAGGGAGTAAACAGTCACCCCGGCGCGCTGGGCGGCCTCGCCGACGTCTCGGGCGGTGGCGTCGTCGACGACAACGGAGTCGCCAATGACCTGACCGCCGACGGCCTCAGCCAGCCGCGCTGGGTCGCTGCAGGTCGCCTCAACCCGGTTGGAGCCCAGGAAGTCCTCGAGCGGGCCCTCGCCGGCGAGGCGGCCGCGGTTGATCACCACAAGGCGGTCCGCAGTGAGCTGCATCTCGCTCATCAGGTGCGAAGAGACGACTACTGCACGGCCCTCGGCGGCCATCTCGCGGATGCGCCCTCGCATCCAGGCCACGCCCTGCGGGTCGAGGCCGTTGACCGGCTCGTCCAAGATGACGTTGGTTGGGTCCGCGATCAGCGCGCTGGCCACGCCGAGGCGCTGGCGCATGCCGAGGGAGTAGTTTTTCACTTCCCGTTTTGCCGCCTCCGCGAGCCCGAACGCCTCGAGCGCCTCGTCGGCGCGGGATTCCGGCACGCCGGCGTAGTCAGCGACCATCTTCAGGTGGCCGCGCCCAGTCATGTGCGGGGCGATCCATTCCGGGTTGAGCAGCGCCCCGACGACGCGTGCGGGTTGGTCGAGGGATCGGAAAGCGGAGCCGTCGATAAGCGCCTCGCCCTCGTTTGGGGTTTCTAGTCCGACGATCATGCGCATGGTCGTGGACTTGCCGGAGCCGTTCGGGCCCAAGAAACCGGTGACGGCACCGTCCGGCGCCGTGAACGACAGCGCGTCTACGGCGGTGGAGCTTGAATATCGTTTGGTCAGGTTGTGAACTTCGATCATGGTTCCCACAATCGCGCGCGGCGCGGGTGAAATCGTCCGCCCGCGGGTGTAAATCGGCGTGTACACCCTGGGGTGTACGCGGCTAATGGCCCAGCAACTCGCCGGTGCTCACCAGGCCCGCGCGGAACGCGAAGAGGACGGCGTGGACGCGGTCGCGGGACTCGGTCTTGAACAGAATGCGATGCACGTGGGTCTTCACCGTCGCGGGGGAGAGCGTCTCGGCCTCGGCGATCTCTTCGTTTGAGTAGCCGAGCGCCACCAAGCGAAGGACCTCCACCTCGCGCGGAGTGAGGCGCTCGAGCATCGCCTCGTTGCGTGCCGCCTCCCGCTGCTCGGGGGCTTGCGCGGCGCCGATGACGTGGCGCGTCACCTTCGGCGCGAGCACCGCGTCGCCGCCGTTGACGGTGCGCACCGCGTCGAGCAGCTCGTCAGGGTCGGCGTCTTTGAGCAGGAACCCAGAGGCCCCGGCGTCGAGCGCGCCGAGGACGAGGTCGCGTTCGTCAAAGGTGGTCAGCATGATCACGCGGGTGTCCGGGTGCTCGGCGAGCAACGCGCGACAGGCCTCGATGCCGTCCGTGCCGGGCATCTGGATGTCCATGAGCACAATGTCCGCCGCCGGCTGCCCGGTCACCCCCGCGCCGTCGCCCGCCTGCCAGACCACGTCCATATCGTCCTGGGAGGTGACGAGCAGGGAGAAGCCGGCGCGCACGAGCGGCTGATCGTCCACAAGCGCGACATTGATCATCGTGGTACCTCCGCAGTCAGGATAAACTCGCCGCCGTCGTCGGTCACGCTCACGTGCCCGCCGTGCGCCACGACTCGCTCGCGGATGCCCACAAGCCCGAAACCGTCGGGGCCGTGCTTACTTTTCGGCGCAGCGTTGACCGCCTCCACACGCACCGACTTCGCGTCGGCGGAAAAGGTGAGCGCACCTTCCGGTGCGGGCGCGTGGCGCAGCATATTAGTGATGGCCTCCTGGCAGACACGGTAGAGGGTGAAGAGCATGAGTGGCGGCACATCCTCCGGGAGCTCGTCGAAGCCCGCGACGGTTAAGTCGAGGCCACGGGCGCGGGCGTCGTTGAACAGCGCGGTGAAGTCGCGTCGGCCCGGGGCAGCGCCGGTGGGTGCCGTGGCTTCGTCGTCGCGTAACACGCTGAGCAGTCCGCGCATCTGCGACAGCGCGGTGCGTGATTCGGCGCTGATAGTTTCAAGGGCGTCCCTGGCCACTTCTGGGTTGTGTTTGGATGCGTATCGCGCACCGTCCGCCAGGGTGGTGATCCCGGCGAGAGTGTGGGCGACGATGTCGTGCATCTCTCGTGCGATCTGGGTGCGCTCGCGGACGTGAGCGAATTCGATCTGCTGCTCCAACTCGGAGATCTTTTCCCGCCGGTTGCGAAGCTGAGCGCCGAGAAGGAAAAAGAACCCTAGAAACACCCACGACAGCGCCACCGTGCGGAGTGCGACGGCGGCGGCACGCCACGCAGACTGGCCGCCCGGCCAGTCCGGTGTGAACATGCTGTGGGTGAAAAGTGCGACGGTGGGTATCGCGAGGAGCCAGACGGTCAACCAGGCGCGGTCGCGCCGGGGGACCCGGGATGAGGTGACGACCGCACCGAAGGCGAGCGCTGGTTCCCAGTAGAGCGGGACGCTCAGCGCAACGAGGCACAGCGCGAAGCTGGCGCACGCGGCGATCCCGGCGACAGCTGCGGCGGGGCGGACGTGGTACGCCGCGCAGCAGGTGCCGCACACGGCGATGAGGGCGGCGCCGGCGGCGGTACCGGCCGCACCGTAGGGGGACTGGACTGTGGCCCAGTCGAAAGCGAAGAGCAAGGTCAGGATCGCGACGACTATGAGCACGGTCGCTCGCTGCCAGGTTATGTTCATGCGTTCGCCCCGTTCTCGGCGAAGAAGCGCTGCATCGTGGCCAGCAGGTTCTGGTTCCACACCCCGTGGGCGCTCAGCGCCGAAGCGTGGTCCGCGTGCCCGCGGACCTGCTCTGTCAAGGCGATGCCGTGCGCAGTAGCCGCCGCGAGTGCCAGCAGCGCGAGCGGAAGCGAGCAGATCCGGGCCAGCCATTGCATGCAGACCAGGATAGCTCCTGCCGGGCGGACCGGCGGCGGCAGACTGGGACTAATCCGCTTACTGGCCGGCGCGGGCGTGCTCGACCATTTCCTCCCACTCGACGATCTTCTTGCGCTCGCGCGGCAGGGCAGACTGCTCGCCCAGCTTGCGTTCGGCCTCGTCCAATCGGTACCAGCCGTCCCAGGTGGTGTAGGGGATGTTGCGCTCGTCGAGCAGCTCGAGGATCTCGTCCGGGCCGGTGTGCGACGGGGTGGCGAGCTTGCCGGCGGCGGCGTCGGCGATGAGCATGTCGGTGGTTTCCTTCGCGTCGGACTTGGTGTTGCCGATCAGGCCGATCGGGCCGCGCTTGATCCAGCCGGTGACGTAGAGCTTGTCCTCAAAGCCGGCGCCGTCCTCGATGGTCTCCAGGACGTGGCCGCCGTCGTTCGGGATGACGTTGCGCTCCACGTCGAAGGGCACGCCGTCGACGGGCTCGGAACGGTAGCCCACCGCGTGGTAGACCTGCTGGACCGGCCAGTCGGTGAACTTGCCGGTGCCCGTGATGCCGCCATTGCCGTCCAGCTCCTGGCGCTCGGTGCGGAGGCCGGTGATGGCGCCGGAGTCGTCGGTAAGCACCTCGACCGGCTCCTCGAAGAAGTGGATGTAGATCTTGTGCGGCGCATCATCCGGCTCGCGCATGGCGTACTGCTCCAGGACCTGGCAGTTCAGGTCGACGGACTTGTCGGCGCGGCGGACTTCTTCGCTGGTGGCGTCGTAATCAATGTCCTCCGGGTCGACGAGCACCTGGATGGTGTCGGAGAGGTCCATCTCGCGCAGCTCCTTCGGGGTGAACTTGGCCTGCGCGGGGCCACGGCGGCCGAACATGTGGACCGTCTCCGCCTTGTTGTTCTTCAGGGACTCGTACACGTTGTCCGGGATCTCGGTGACCAGGAGCTCGTCGCCGGTCTTGGCCAGGATGCGGGAGATGTCGAGTGCGACGTTGCCCACGCCGATGACGGCGACCTCGCGGGCGTCCAGGTTCCAGTCGCGCTCGAAGCGGGGGTTGCCGTCGTAGAAGCCGACGAACTCGCCGGCGCCGATGGACTTCTCGCCGCCCGGGATGCGCAGCTCGCGGTCGCGCACGGCGCCGGTGGAGATCACGACGGCGTCGTAGTAGTCGCGCAGCTCATCAATGGTGATGTCGCGGCCGATGGTGATGTTGCCCAGCAGGCGCAGGTGCGGCTTGTCCAGCACCTTGTGCAGGGACTTCACAATGCCCTTGATACGCGGGTGGTCGGGCGCGACGCCGTAACGGATCAGCCCGAAGGGGGCGGGCATCTGCTCGAAGAGGTCGACGTGGATGTCGTGCTCATCGTTGCGGAGGAGGAGGTCGGAGGCGTAAATGCCGGCGGGGCCGGCGCCGACGACGGCGACGCGCAAACTCATTGAGGGTGTCCTTTCAAGGTAGGGAACCGTTAATATTGGACCAATATAGCGTACAGACAGCTTGGTCTAAAAATGGCTTGGTGTCAAGGGGTGCGGGGTCGACGTGGCGTCGATAAGCGAACCGCTCGGTGCGATTTGGAAAACATTCAGGCAAAAACCGCTGGATGAGCTGGGGAAAGGATATAGTACTTGCCGTAGACCGCTCAGTACGGCAAACTCGACCGCACGGAAATTTAGTGCCGCACGCCATAGACCGTTCGGTCTGTGTAGTAAGGAGGAAGGCATGCCAGCATCGACGGCGACCCGCGCCGTGAAGGAGCGCGCGAAGAAGCCAGAGGGGCAGTGGCTTATCGACGGCACCGAGCCCCTCAACCACGACGAGGAGCTCAAGCAGCGCGAACCAGTCCTGGAGGTCAAGCAGCGCGTCATTGACACCTACGCCAAGGGCGGGTTTGACTCGATCGACCGCGAGGATCTGTACCCGCGCTTCAAGTGGCTCGGCCTGTACACGCAGCGCAAGCAGAACCTCGGCGGCGAGCACACCGGCGAGGACAACTCGGTGCTGGAGGACAAGTACTTCATGATGCGCATCCGCTTCGACGGCGGCATCTGCTCCACCGAGCAGGCCCGCGTGGTCGGCGAGATCTCGCGCGATTACGCGCGCTCCACCGTGGACCTCACCGATCGGCAGAACATCCAGCTGCACTGGGTGCGCATCGAGGATGTGCCGACTATCTGGGAGAAGCTCGAGTCCGTTGGACTGAACACGTGGGACGCCTGCGGCGACGTGCCGCGCGTGGTCCTGGGCTCGCCGGTCGCGGGCATTGCCAAGGACGAGATCATCGACGCCACCCCGGCGATCCGCAAGATCCAGGAGATCGTCACCAACGAGGAGTTCCAGAACCTCCCGCGCAAGTTCAAGACCGCCATCTCCGGCAACGCGCGCCAGGACGTCGTCCATGAGATCAACGACCTCGCCTTCATCGGCGTCGAGCACCCGGAGCTCGGCCCCGGCTTCGAGTGCTACGTCGGCGGCGGCCTGTCCACCAACCCGATGCTCGCGCAGTCCCTCGGCGCCTTTGTCGCCCTCGAGCAGGTCCCCGAGGTGTGGGCCGGCGTGGTTCGAATCTTCCGTGATTACGGCTACCGACGCCTCCGCAACCGCGCCCGCCTGAAGTTCCTGGTGGCCAAGTGGGGCGTGTCCAAGTTCCGCGAGGTCCTGGAGAACGAGTACCTGGGCTACGCGCTTCCCGACGGGCCGAAGGCGCCCACCAACCTCATCGACCGCGACCACATCGGCGTGCACGAGCAGCGCGACGGCAACGTCTACGTCGGCGTCAAGCCCACCCTGGGCCACATGTCCGGCGAGCAGCTCATCGAGGTCGCCGAGCTGGTCGAGCGCTACGGCTCCACCTCCATGCGCTTCACCCCGTTCAAGGAGCTGCTCGTGCTCAACATCGACCCGGCGCGCGTCGAGGCGCTGCAGGCGGACCTGGAGAACCTGGGCCTGTACTCCAAGCCCAGCGAGTTCCGCCGCGGCCTGCTCTCCTGCACCGGGCTGGAGTACTGCAAGCTCGCGCACGTGACCACCAAGTCCCGCGCCATCGAGCTTGCAGACGAGCTGGAGGAGCGCTTCGGCGACCTGGATAGCCCGATCACCATCTCGCTCAACGGCTGCCCCAACGCCTGCGCCCGCCACCACGTCTCCGACATCGGCCTGAAGGGCCAGACGGTGACCAACGCGGACGGCGAGCGCGTCGAGGGCTTCCAGGTGCACCTGGGCGGCACCGTCGGCGAGGGCGCCAACTTCGGCCGCAAGCTGCGCGGCCACAAGGTCGCCTCGACCGAGCTCACCGAGTACGTCACCCGCGTCGTGCAGAACTACGTGGACAACCGCGAAGAGGGCGAACTCTTCCGCGAGTACCTGCTACGGGCCGACGAGGAGCAGCTGCGATGAGCTTTCGCCGCCAGCCGAACCCGAACCGCAACCACCCGACCTTCTGCCCATACTGCTCGGGCGAGGGGCTGTGGCCGGATGAGGAGACCGAGTTCGCATGGAAGTGCGATGCCTGCCTGCGTATCTTCGAGGTGAAGTTCTACGGGCAGGACGACCCGGACCACGTCCCCGCGCCCGCGCCGTCCACCCCGCAGGCACTGCAAGATTCACTCGCTCGCCACGGGCACACCGCGGTGGCGCGCAACTCTGGAGGCAAGAAATGATCAACCTTTTGCAGGGCGACAGCTCGCAGTACAAAGACCCCGAGGTCAGCCCCGACGGCCCGACCACTACCGCGCCGCTCGACGAGGCCACCGCCGCACGCAACGCCGAGCTCGTGGACAAGTACGCCGCATCGCTTTACGACGCCACCGCGGCCGACATCCTCACCTGGGCCCACGAGCACGCGCCGGGCCCCCTCGTGGTCACGCTGTCCATGGAAAACACGGTCCTGGCGGAGCTGTCCAAGCAGTTCCTGCCGGGCGCCGACTTCCTCTTCCTGGACACCGAGTACCACTTCGCGGAGACCCTCGAGGTGGCGGACAAGGTGGAGCAGCGCTACCCGGACAACCGCCTGGTCCGTGCGACCGCGCAGCTGAGCCGCGCCGAGCAGGACGAGGTGTACGGGCCGAACCTGTACCGCCGGAACCCCACCGCCTGCTGCCGGATGCGCAAGGTGGAGCCGCTGGCGGTGCACATGAGCCCCTACGTCGGCTGGATCACCGGCGTGCGCCGCGACGACGGCCCGACCCGCGCCGAGGCGCCCGCGCTGAGCCTGGACAAGACGGGCCGGCTGAAGATTTCGCCGCTGGTGACCTGGACGCTGGAGGACACCGACGCCTACATCGCGGACAATGACCTGATTGTCCACCCGCTGACCACTCAGGGCTACCCCTCGATCGGCTGCGAGACCTGTACGCTCCCGGTGGCCGAGGGCGAGGACCCCCGCTCGGGACGCTGGGCGTTTGCGCAGAAGACCGAGTGCGGCCTGCACACCGATGAGATCGCTGGAACCTGGGACAAGGAGTAGAAGGACCACATGACTGTTGCAACGAACGGGGAGCGCGCCGGCAGCGGTGCGCTCTCGCCGCACCTGAAAGAGCTGGAAGACGAGTCGATCCACATCCTGCGGGAGGTCGCTGGCCAATTCGACAAGGTTGGCCTGCTGTTCTCCGGCGGCAAGGACTCCTGCGTCGTCCTGGAGCTGGCGCTGCGCGCCTTCGCGCCGGCGACGGCGCCGATCGAGCTGCTGCACGTGGACACGGGACACAACTTCCCGGAGGTGCTGGAGTTCCGTGACAGGGTCGTCGAAAAGCATGGGCTCCGCCTGCGCGTGGCCAAGGTGCAGGACTGGATCGACCGCGGTGACCTGCAGGAGCGCCCCGACGGGACGCGCAACCCGCTGCAGACCGTGCCGCTGGTAGAGACGATCGCCGAGGTGGGCTACAACGCCGTGCTCGGCGGCGCGCGCCGCGACGAGGAGCGCGCCCGCGCGAAGGAGCGCGTCTTCTCCGTGCGCGACTCCTTCGGCGGCTGGGACCCGCGCCGCCAGCGCCCCGAGCTGTGGGACCTGTACAACGGCGCAACCCTGCCCGGCGAAAACGTGCGCGTGTTCCCCATCTCCAACTGGACCGAGGCGGACGTGTGGGAGTACATCGGCGCGCGTGGCATCGAGCTGCCGCCGATCTACTTCGCCCACGACCGCGAGGTGTTCAACCGCGACGGCATGTGGCTCACTGCCGGCGAGTGGGGCGGGCCCCGCGAGGGCGAGGAGCTTGAGACGCGCCGCGTGCGCTACCGCACCGTCGGCGACATGAGCTGCACCGGCGCCGTTGACTCCGACGCAACCACGATCGACGAGGTCCTCGCCGAGATCGCCAACTCCACCCTCACCGAGCGCGGCGCAACGCGTGCCGATGACCGCCTGTCCGAGTCCGCCATGGAGGACCGCAAGAAGGAAGGTTACTTCTGATGACTGCCGCAACCCCGACCACCGCCACCGACCTTCTGGCCTCGCGCCAGACGCTCCGCCTGTGCACGGCCGGCTCCGTCGACGACGGCAAGTCCACCTTCGTCGGCCGCCTCCTGCACGACACGAAGTCCGTGCTCGCCGACCAGCTCGCCTCCGTTGAGCAGAGCTCAGCGGACCGCGGCTTCGAGGGCCTGGACCTGAGCCTGCTCGTGGACGGCCTCCGCGCCGAGCGTGAGCAGGGCATCACCATCGACGTGGCCTACCGCTACTTCGCCACCGACAAGCGCACCTTCATCCTCGCCGACACCCCGGGGCATGTGCAGTACACCCGCAACACGGTGACCGGCATGTCCACCTCCCAGGTGGTCGTCCTGCTTGTCGACGCCCGCAACGGCGTCGTCGAGCAGACGATTCGCCACCTCACCGTGGCCAAGCTCCTGGGTGTGCGCACCGTGATCCTCGCGGTGAACAAGATCGACCTGGTCGACTACTCCGAGGACACGTTCACCCAGATCAAGGACACCTTCGAAGCGAAGGCGCACGAGCTGGGCATCGAGCAGCCCATTGTGGTGCCGATCTCCGCGCTCAAGGGCGACAACGTGGCCGAGCGCTCCACCAACATGGACTGGTACACCGGCCCGACGGTCCTCGAGGTGCTCGAGGACGTGCCGGTGAACTCCGGACGCGCCCTTGACCTGGACTTCCGCTTCAACATCCAGTACGTGCTGCGCGAGCACGCCAGCGACTACCGCGCGTACGCAGGCCGCATTAACGCCGGCACCATCCACGTCGGCGACACGGTGACCGCGCCGCAGGGCCGCACCACCACCGTCGCGGGCATCGACACCGCCGACGGCGAGGTGGAGTCCGCCCGCGCGGGCGAGTCCGTCGCGCTGCGGCTTACCGACGAGATTGACCTGGTCCGCGGCGACCTCCTCGCCGCCGGGACGCGCCCGGAACCGGTGCGCGAGTTCACCGCCACCGTGGTCGGCCTCTCGGAGAAGGACGTCACCCCGGGCAAGGCCGTGAAGCTGCGCTACGGCACGGCCCTCGAGCGCGCCCGCGTGGTCAGCGTGGACCGCGCGCTGGACCTGGACTCCGCGGACAAGGATGTCCTCAACCCGGACGCGGTGCGCCTCAACGACATCGCGCACGTGACCATCCAGACCGCCGCCGAGCTCCCGGTGGAGGACTACGCCGCCCGCGGCGCGGTGGGCAACTTCCTGCTCGTCGACCAGTCCTCCGGCAACACGCTCGCCGCCGGCCTGGTGGGCGCGCGCCTGCGCTAGATCGGTGTCGCCATGGTCGCCCTGCTCACGCTCTCGCACGGTTCTCGCCACCCGCGGGCCCGCGACGGTGTGCGCGCGCTGACCACGGCGGCCGCCGACCGGCTCGGCGTCACCGGTGCGGACGCTCACCTAGAGTTCGACGAGCCCGACCTGGAGGGCGCCGCGCGGCACCTCGCGTCGCTTGGTCAGGACCGCGCCATCGTGGTCCCGCTCCTGTTCACCGACGCCTTCCACGCCCGCAACGACGTCCCCGCGCACATGCGGGCCGCCGCCGAGGCTCTTCCGCTCACCCGCGCTTCCAGCATCGGGTTGGGGGAGGACCTCGTCGGGGTGCTCGCCGAGCAAGCGCTTGCCGACGCCCCTCCCCACGCCCACCTCGTCATCTACCCAGTCGGCACGTCCGACGCGGAGCAGGCGGCGCGGTACGAGGGGGTGCGCGGTGGCGTCGAAAAGCGAACTGGGCGCCCAACGGCCCTCATCGCCGCGACGCGCGGCGGGCCGGACATCCTGGCTGAGCGCGCGGCGCAGACCCCCATCCACCTACTCCCGCTCTTCGTCTCGGACGGCCTGCTCCTGGACCAGGCGCGGGCCGCCCTGCACCCGTTCCCCGAGGCCACGGCCTCGCAGCCCCTAACCACGGCGCTTGCGGACATTGTGGCCGACCGCTACCGCGCGGCGCTGGAAGGAGAACCCCATGTATAAATTCAGCACGCTGCTGCTCATCGCGGTCGCCGGCCTGGCGGCGCAGCTTGTAGACGGCGGCCTGGGCATGGGCTTCGGCGCGACCTCCACCACCATGCTGGTCATGCTGGCCGGGCTCGGGCCCGCCGGCGCGTCCGCGGTGGTGCACACCGCAGAGCTGGGGACCACCCTGGCGGCGGGCGTGGCGCACTGGCGCTTTGGCAACGTGGACTGGAAGGTCGTGGCGTCGATCGGCGTGCCGGGCGCGGTCGGCGCGTTCATCGGCGCGACCGTGCTCTCCAACCTGTCCGCCAACGCCGCGCAGCCGGTGATGTCGCTCATCCTGGCGCTCATCGGCCTGAACCTGATGATCCGCTTCTCCCGCGGGATCACGCAGCGAAAGCTTTCCGCGAAACCGCACTCGGTGCCGTTCCTCGGCGGGCTGGGCGTGTTCGGCGGGTTCGTGGACGCGACCGGTGGCGGCGGCTGGGGCCCGGTGACCACCTCCACGCTGCTGGCCGCGGGCCGGAGCGAACCGCGCCGCATCGTGGGCACCGTGAACACCGCGGAGTTCCTGGTCACCGCCGCCGCGACCGCCGGCTTTGCTATCGGGATGTGGCACGACCTGGTGGCCAACCTGGCTGCCGTGGTTGCGCTGCTGATCGGCGGCGTGATCGCCGCCCCGATCGGGGCGTGGCTTGTCTCGCGGCTGAACCCCATCCTGCTCGGCGGCGTCGTGGGCACGCTCATCGTGGTGTTGAACTTGCCGAAGGTGCTCGCCGCATTCTACGCGCCCGACTGGGGGCTGTGGGCCGCACGCGCCGCCGTGCTTGTGGTGGGGGCGGCGTTGTCCTGGCGCGGCGTGCGCAAGGCGCGAGAAGCGAAAAAAGCGGAAGCGGGCGCGCCGGTTCCCGTTGAGAAACCGGCAGCGCCCGCTACCGTGCACGCGGCCTAAGGTTTACTTGGCAAACTCCTCAACCAGCGCGGCGTTGAAGGCCTCGAGGTCGGCCGGGGTGCGCGACGAGATGAAGCCGGAGTCGACCACGACCTCCTCGTCGACCCAGTTGGCGCCGGCGTTGACCAGGTCGGTCTTCACGTTCGCCACCGAGGTGAGCTTGACGCCCTTGAGCAGGTCGGCGTCGGTGAGGATCCAGCCACCGTGGCAGATGACGCCGATGGCCTTGTCCGCAGCCTTGAATTCCTTGACCAGTGCGACGGCCGGGGCATCGACGCGGATGGCGTCGGCGTTGCCGGTACCGCCGGGGAGGATGAGCGCGTCGTAATCAGCGGCGTTGGCATCCGCGGTGGTGAGGTCCACCTTCACGGCCGTTCCGTTCTTGCCGGTGATCTCGCCGGTCTCCGGAGCGATGACGGCGGTGGCAGCGCCCGCGGCCTCAACGGCCTCCTTCGGGGAGGTCAGCTCGGAATCCTCGAAACCGTTGGTGGAGATGATTGCGATCTTCTTACCGTTCAGGTCAGCCACGATGCTCCTTCGTTCGTCGGTATCAGTACGGCGCGCAGGGTAAGCACCGATGCGTGATCTGTCCACCTTTTAGTCGGAATCCTTGGGTGCGGCGTCGTCAAGCGGCACCTTCGTCGAGCCCAAGGTTGCCTTCTGGCCTGGTTTCTGCAGCTTGGCCATGCTTGCCATGCGCTTGCGGACGGCCAGGAACGCCTCCCTAGAATCCAGGCTCTCGCTCTGCGCGGTGGATATTTGAATGTCGTCCGCCGTGATCTCGCCGGTCCTCAGCGAGACCATCTCGGCCCAGTAGCGGAACCACACGGCGACGACCGCCGCGACGGGGACGGCGAGGAACGCGCCGACGATGCCGAAGATGGTGCCGCCGAGTGCGACAGCGAGCAGTACGATCGCGGCGTGCAGGCCCATCGCCTGAGATTGCAGGATCGGCTGGAGGACGTTGCCCTCGATCTGCTGCACGGCGATGATGAGGATGAGCACGAACACGGCGTTCATGAACCCGTTGGACACAAGCGCGATGATCACGGCCAAGGCGCCAGCGGTAAACGCACCGACGATCGGGATGAAGCCGGCGAAGAAGGTGACCACGGCGAGGACCGGCCACAGCGGCACGCCCAGGACGAGGAGGCCGATGCCGATGAAGACGGCGTCCACGCCCGAGACGATTGCCTGCGTGCGGATGAACCCGGAGAGCGTGTTCCACGAGCGCATGCAGACCTCGGTGAGGTGCCAGCCGGCCTTCACGCCGACGTACTTGCGCAGCCACGGTAGGAAGCCGTCGCCGTCTTTGAGGAAGAAGAAGGTGAGGATCAGCGTGAGCACCAGGGTGGTGCCCACCGAGGCGATCGCGCCGATGCCGGAGAAGACGCCGGAAGCGATATTCGACGCCTGCCCGCGCAGCGCGTCGGTCACCTGCGAGATCTGCTCGCGGATCTTGTTCGGGTCAATGATGGAGGGGTCGACGCGCTCGTTGACCCAGGCGATGATCTGGTAGACGCCCTGTCCGGCCTGGTCGTAGAGCTGCGTGCCCTGCTTCTTCACGGTCGGGCCCATCGCAGCGAAGATGCCGCCGATGATGCCGAAGAAGCCGATGATCACCGTGAAGGTGGCGAGGGCCGCGGGGAACTTCTTGGAGCGCAGCCAGCGCACCGGCGGCCAGAGGACCGTGGACACGATGAGGGCGAGGAAGATGGGCAGCAGGCCCATCCACACGAACTTGAGCAGGTAGAGCACCAGTGCGGTGGCGGCGACGATGATGATGAAGCGCAGCGCCCATGCGGCGGCGGTGCGACCATCTGCGGCGATGACCTCGCCGCGGTCGGTGGGCTCCTTGGAGAGCTCCTGGGCGGCGTCGGCCGGGGTGGGCTTCATGTCGACGTCGTGGGCCTCTGTATCGAGCGCGCCGACGAAGTCGTGGGAATTCTTCTTGTTCACCCCGTTGATTCTGCCAGATATACGCGGAAACGCATGAGTCGGCCGGGGTGGGCGCGGCGTCGAGTTGAACGCAGAATCATCCGGAGTCTCTTGGAATGACGATTCATTGTGAGATTAAGGGGGTGCCTAATCTGTCAGTGTTTTGTCATTTGGCGAACTATTGACAGATTAAGGGGGTGTCTAATCTATCAATCTTTTGCTATTTTGGCGATTGTTGTGAGATTCGCACACGAGGAGGATGGACATGGCAGTGATCGGCGGAATGGAACACCGCGCATTCTTGCTGCGTGAGGTTGCCCAGATTCTCGATTCGGTAGAAGATGGCTGTCTCAGGGGGACAAAAGAAACCCAGGCGATCGATTTTAAGGAAGAAGCTGGACGTAGGCAGGGGCGCGAGCTGTTGCCGGGGCGGCCTGAGAATCCGGATGCTGCCACCAAGCTTGCCGATGAAGTGGCGTGCATGGCGAATTCTCCCGGCGGTGGTGCCCTGATCGTAGGTGTGGAAGACGGCACAGGGCGCTTACTCGGCACAGAGCTGAGCATTGATTGGCTGAGGCAGGAGATTAACTCACGGGTCGGGGTGGCTCCGGATATTTCGGCGCGTCAAGTCGAGGGGTTTCGGTTGTTGGTTATCCTTGTCAGCCAGGCTCCGGCACCTGTTGAGGATACGTCTGATCGTTTGCGCTGGCGTGTAGGTGATTCGTGTCAGCCGGTTGATCGCTCGGAGTGGTGGCAGCATCGTGCGTCGATGCAGTCTTTCGACCTAACGGCAATTGCTTCCGAGCGCACTGCTGCCGACGCACGACCAGAGGCGCTTTCGATCCTGCGAAAGTGGCGACAGGCAGAACCATGGGAGCAGACCGATGAGGAGCTCCTCCGCTCTCTTGGGGCGCTCCGCAGTGATGGTCGACTTTCTGCTGCTGCAGCGATGTTGGTAACTAGCCTGGGAACCGTTGGCCTAGAGCTCACGCAGTTCGATGTCCCAAGTGGAAGCGTGCGCAACCGAGTGGCGCCGGTGCCGGAACAGTCGTTGGCGGAGCAAATCTATCAAGTAGAAACCGCACTGGATGTGCTCAACTCTCAGGTCACGGTGGAACACGGTTTTAGCCACGTGCCGATCCGGCAGTTACCGCGCAGTGCGGTGCGTGAAGCGGTCCTCAACGGTGTTATTCACCGAGATTGGAACAGGTCCGGGCCGACGGAGGTGCGGTGGACTGATTCGGACGCGATGCTGGAAGTCCACAGTCCGGGCGGATTCGTAGGACATGTAAATGCGTCAAACATTCTCACGCAGCGTGAAGCGAGGTACCCGGCGCTTGCGGACTTGTTCCGCGCGACCGGGCTTGTGGATAAGCAGGGGGTCGGCATTGACCGTATGTACCGGGCGATGATCGCGCTCGGGCACAACCCGCCGCAGATTGAAGAGGTAAGTGGTGTTTCCGTTGAAGTCACGTTGCGTGGCGGCATGCCTTCCACACCCGTGCTGGAGGTTATGAACGCTTTGCGGCCTGCGGAGCGCAAGGAGGATTATCGCCTGAGCATTTTGCTTTACCACCTTCTTTATCACCCGTTTATCACTCCGTCTCAGCTCGCAGAGCAGCTCCAGGCTTCTGTGGAGTCTGCACAGGCAGCGCTCGATGTGGCGAAGCAGACGCTTGTCGACGCCACCCCGATCGTTGCCAAGTACAACGATGTGTGGGTGCTCGGGGAGACCACGGTGGACCGAATTGAGCGGCATCGCAACGAAGATCCGGTGCGCGAGTTGCTGCCGTACCGAACCACTGACCCGTTGGAGGCGACGTGCACTGTCGAGCGTTGGCTGAGCGTCCACGAAGCGATCACTACTGGTGATTTTATGCGTCTTACCGGCGTCGCTCGGGGGACGTCGAAGCGCCTCTTGGATGGGATAGCGGACAGGGGCGACATAGTCCCGAAGGGGCAGGGGCGTGCATCCCGTTTTGAGCAGGTGTGAGGGGTTGGCGGGGCATCGATAGGCGCTATGCCCTAGCTCTCGTCTGTCCTGTGGTGTAGGGTGGGTCACATTCCATCCCTAAACCGCGAAAGGAAACAGACCGTGACTGTCTACCCCAACCCCGGCACCGCCGGCTCCAGCGTGAAGTTCCGCGAGCAGTACGACAACTACATTGGCGGCGACTGGGTCGCGCCGGTGGACGGCGAGTACTTTGACAACGTCACCCCGGTCACCGGCGAGACCTTCTGCCGCGTCGCGCGTGGCAAGGAGGCGGACATCAACCTGGCGCTGGACGCCGCGCACAAGGCGGCACCCGCGTTCGGGAAGACCTCGGTAGCGGAGCGTGCGCTCATGCTGCACCGCATCGCGGACCGCATGGAGGAGCATCTCGAGGGCATCGCGGTGGCCGAGACCTGGGATAACGGCAAGGCCGTGCGCGAAACGCTCGCCGCCGACATCCCGCTGGCGATTGACCACTTCCGCTACTTCGCGGGCGCGATCCGCGCCCAGGAGGGTCGCCTCAGCCAGATCGACGACAACATGGTCGCCTACCACTTCAACGAGCCTCTCGGCGTGGTCGGCCAGATCATCCCGTGGAACTTCCCGCTGCTCATGGCGGTGTGGAAGCTCGCCCCGGCGCTGGCCGCGGGTAACGCAGTGGTGATGAAGCCGGCGGAGCAGACCCCGGCCTCCATCCTCTACCTGATGGACCTGATCGGTGACCTCATCCCGGCTGGCGTGGTCAATGTGGTCAACGGCTACGGCGACGAGGCAGGTGCGGCGCTGAGCGGCTCCGACCGCATTGCCAAGATCGCGTTCACCGGCTCGACCCAGGTGGGCAAGATCATCAACAAGGCGGCCGCGGACAAGATCATCCCGGTCACCCTGGAGCTGGGCGGCAAGTCCCCGTCCCTGTTCTTTGAGGACGTGCTCGCGCGCGACGACAGCTTCAAGCAGAAGGCCATCGAGGGCTTCGCCATGTTCGCCCTGAACCAGGGCGAGGTCTGCACCTGTCCGTCGCGCGCTCTGATCCACGAGTCCATCGCGGACGAGTTCCTCGAGCTCGGCGTGCAGCGCGTGAAGCAGATCAAGGTGGGCAACCCGCTGGATACGGACGTGCAGATGGGTGCCCAGGCGTCGCAGGAGCAGATGGACAAGATCACCAGCTACCTTGAGCTCGGCCCGAAGGAGGGCGCGGAGACGCTCACCGGCGGCCACGTGAACAAGCTCGAGGGGCTGGAGAACGGCTTCTACATTGAGCCGACCGTGTTCAAGGGCACCAACGACATGAAGATCTTCCAGGACGAGATCTTCGGCCCGGTGATGTCCGTGACCACCTTCAAGGACTACGACGAGGCGATCCGCATTGCCAACGACACGATCTACGGTCTTGGCGCCGGCGTGTGGTCCCGCAGCCAGAACACGATCTACCGTGCCGGCCGCGCTATCCAGGCTGGTCGCGTGTGGGTGAACCAGTACCACTCCTACCCGGCCCACGCGGCGTTCGGCGGCTACAAGCAGTCCGGCATCGGCCGCGAGAACCACCTCATGATGCTGGGCCACTACCAGCAGACCAAGAACTTGCTCGTCTCCTACGACGAGAACGAGACTGGGCTGTTCTAAGAGCCCCTCGCTTATCGACGCCCCGCCGTCCCGCTCCCCATGCGCGGACCGCGGG
Organism: Corynebacterium gottingense; assembly: GCF_007559235.1. Taxonomy (NCBI): domain Bacteria; kingdom Bacillati; phylum Actinomycetota; class Actinomycetes; order Mycobacteriales; family Corynebacteriaceae; genus Corynebacterium; species Corynebacterium gottingense. The sequence goes on along the minus strand of NZ_VMHH01000005.1, from coordinate 36,592 downwards.
GCCAACCTGCATTCAAGAAAAGAGCACTCTACGTGAACTACACCACCAGGCGCTGCGCCGGCGCCGCCCTCGCCGCTGCGCTTTCTGCCTCGGCGCTCGTCGCCCCGCACGCGAACGCCTACGAAACCACCTACGATTCCGACAAAGGCCAGTGCGCCATCACTTTTACGGACACGGACACCGAGCGCGTCAACGGCGCCTACTCCGCGCTGTTCACCCGGCTGGGCGAGCAGGTCCGCGACAGTGTTGAGGGTGACGACGCCCGGGCGCAAGCCGAAATCGTCTGGGAGTACGGCTCGCGGAAGGGCGTGGCAAGCGCCAGCGACCTGCCCGTCCCCGCGGACAAGAAGGTCTCCGACGCGCAGGCGGCGCTCGCGCTGGGGACGCAAAAGGATAAGTACTGGCGCATGGTCGGATTCCTCAACGCCGCCAAGAAGGACGTGATTACGGACCAAACGATCACGATCACTCCGGCCAAGGCGCGCGAGGAGGGGCCGCTCCACGGCGTGGACTTCGGTCCCGTGGTCGGCGGGACCGTCGGCGGCATCCTGTTTGGCACGAGCCTTGTGGACATCCGCGACGGAATCATCGACGCCGCCAAGACTCACGCGCCCGAGTTCGCCGCGCCGATCCTGTCCTACAGTCAGGCGTTTTCGGACTGCGCCGACGGCAAGACACGCGGCAGCTCGGTCCTGCCAGCAAGCTCCATGACGTCGAGCCAGACCACCGGGCTCGGCATCGCGGGCGTCGTGCTCGGCCTGTTCGCGCTCGTCGGCCTGGGCTACGCGGCGCGACCGTTTGTTGACGACGCCTTGGCGCAATTCCAGCCGTGAGAAACGTCCCCTGAGCTGCTACAATATAAAAAGTTGAGTCGGGTGGGAACAACTTTATACCGCGTGCCGTTGTAAGGATTGAGTGCGACGGACTCAAGGGCGGCAGATCATCTGTTACAGTGGTTGCCGTGAAGTTGAGTCACAGCACATCAACTTATTGATAAACCCCACGTTTACAGGAGGAATGCAACATGGCACGCGCAGTAGGTATTGACCTTGGCACCACGAACTCGGTCGTCTCCGTCCTGGAGGGCGGCGAGCCGGTCGTTATCGCGAACGCCGAGGGTTCCCGCACCACCCCGTCCGTTGTCGCGTTTGCGAAGAACGGCGAGGTGCTGGTTGGTCAGTCCGCAAAGAACCAGGCGGTGACCAACGTTGACCGTACGATCCGCTCCGTCAAGCGCCACATGGGCGATGACTGGACCATCAACATTGATGATAAGGACTACACCCCGCAGGAGATTTCCGCTCGTACGCTGATGAAGCTGAAGCGCGACGCGGAGGCGTACCTGGGCGACGAGGTGACTGACGCGGTTATTACTGTCCCGGCATACTTCGAGGACGCACAGCGCCAGGCCACCAAGGAGGCCGGCCAGATTGCGGGCCTGAACGTCCTGCGTATTGTCAACGAGCCGACTGCGGCTGCGCTGGCGTACGGCCTGGAGAAGAACGACTCCGAGCAGACCATCCTGGTCTTCGACCTGGGCGGCGGCACCTTCGACGTCTCCCTGCTGGAGATCGGCGACGGCGTCGTTGAGGTCCTCGCTACCGCCGGCGACAACGAGCTGGGCGGCGATGACTGGGACAACCGCATCGTCGAGTGGCTGGTAGACAAGTTCAAGTCCGCACAGGGCGTGGACCTGTCCAAGGACAAGATGGCAATGCAGCGTCTGCGCGAGGCTGCGGAGAAGGCAAAGATCGAGCTGTCCTCCTCCCAGCAGGCCTCCATCAACCTGCCGTACATCACCGTTGACTCCGAGAAGAACCCGCTCTTCCTGGACGAGACCCTGACCCGCACCGAGTTCCAGAAGATCACCTCTGACCTGCTGGATCGCACCAAGTCCCCGTTCAACCAGGTGATCAAGGACGCTGGCCTCTCGGTCGGCGACATCAACCACGTCGTCCTGGTCGGTGGCTCCACCCGTATGCCGGCCGTGACCGACCTGGTCAAGGAGCTGACCGGCAAGGACCCGAACAAGTCCGTGAACCCGGACGAGGTTGTGGCCCTCGGCGCAGCCCTGCAGGCTGGCGTGCTCCGTGGCGACGTCAAGGACGTGCTGCTTCTCGACGTCACCCCGCTCTCCCTCGGTATCGAGACCAAGGGCGGCGTGATGACCAAGCTGATCGAGCGCAACACCACCATCCCGACGAAGCGTTCCGAGACCTTCACCACCGCTGAGGACAACCAGCCCAGCGTGCAGATCCAGGTCTTCCAGGGCGAGCGCGAGATGGCGTCTGCGAACAAGCTGCTCGGCTCCTTCGAGCTGGCAGGCATCGCTCCGGCGCCGCGCGGTGTGCCGCAGATCGAGGTTACCTTCGACATCGACGCAAACGGCATCGTCTCCGTGTCCGCGAAGGACAAGGCCACCGGCAAGGAGAACACGATCAAGATCCAGGACGGCTCCGGTCTGTCCCAGGAGGAGATCGACCGCATGGTCAAGGACGCCGAGCAGCACGCGGAGGAGGACAAGAAGCGTCGCGAGGAGCAGGAGACCCGCAACAACGCGGAGACCGCCGCTTACCAGACGCGCAAGTTTATGGATGAGAACTCCGACAAGCTGCCGGAGGACCTGAAGACCCGCGTCACCGAGGCTGCGGATGCCGTGGACGAGGCGCTCAAGGGCGACGACCTCGAGGCCGTGAAGTCCGCCGTGGAGAAGCTGAACACCGAGTCCCAGGAGCTGGGCAAGGTCCTCTACGAGGCACAGGCCAACGAGGGCGCAACCCAGGCCGACGCCGCCGCAGGCGACGACAACGTTGTTGACGCCGAGGTTGTTGAGGACGACGCTGAGGAGTCCAACGACTCCGACAACAAGTAAGTCAGGAGTGGTCAGGTTATGACGAACCCGAACCCGCAGATGCCGGAAGATCCGGGCGCACCGGAGAACACCGACGAGCAGTTCGTCACCCCCGACGAGGCTGAAGCGGCCGCGGAAGAAGCCGCGGGCGCCCAGAGCGTCGACGAGGAACTCGCCGACATTGAGGCCAGCCTCGACGGCGAAGCCGCCGAGGAGGTTGTCGAGGAGGGCGACTCCGTCGAAAAGCAACTGGCCGAGCGCACCGAGGACCTGCAGCGAGTGAGCGCCGAGTACGCGAACTACCGCCGCCGGACCGATCGCGAGCGCGGCCAGATCGCGGACCACGCGAAGGCGAAGTTTGCCAGCGAGCTGCTGCCGCTGCTGGACGACCTTGACCTGGCCGACCAGCACGGCGACCTGAAAGAAGGGCCGCTGAAGTCCTTCGCCGACAAGTTCCGCGGCGTGCTGGCCAACCAAAAGGTCGAGGCCTTCGGCGCGGAGGGCGAGCCCTTCAACCCAGAGATCCACGAGGCGGTGCAGGACTTGTCCTCCGGCGGCGAGCAGGTCGTCGGGACGGTGCTGCGCAAGGGCTACCGCGTCGGCGAACGCCTGATCCGCAACGCGATGGTGATCATCGCGGACCCTGCGGACAACGCTGAGGGCGACGCAGCAGACAACGCAGCAGATAACGCCTAGGGCCACGATCGGCCCAACGGCTTGAGGCCGGGGAACGAGGAAGCGACAACGAAGCGGACTCTTCCCCGGCCCTTTTCGTAGAACAACAGAATGACTCGAGAGCAACGCATTAACATTGCGTGAAAGGAGGGTGCGAGATGGCAATGCAACAGGAATGGGCAGGCAAGGACTACTACGGTGACCTCGGGGTCTCCTCAAGCGCCTCGGCTGCAGACATTAAGAAGGCGTACCGCAAACTCGCACGCGAAAACCACCCGGATTCTCACCCCGGCGACAAAGCTGCGGAGGAGAAGTTCAAGCGCGTGGCGGAGGCGTACGACGTCCTCGGTGACGAGGCGCGACGCAAGGAATACGATCAGTTCAAGTCCATGATGGGTGCTGGGCGCTTCGGGGGAGGTGGTACCGGGTTTCCCGGCGGGTTTCGCACGACGCAGACGGACTTCTCGGACTACTCCGGATTCTCAGACATCTTCGGAAACGCCGGTGCTGGACAAGCTGGAGACGGCGGCATTGGTGATCTCTTCGGTGGCCTCTTTAACCGCGGCGGCGGTGCTGGCAGGAACGCTCGGCCGTCGCGGGGGGCCGACGTCGAAACGGAAATAACGCTCGACTTCCGCGAGGCGGCGAAGGGCACCACCTTCCCCGTCGAGTTGACTGGCGACGCGCCGTGCACCACCTGCCACGGCTCCGGCTCAAAGGACGGCAAAACCCACCGGTGCAGCCACTGCTCCGGCTCGGGCTACATCCGGGAGAACAACGGCGCGTTCGGCATGGCCCGCCCGTGCCCGGAGTGCCAGGGCACGGGCGAGATCATCGAGGATCCCTGCCCCACCTGCCGCGGCACTGGCACCGTGCGTCGCGCCCGCACGATCACGGTGCGGATCCCCGCCGGCGTGGTCGACGGGCAGAAGGTGCGCCTGGCCGGCCAGGGCGAGGCCGGGCCGAACGGCACGCCAGCGGGCGACCTGTTTGTCAGCGTGCACGTGCGTGACGACGCCGTCTTCACCCGCTCCGGCGACGACCTTGAAGTCACGGTTCCGGTGTCCTTCGGCGAGCTCGCCCTCGGCGGCACCGTGACGGTGCCGACGCTGGAGAAGCGCGTCCGCGTGAAGATCCCCGCAGGTACCCCGAATGGGCGCACCCTGCGCGTGAAGGGCCGCGGCGTGCCGAAGAAGTCCGGCAAGGCCGGCGACCTACTGGTCACCGTCGAGGTGAAGGTGCCCGACGACCTGGATGCGGCCGCGACGAGTGCCTTGCGCGCCTACCACCAGGCGGAGCGGGATGCTGGGTTCGACCCGCGCGCCGGGTGGGCCGGCGCGTAGTAGGAGGTGAGCCACGTGTCGAAGGAAACAGAGCAGTACTTCGTGATCTCCGTTGCCGCGGAGCTCACCGGCATGCACGCCCAGACGCTGCGCACCTACGACAGGATGGGCCTGGTCACCCCGATGCGCACGCGCGGCGGCGGGCGCCGCTACTCGCGCCGCGACATCTCGTTGCTGCGCCGGATCCAGCAGCTGTCCCAGGAGGACGGCGTGAATCTGGCCGGCATCAAGACGATTATCCAGCTCACCGAGCAGATCGATGAGTTGCAGGAAGAGCTGGCCGCGAAGCACGAGGAGAACACCCAGCTGCGCAAGCGCCTCGAGTCCCGCCCCGCCCGCGGCGGTGAGCTCGTGCACGTGCCGCGCTCGACAGCGGTGGTGACGTGGGAGCCCGCAGCTTCTCGACGCCGCCGCGCACAACCCTAACCGCGACAGCAAAAAGGGGACGCAGTCGATCTGACTGCGTCCCCTTCTTTCGTGCGTCCGGACTAGCCGCCGAACTCGATGGCCGCTGCGCCGCCGATGTGGCGCAGGTTGGACTTGGCCAGGTCAAACAGTCGGCCGACGCCGCCCTCGAGGAAGGCGGTGCGGGCGCCGGACTTGGTGAAGCCCTTCATCATGTCCCAGGTAATCCCCGGCGGCAGGGAGAGCGCGTTCGGGTCCGTGACAATGTCAACGAGGGCCGGGCCGTCGTACTCCAGGGCCTCCTTGATCACCGGCTTGAGGTCGTCCGGGTCCTCCACACGGAAGGACTTGATGCCAACGCCCTTGGCAATTTCGGCGTAGTTGGCTTCCTCGTGGTCGGTGCCGAAGTACGGCATGCCCTGAACCATCATCTCGAGCTTGACCATGCCGAGGGAGGAGTTGTTGAAGCACATGACCTTCACCGGCAGCTGGTGCAGCTTGATGGTGAGCAGCTCGCCCATGAGCATGCCCAGGCCGCCGTCGCCGGACCAGGAGATGACCTGGCGGTCCGGGAAGGCTGCCTGCACGCCGATGGCCATCGGCAGTGCGTTGGCCATGGTGCCGTGGAGGAAGGACGCGGCCTCGTCGCGCTTGCCGTTCGGGGTGAGGTAGCGCGAGGACCAGACGTTGCACATGCCGGTGTCGACGGTGAAGTAGGCGTCGTCATCAGCCAGCTCGTCCAGCACGGAGGCTGCCAGCTCCGGGTGGATCGGCTTCGTGGACTCGGCTGCCTTCTTGGTGTAGTTGTTCACCACGTTCTCGAGCAGCTGGTAGTGGCGCTTGAGCATCTTGTCCAGGAACTTGCGGTCCTTGTTCTCCTCGATGTGCGGGAGAATGTTTTCAATGACGCTCTTCACGTCACCGACGACCGGGTATTCGACCTTGGTGCGGCGGCCGATGTGGCTGCCGTCGATGTCAATCTGCGCGACGTTCTCGTCCGGCAGCCAGTCGGAGTACGGGAAGTCGGTGCCGACCATGATGAACAGGTCGGACTCGTCCATGGCGTCCAGGCACGCGCCGTAACCGAGCAGACCGGACATGCCGACGTCGTACGGGTTGTCGTGCTCGAAGTACATCTTGCCGCGGAAGGAGTGGCCGATCGGCGCCTTGATCTTCTCCGCCAGCGCGAAGACTTCGTCGCGGGCGTCACGAGCGCCCCAGCCGGCGAAGATAGTGACCTTCTCGGCGTTGTTGATGGCCTCGACGAGGCGAGCGGCCTCGTGCGGATCCGGGAACACGCGCTTCTTGGCGCCGGTGGCGTAGACGGAGTCCGCGGTGTGCGGGCCGTCGGTGACGTCGGCGGCGAAGACGTCGCCGGGCACGACCATCACGGACACGCCGTTGCCGGCCAGGGTGTTCTGTACTGCGTTGTGGAACACGCGCATGCCCTGGTCCGGGTTGTGTACGACCTCGCAGTAGGAGGAGCACTCCTGGAAGAGCAGCTCGGGGTGGGTCTCCTGGAAGAAGGAGGAGCCGATCTCCATGGTCGGGATGTGGGAAGCGATTGCCAGGACCTTGGAGCCGTTGCGGTGCGACTCGTACAGGCCCTGCACGAAGTGGGTGTTGCCCGGGCCGCAGGATGCGCCGCAGACGGCGAGCTCATCGGCGGCGAGCGAGTCAGCGCCAGCGGCGAATGCGGCGGCCTCCTCGTTGCGGACGTGGACCCATTCGATGTCGCTCTGGCGCACTGCATCCGACAGCGGATTTAGCGAGTCGCCGACCAGCCCGTAGATGCGCTTGATGCCGAGTTCTTCGAGCTTAGCTACGACGTTTTCTGCAAAGTTTTGTGCCATGGATTCCCTCCTATTGGGTGATGAATCACTAAACGCAAAACATGATACCTAAAAACGCCCGTATTGTCCGCCTTCTTGTGCTAAGGCAGACAGGAACGCCGGGTCTGTGAAATAGTCCGTATGGCTCCCGGTCACGCCCTCGATAGGGGTGGCGCCATAGCTTGCCGACGACGGCGAGGCCCCCAGCACAGCATCCGGACCCGAACGCAGGGTGAGGATGATGTCATCCGGCGAGTCCACAACGAACACGGCGGAGTCCGGCCCCGCGAGTGCCAAGTCGTCCACGCTGTCGCCAGCGACCCCGGCGCTGCCGAGGAGCCACAGGTCGTCGACAAGCAATCCATGCTCGGCGGCGGCAAGTGTGGGGACGAGCGTGCCGTAGCTATGCGCGACGATCGTCTTTTGGGCGCTGGGGAAGCGAGATTCGAGGGCGGCTTGGAACTGCGCGAGGTTGTCCGCGCCGCGCACGGCGTTGATCTGCGCGCCCGCGTCGGGGATGTTGGCGGGCGGGCCGTAGCCCTGCCAGACGACGACGGACGCGCCGGTGCGCGCGGCGATGCGTTGTGCCTTGTCGAGCTCGCCGCCCAAGTCCTCCGGCTTGCCGGTGTGCGTGCCGGCGACCATGGTGATCACCCGCTCGGGCGCGACGGTGTTACCAATCATCACGGTGGTGCTCGCCGGACCGGCTTCCAAGATGGTGCCGCCGCTGGCTTCGACGGTCTGCAGTGTCGCGGCGGGGACGGTTGCGGCGTGCCGCGCGTGGACCTGCTCGAGTGAGTCGTCGGGGTGGGCAAAAAGTCCGTCAATAGTATGGAGCGGCACGTTCGTGCGCAGCGCATCCGCGGTTTCGCGGTCGAGCGCCTGGGAGCGGCGGTTGAGCCACTGGATGAGGTGGTGGTGCCCCGCCCGAATTGCCACCTCCGCCACCGCGTCCAAGCAGGCGTGTGCCAACGCGGCAACCTGCAGAATTGCACGAACCCGCTCGAGGTCCGCCCGTTGCGTTTCCAGCTCGGCCGCGTACGCGTTGAGGGTCGCATTCGATGCGTTCGCCGCAGGGCCTTCGAAGCCGGATCGAACCAAAGCTTCGCTGGCCTGGCGCGCATTGAGCAGTTGCCTCTCGACGTCACACAGCCCCTCCCACACCTCATCCGCCGCCCGGCGCAACTCGTCGGGGAAGAGTGTGGGCTGGTAGACGGCGCTATCGGTGCGCATCGAGCCTCCCCGCGATGGTGCTGTCGAGGTCGCAGACGCGGTCGGCAAAGCGGGCAACCTGGTCGAGGTGTGTGTGGATCCCGCCGGTGGTGTGCTGCATGGCTAACGTGTGGTGCGAATATACTGTGGATAACGCGGTTGCGGTGGATGATGGGGAAAGGCGTGGGTCATAATGAGTGAGGTCCGGCGGGGTGTGAGCGCGGGCGGTGGAAGCTGTGGATTGCGTAAGGTGTAAAAAGGTCATGGTGCAACCCTATATCATCGTAATAAACGAATCAATGGGTGCGGCAAACAAATTTGAAAATGTTTAGCATAGGGTGCATGAAACTTGCTTGCATTCAAACCACCACCGGCCCTGACGTGCGCGAAAACCTGGCTAAGGTGTCGCCGCTCATTCGAAACGCGGCCGAGCAGGGGGCGAGCTTGATTGTGTTGCCGGAAGCGACGAGCCAGGCCTTCGGGCAGGGGCGCTTGGATGTGCAGGCTGAGGGGCTGGATGGTGAGTTCGCCACCGCACTCCGGCAGCTCGCGGCGGACGCTGGGGTAACCATTGTGGCGGGGATGTTTCGGCCCGCGGATTCCCGCGAGGTGAACGGGAAGACGATCAATCGGGTTTACAACACGGCGCTCATTACGGGTGCAGGTGTGCACCTGGGTTACGACAAGATTCATACCTACGACGCGTTCGACTATCGCGAATCTGACACCGTCAAAGCGGGGGAGCGGCTCGTGACTTTCGATTGCGATGGCGTACGTGTAGGGGTAGCTATCTGCTTTGATATTCGTTTCCCGGAGCAGTTCCGCGAGCTGGCCCGCCGCGGTGCCGAGGTGATCGTCGTGCCAACGAGCTGGGCGGATGGGGGCGGTAAGCTTGAGCAGTGGCGCTTGCTCACCCGTGCGCGCGCACTTGATTCGGGCGTATTCCTCGCCGCGGCGGGACAGGCCCGTCCCAACTTCGAGCGAGAGGCTGGGCAGGAGTCGGGGCCGACCGGGATCGGGCACTCGGTGGTCGTCGCGCCGGATGGCGTCGTGGTTGAGGAGGCGGGATACGGACCGGAAATTCTCGTCGCGGACATTGATCTCGATGCCGTTGGCGCAACCCGCCGCGCGCTTCCGGTGGTGGATATTGAGGCATCGACGCGAATGTCGTAGAGCCCGCCGTCTGAGAAAAGTCCGCAATGCGGACTCCGTTCAGTCACGTTGGAATGGGTGTGCGCGAAATCCATGTTGTTCGAACGAGGAATGCTGAGAAAAGTCCGCAATGCAGACTTCCTTCAGTCGTTGGTTACCGCGACTCAACGCGCTAGCGAACGTCAACGTTGTTAACGTACTTAACTTGATAAAAGGGCAGGTCAGGTCGATGTTCGGTGGGGGTGCTATCTTCATTGCCAACACCCCGACAACCCATGAACGGAGCCACGCATCATGACCGAATCACCAAAGCATCCCAGCCCTGAAAATATCGAAAATGCTATCGCTGATGATGGTGCTGTCGAACAGGATCCACCTACTGGCTCCTGCGCAATCACGCAATTAGCAGACCGGATTGCATCGACCTTCGGGCGAATGACTCGGCAGAAGGCGGCGCTACTGCGCGACATCGGCATCTTTGACAAGCTGCGACTCGCGCGTCGCCTCGGCGCAACAACGACGGCTCAGTGGCTCATTCGGCGGCTAGGTATTTCAAAATCCACCGCGCACGAATACGTCTCCATCGCGCGTGATCTCATGTGCTACTCGCTCCTCGCGGAGGCGTTCAACGAGGGAGACGTGAACTACTCCAAAGTGCGGCTACTCCTGCCGTATCTCAAGCACAATGATGAGGCCGAGCTCGTCGAGTTGGCCATCAAGCTCGGCTACCACGAGCTTGAAGCCGAGCTCGCGTGGCGCCAGCGTGAGGGCGAGGGGGGGAGAGAGCAAACCCTCCTCGTATGTCCGCATTGCGGAGCGGAAGAACGGCAGATTCGGGTTGTGGGCGGACCTCAGCCCGCTGGAAGGCGCGAAGGTCGCCGCGGCCCTCAAGATCGGCGAACTGTCCTACTACGACGTCGACCTCGCGGAGGTGGTGGAACAGGACGGCGTCGACGAGGCCCTGAAGGAGATGACTAACCAATCCGGCTTCGGACTGCCGGTGGGGAAAGCCATGCTCGCGGCGTTTATGGGCATGGTGAATGTGGTGCGCAGCAAGCCGAAGAACCCACTGCGCGCGCCGGGAGCGCACGTGAATCTCGTGACGACGACGGATGGGCGGGCCTATATGCCGAATGGGGTGGGAGAGGCGTCGATAAGCATTGCCCACGCCGTGTCGAACGCCATCGTGCGGGTGAACGAGGTGAATGACCAGGGGCTGATCATCAACACGTCGAAGTCGGCGCGGCTTGCCAACGACGCGCAGCTCAACGCGCTCATGACAATGTGGGGCAGCGAATGCGCGGTGCCGGGGTGCACCCATACCAGGTTCATCGAGGTTCACCACGTGGAGGACTGGGCGCTGGGCGGCGAAACGACGATGGAAAACCTGTTGCCGCTGTGCTCTGCGTGTCATTCGCTGGTGACGGAAGGGCACACGCGGATTATCAAAGACGCCGACGACATTCACTTCGTCTTCCCGGACGGCACGCGGTTTATCTCGCCCTCGTACCAGCGGCCGTACCGCGACGACAACGCGATGACGATGAGGGAGTACGAGGACCTGTGGATTGAGGAATACGAGAGGCTCGGCTAGTGCTCGTTAAACCAATCGGCTTCCTCGTCCATGGCAACCACGGTCGGTGCTGGCGCGCCAGCTTCCTTCATGGCGTCCGTGATCAGGGTGCAACGGGCGACGCTGCCGCAGACCACGACGTCGCGGCCCCACCAAGTGCCCGTCGCCGATGCGAGCCGTTCGACGCCGATCCACACGCGGCGCAGCCCCTCCACAATCGCGGGCGACTCCGGGTCCTCCGGGGCCATCACCTGCTCCGCAACACAGGTGATGGTGAGCCAATCGTGCACCTCGGAGCTCGAGGTCAGCGAAGCAAACGTGTGCAGGTCATAGAACTCGTCCTCGTGCTCCACGCCGATCATCAGCTCAACCTCGGGGCGCTCGTCGCGCTCCATCAGGTCGAATACCATCGCCTTCGCCGCCGCCAGGCCCGTGCCGTCGGCGACAATGAGGAGCCCGTGGTCAGGGCGCTTATCGACGCCACGCAGCGGAGCAGTCCCGTAAGCTGCGCCCAGCGTGACGTAGTCGCCCACTTCCACGTCCAACTCCTCGCGGACGTGGAACTCCAGCTGGCCCAGCTCGTTGTACGGCAACGCCGGCGCCAGGTCGTGCCACACGCCCTGGCGGTTTGCCTGCAGCACCGGCACCACTTGCCCGGGCTCGTACGGAATGGGCGTGCTGGTTTCCAGGCGCACGATGCGGGTGCGCGCTGCGGCGGGGGCGCCCTCGAAGGACGAGGCCTCGATGACCGAGGTGACCTGGGCGGCGGAGGCCGCCGGAATACCTTTCTGGTCAGCCTGCTCGGCCGCGCTGCGCATGACCTCACCGAACTCCTCCAGCGTCCGGGCGACTCGCTCGTCGAGCTCGTGGCCGAGCATGGAAGCGATCAGGTCCTGGTACAGCTTTGCCGCGCGCGGGTACTCGGCGGAGGGAAAGCCGGTCCTGCGCATGTGCAAGGCCCAATCCCGCAGACCCGCCTCGACGGCTGGGTTGAGCGCGGCGGGGTCCACCGACTCGTCGTCCGGCGCGGTGTCGGCGACGCGCAGCAGCGCCTTCCCCGGCACGCACACCATGGAGTGCGTTGCTTCCGTCACGCCGGCCGGGAGAAGACCGGTTGCCTCAGGGAATTCAGCAACGAAGTAGGTCCAGAGTGTGGACCGGGACAGCGATTCGTCGTTAAGCAAAACTTGGGCTGCTTCGCGGGAGGCGGTGCGGAAAGAGCTCATGCGTTACAGGGTAATGTGACATCTAAAACAATGGGAAAGGTAGGTGGCAGCAATGGAATTTACGCCGTACACAATGCTGACTGATATTGGCTGGATCTCGGTGCTTCTGATCATTGGCAACGTACTCCGCAACCGGCTGAAAGTATTACAGGCGTTGCTGCTGCCTGCGCCGATCACGGCGGGGCTGATCGGTCTTGTCCTCGGGCAGGAAGTGCTCGGGGTGATCAGCTGGTCCGACAGCGTGGGCACATACACGACACTTTTGATCGCCGTGGTGTTCGCGTCAATGGCGTACTCGATGGAGCTCGGCGGCTCCGTGGCCGCGGGTGCGCGCAACATGTGGGCGTATACGACCTCGATGTTCATGGGGCAGTGGGGTCTGTTCATCCTGCTGGGCCTGTACCTGTTTGCGCCGCTGTTTGGCACGGAGCCCTGGTTCGGTATGATGCTGCCGGTCGGCTTCGTCGGCGGGTTCGGCACCGCGGCGGCGGTCGGTTCCGCGCTGGAGGGGGTCGGGGTGGAAAACGCCTCGTCCATCGGCTTTACGTCCGCGACCGTGGGCACACTGGTGGCCATCGTTGGCGGCGTGATCGTGGCAAACTGGGGCATCCGCAAGGGCAAGGCGGCTGAGCTGAGCGGCGACCTGCCCCGCGAGCTGCGCACTGGCTATATTGACGACGAATCTGAGCGCCCCTCCATCGGCAAGGCGACTACCAACCCGTCCTCCATCGAGCCGCTGGCGCTGCACGGTGGTTTCGTGGTGTTTACCGTGCTCATCGCGTACATGCTGAACCAGCTGGTGAAGTCGCAGTGGGAAAACGTGTCCATCCCCCTGTTCGCGATGGCGTGCGTGGTGGGCCTGATTGGCCGCGGCCTGCTGAAGGCTGTCGGGCGGCCGAACTACCTGGACCGCGACACCATTAGCTCCATCTCCGGCGCAGCGACCGACTACATGATTGCTTTCGGTATCGCGTCGATCGTGCCCGCGGCGCTCGCCGGGTACTGGCAGGCGCTCCTGCTCCTGTTCGTCCTGGGCACCGTGTTCTGCGTGGTGTGGATGCTGTGGGCGGGCCCGCTGTTCTTTGGCACCAACTGGCTCGAGCGTGGCCTGTTCGGCTGGGGTTGGGCGACCGCGGCAGTGGCCACCGGTATCGCACTGCTCAAGATGGTCGACCCGAAGCTGAAGTCCGGCACGCTCAACGAGTACGGCGTGGCGTACGTCGGCTTCGCCCCGTTTGAGATCGGCATGACCATCCTCGCGCCCATCGCGGTGATCGCCGGCTTTGTCACGGGCTTAGGCTGGATCGCCTTCGCGGTGGCCGTGGGCGTGGTGATTCTGTCCTTTGCTTCGAAGTGGGTCCCGGCAAAGCGGGAGTAAACAACAAAACAGGGTTGAGTGGAACAGACTCAACTTCCGGTGCGTTATAGGAAGTGACCCGAGTAAAACGGGAGATAAAACACGACGAACATAAACGCACACGGAAAGGACGATGTTGACCATGGCATCCTTTACCCCCACAACAAAGACGCAGGAGGCCATCCAGCAGGCGCTGCAGAAGGCCTCCGCGGCAGGGAATCCAGATATTCGCCCGGCGCACCTGCTGCAGGCAATTCTTACGCAGGAAGACGGCATCGCCGCCCCCGTCCTCAAAGCCACGGGCGTTGACCCCGCGACGGTCGCGCGCGAGGCGGGCGAGCTGGTCGCCGGTTACCCCAAGGCGGAGGGCCAGAACATGGCCAACCCCAACTTCAACCGCGATGCGCTCAACGCGCTTAATGCGTCGCAAGAGCTCGCCGGGGAGCTTGGCGACGAATACGTGTCCACCGAGGTACTCCTCGCCGGCATCGCCCGCGGCACCGATGAGGCCGCGGAGCTGCTGACCAAGCGCGGCGCCACGTACGATGCGATTAAGTCTGCGTTCCAGTCCGTCCGCGGCAACAAGAAGGTCACGACCGAGACGCCGGAGGACCAGTTCCAAGCGCTGGAAAAGTACTCCACCGACCTGACCGCACGCGCCCGTGAGGGCAAGATTGACCCGGTGATCGGCCGCGATTCGGAGATCCGCCGCGTGGTCCAGGTACTGAGCCGCCGCACGAAGAATAACCCGGTCCTGATTGGCGAACCCGGCGTGGGCAAGACCGCGATCGTGGAGGGCCTAGCCCGCCGCATCGTCGCGGGCGACGTCCCGGAGTCGCTGAAGGGCAAGACGCTGATTTCCCTCGACCTCGGCTCCATGGTCGCGGGCGCGAAGTACCGCGGCGAGTTCGAGGAGCGGCTGAAGGCCGTGCTGGACGAGATCACGTCGGCAGACGGTGAAATCATCACCTTTATCGACGAGCTGCACACCATCGTCGGCGCCGGCGCGAGCGGCGAGGGCGCCATGGACGCGGGCAACATGATTAAGCCGATGCTGGCCCGCGGCGAGCTGCGACTCGTCGGCGCGACCACGCTGAACGAGTACCGCCAGCACATTGAGAAGGACGCCGCCCTGGAGCGCCGCTTCCAGCAGGTGTACGTGGGCGAGCCGACCGTGGAGGACACGATTGGCATCCTGCGTGGGCTGAAGGAGCGTTACGAGGTGCACCACGGCGTGCGCATCCAGGACTCCGCGCTGGTCTCGGCCGCCGAGCTGTCCAACCGCTACATCACCAACCGTTTCCTGCCGGACAAGGCGATCGACCTGGTGGATGAGGCTGGTTCGCGCCTGCGCATGGAGATCGACTCCTCGCCGCAGGAGATCGACGAGCTCGAGCGCGTGGTCCGCCGCCTGGAGATCGAGGAGATCGCGCTGCAGAAGGAGTCCGACGCGGCGTCCCAGCAGCGCCTGGTGGACCTGCGCCAGGAGCTCGCTGACCAGCGTGAAAAGCTGAACGAGCTGAAAACTCGCTGGTCCAACGAGAAGGCGGAGATCGACTCGGTCCAGTCCGCGAAGGAGGAGCTGGAGCGGCTGCGCAACGAGTCCGAGATTGCGGAGCGCGACGGCGACTACGCCAAGGTCTCCGAGCTACGCTACGGCCGCATCCCCGAGCTGGAGAAGCAGCTCGCGGACGCGGAAGCGAGCGCCAGCGAGACCCAGAAGACGATGCTCACCGAGGAGGTCACCCCGGACGTGATCGCGGAGGTCGTGTCCTCCTGGACCGGCATCCCGGCGGGCAAGATGATGCAGGGCGAGACCGAGAAGCTCCTG
This sequence comes from Corynebacterium gottingense, assembly GCF_007559235.1. NCBI lineage: Bacteria > Bacillati > Actinomycetota > Actinomycetes > Mycobacteriales > Corynebacteriaceae > Corynebacterium > Corynebacterium gottingense. Next base: position 21,135 of record NZ_VMHH01000005.1, on the reverse strand, counting down.
CACATGGAGGAGCTGCTTGCCGGCCGCGTCGTCGGCCAGAAGGACGCGGTCAACGCGGTGTCCGACGCGGTGCGCCGTTCGCGCGCAGGCGTGGCTGACCCGAACCGCCCGATCGGTTCCTTCCTCTTCCTCGGCCCCACCGGCGTGGGCAAGACCGAGCTGGCGAAGGCGCTGGCTGAGTTTCTCTTCGACGACGACTCGGCGATGGTCCGCATCGACATGTCCGAGTACGGCGAGAAGCACTCCGTCTCCCGCCTGGTCGGCGCCCCTCCGGGGTACGTCGGCTACGACGCCGGCGGCCAGCTCACCGAGGCTGTTCGTCGCCGCCCGTACTCGCTCGTGCTTTTCGACGAGGTGGAGAAGGCCCACCAGGACGTCTTCGACATCCTCCTGCAGGTTCTCGACGAGGGCCGCCTCACCGACGGCCAGGGGCGCACGGTGGACTTCCGCAACACGGTGGTCATCCTCACCTCCAACCTGGGCGCGGGCGGCAGCCACGACCAGATCATGGACGCGGTGAAGCACCACTTCAAGCCCGAGTTCATCAACCGCCTTGACGATGTCGTCGTCTTCGACGCCCTGTCGTCCGAGCAGCTCGTCGGCATCGTGGACATCCAGCTCGGCTCGCTGGCGGAGCGTCTCGCTTCCAGGCGCCTCACGCTCAACGTCTCCGACGCCGCGAAGGCATGGCTCGCCGAGCGCGGCTACGACCCGGCCTACGGTGCCCGCCCGCTGCGCCGCCTGATCCAGCAGGCCATCGGCGACCGCCTGGCGAAGGCGCTGCTCGCCGGCTACGTCCGCGACGGCGACACCGTCAACGTGGACGTCGCCGAGGGCGGGGAGCACCTCACCGTGGACGCTGCGTAAGTCGGTGTTGGCGGCGGGGCCGAGCAGACCTCCGGGCCGTAGTTGCGGGCGGTAGTCCGTCTGTCGTCTACAAGGAGCTAGCTCCATTTGCATGCTGCGCCAGTGTAAAACCGCAGGTCGCGGTTTGGCTGGTCGGCCAAATGGAGCTAGCTCCATTTAGGAGCCTGCGGCCCCTGTGCGGACGTCAAAGAAACGTATGATGATGCCTACGTAGTCGATCCACAAAGTCGGTGGAGGTGAGTGGAATGGTAGTGAGGGTGGATGTTGCCCCAGAGGTTCTTCGTTGGGCTGTTCGGCGGAGTGGTTGGGATGAGGACACTACTGTTCGTCGTGCTCCGAAGCTTGACTTATGGCTCTCTCAAGAAGAACGCCCCACACTCAAACAATTAAAGAAGTTTGCAAACGCTACGCATACGCCTTTGGGTTTGCTTTTTCTTCCGGAACCGCCGGTAGAGGCGATTCCAATCCCGGATATGAGGACGTTGGGCAACTTTGGGGTTCAGCAACCCTCGGCAGATCTCCTTGACACGATCTACCAGTGTCAGCAGCGTCAAGACTGGTATCGCGAACATGCCTTGATGAACGATTTCGACGAAGTCTCCTTTGTTGGTGCTGCCACGTTGAATTCGCCAGTTGAAAAAGTCGCGAGCCAGATTCGGAACGCGTTAGATTTTGGTCTTGATGCACGCGCCACCTTCCCCAATTGGGAACAGGCTTTGCGTCAGCTGATTGACCGGATCGAGGGAGTCGGCGTCTTGGTCATGGTAAGTGGTGTCGTTGGTTCCGATCCGCACCGGAGACTGGATCCTAGTGAGTTCCGAGGATTTGCTTTGGCGGACTCCCTCGCCCCACTGATCTTTGTCAACGGAGCGGACACCAAAGCAGCCCAAATCTTTACGCTGATTCACGAGCTGGCACACATTTGGTTAGGTGGCAGCGCACTCTCGGAAGCCGCCATGACAGCTAAGGATGGTCCTAAGGCTGAGCTCTGGTGCAACCAAGTCGCTGCAGAGGTGCTTGTGCCGATGCATGCTTTGGTTGAGGAATTTCAGGGCGTCGCGAACGTAGAGGAGTTGGAACGCCTTGCTAGGACCTATCGCGGCAGTACGCTGGTGATCCTTAAACGTCTTTATGATGCCAAGGTTCTTCCTTGGAATGAATACACCAAGGCGTATGAAGTGGAGAAGCGGCGTGTCATGTCTTTTTTTGATACGCGACGCAGCGATGGCGGCGGCAACTATTACTACACCCAGCCACTGCGCCTCAGTCGCAGTTTCTCTCGAGCGGTGATAGCGAGCGCTTTGGAAGGCTCCACTGCGTACCGGGAAGCGTACCAGTTACTTGGTACGAAAAAACACGCAACGTTTGAGAATCTTGCGGAAGAATTGGGGGTTGCCTGATGTTCCTGATCGACGCCAACATCCTCATTGAGGCGAAGAACCGGTATTACGCTTTCGACCTCGCGCCGGGATTCTGGGATTGGCTCGAAGGCGCGTATCGGCAAGATTTGGTGTGCAGTATCGAAGCCGTCCAGGATGAACTCCTACAGGGCAATGATGAGCTCGCTGAGTGGACGCGTGCAAATCCTGGTTTGTTCAGGGCGATTGATCAGCCAACGACGAAGCACTTCCAGCCGCTTTCTCAGTGGGCTGTTTCAGGAGCGTACCGGGAGGAAGCCATCAACGCTTTTGTAGGAAATCACGCCGATTATCTTCTCGTTGCTTACGCTCGTGAGCATCAACATACGGTCGTAACCCATGAGCGCTCACAACCGCACTCACGGAAAAGGATTCTTATTCCGGATGCCTGTTTGGCGATGGGTGTCGATACAGCAGACACATTTGAGATGATGCGCGAGACGGGCGTCACCTTGCACCTGCAGAAATCCCCGTAATTGCTTGGCACGTTCCATAAACAGTACCATGACACACCTCGTTCACACCCCTGAGTCCCTCACCGACGCCATCGGCCACGGCCCCGTTTCCCTGGTCCCCACGATGGGTGCGCTCCACGATGGCCACCTCGCTCTGGTCAGGCAAGCAAAAACGCTGGGCAACCCTGTCGTGGTGAGCATCTTTGTCAACCCGCTGCAGTTCGCGCCGGGCGAGGACCTGGACGCGTACCCGCGCACGCTCGCCGAGGATGTGGCCAAGCTGGAGGCGGAGGGCGTCGAGGCGGTGTTCGCGCCTTCGGCTGAGACGATGTACCCCCACGGCCCGCGCACGACGATCCAGCCGGGTCCCCTCGGCGAGGTGCTGGAGGGCGCGACCCGCCCGACACACTTCGCGGGCGTGCTCACGGTGGTGGCGAAGCTGTTCGCGCTCACGGGAGCTAGCGACGCGTTCTTCGGCGAGAAGGATTACCAGCAGCTCGCGCTGATCCGCCAGATGGTGGATGATCTGCATCTCCCGGTCCGCGTCCACGGATGTCCGATTGTGCGCGATGCCGATGGTCTCGCCCTGTCGTCGCGCAACCGTTACCTCAGCGCCGCCGAGCGCGAGGTCGCCCTCACCATCCCCAGGGCAATCGCCACCGGCAGCGTCGATGCCGCTCGCTCGCTTCTCGACGCCACGCCCGACCTCCACCTCGACTACCTCGTCGCCACCACGCCAGACCTCGCCGAGCTCCCGGCCGGATTTACCGGCGAGGCCCGCCTGCTGATCGCGGCCAAGGTCGGCTCGACGCGCCTGCTCGACAACGCGCCGATCCAGATCGGCTAACAGCTACTCGAAGGTGTGCTCCTCGGCGGGGAACTCGCCGGTGTGTACCGCGCGCTTGTACTCAGCGGCCGCGTCCGTGAGGTCGGCGCCGATCGTGCCGAAGCGACGGACGAAGCGGGCCCGGTGATCGCCTGCGGGCAGATCGGCCATGTCGTGCCAGACCAGAACCTGCGCATCCGTGTCCGGGCCGGCCCCGATGCCGACGGTGGGGATCGGACACTCGCGCGTGATGCGAGCAGCGAGTGCGGCGGGAACCATTTCGAAGACGACGAGGTCGGCGCCTGCGTCGACGATTGCGCGGACGTCGTCAAGCAAAAGCTCCGCCCCCGCATCGCGACCCTGAACCTTGAAGCCGCTGAGGCTGTCGACGGATTGCGGGGTGAATCCGACGTGTGCGCATACCGCGAGGCCCGCGTTTTTGAGCGCGCGGATGCGCGGGGCGATGCGCACGCCACCCTCGAGCTTGACTACGTGCGCGCCGGTGCGGCGCACCATGTCGGTGGCGGTGCGCACGCACTGTTCGTCGCTCGCCTCGTAGGTGCCGAAGGGCAGGTCGAGCACGACGAGCGCGTTGCCCGCCCCGCGCACCACTGCGGCGCCGAGGTGGACCATCTCGTCAACGCTGATCTGGTTGGTGGTGTCGTAGCCGTACACCACGTTCGCGGCTGAGTCGCCGACCAGGAAACACTCAATGCCGGCCTGGGCGAACGCGCGGGCGGTGGAGTAGTCGTAGGCGGTGGGCATCGCCCACTTCTCGCCGGACGCCTTCTTCTGCGCAAGGTCGGCGACCCAGACCTTTTTCGTGGGAGCAAGATAACCAGTCACGGGCTCGAGTCTAAGTGAGTGACACTTAGTTACTGGCTGAAGCCCCGTAGGGCCTCAGCCAGCGGCGCACCTAGTACTTAATCGCCATGCGCCCGTCGATCTTGCCCTGGCGCATGTGCTCGAAGACATCGTTGACGTCGTCAAGCTCGCAGGCGGTCACATGCGGCGCCACCTTGCCGCGCGCGTAGAAGTCCAGCGCCTCGGCCATATCCTGGCGGGTGCCAACCAGGGAGCCGCGGATCGTGATGCCGCGCAGCACGATGTCGAAGATGGGGGCGGGGAAGTCTCCCGGCGGCAGGCCGTTGAAGACGATGGTGCCGCCGGAGCGGCACATGCCGATGGCCTGACCGAAGGCGGCCGGGTGGACGGCGGTCACCACGATCCCGTGCGAGCCACCTTCGGTGTATGCCTGCACCGCTTCGGCGGGGTCTTGCTCCTTCGCGTTGACCGCAAACTCTGCGCCCAGCTTCTTTGCTAGCTCCAGTTTGTCGTCGGCAATGTCGACAGCGATCACGCGCATGCCCATCGCGGCGGCGTACTGCACTGCAACGTGGCCGAGTCCGCCGATGCCGGAGATCACCACGAACTGGCCGGGCTTGGTCTCAGTGACCTTGAGCGCCTTGTAGACGGTCACACCCGCGCACAGGATCGGCGCGACTTCGACGGGGTCTGCGCCGTCGGGGATGCGCGGGGCGTAGCGGGTGTCTACCAGCATGTACTGGCCGAAGGAGCCGTCGACGGTGTAGCCGCCGTATTCGGCTTTGGCGCAGTAGGTTTCACGTCCGGTGCGGCAGAATTCGCACTCCCCGCACGAAGACCAGAGCCAAGCGTTGCCGACCATGTCACCGACTTGGACGGGGTGCTCGCCCGGTCCGAGCTCGACAACCTCGCCGACGCCTTCGTGGCCGGGGACGAACGGCGGCGCGGGCTTCACCGGCCAGTCGCCTTCCGCTGCGTGCAGGTCGGTGTGGCAGATGCCAGAGGCGTGCAGTTTCACCAGTGCTTGGAAGGGGCCCGGGGTGGGAAGGGCGACGTCTTCTACGTGCAACTTGGGGCCAAATTCCTTGACCACGGCGGCGCGCATGGAAGTGGCGGTTGTCATGAGGGTCTGCCTCCTCAGGATTGGGGAATGGATGTGACGCGAACCATTGTACGGATAAATATGTGTCGGGGGTAACGGTTTGCCCCCCCGGTGCCCGCTCGTTCCAAAACGTACTCACGCATTTGACGCGGACGGTAGGCTGCGAGACATGCAGTATCCAACGAAGATCCTCGCCCGCGTTGCCATGCCGGGTGTGGAAAACGAGCAGTTGGCCGCGCACAGTTTGGGCGGGAACCACTTCGTTGTGGCGAGTGTGCCGTTTGTGGATACGTCGCTGGCGGTGGGCGACATTGTTGAGTGCGTTCGAGTGGGTGGCAATTGGCACGTGGACCGCGTGCTGGTGCGCGGTGGGGCGTCGACAATGCGCATCCTGCCCGAGACCCAGCAGCCGCACGAGATTGCGGAGACGCTGCTCGCGTTTGGGTGCCGCGTCGAACTTGGCCCCGGCGGCATGCTCGCCGCGAGCATCGGCCCGGACTGCCCGCGCGAGGGGATCCGCGAGTGGCTCGACGGGCTCGAGGCGGAGGGCGCGATCCAACAAGCGCCGGGCTACATGGCCTAACGCGCTTACGCGCTGTGTGCCTCGCGTCCCGGCGCTACACTGGCGCCCATGAGCGTATTTGTCTCCGCCGACGACCTTCGGCAACGAATCCAGACCGGCAAGAAGTACACCATCTTGGCGTCCTTGTGGGAACCACAGGAGGGGAAGGCGCTGTCGAAGTACTTCTCCGAGCACATCCCGACCTCACAGTTTTGCGACCCGGCTGCGCAGCTCGCGGGCATGCCGGGCAGCCGCGTCGGCCGCAACCCACTGCCCAAGCCGGAAGTGGCGGAGCACGCGATCCACAGCTGGGGCATCGAGGACGGCCGCCCCGTCTTCATCTACGACCAGGGCATTGGCCTCTACGCAGCCCGCGCCTGGTGGATCCTGCGCTGGATGGGTGTCGAGGACGTCCATATCGTCGACGGTGGGTTCGCTGCCTGGGACCGCAACGGCTTCGACTCGCTCGCCGGCCCGGGCAGCCCCGTGGTCAAGCGCAGTAAGGCAGTCCAGCCGGGCAACCTTCCCACCGCGTCCATGCAGGAAGTCCGCGATTTCGAGGGCATGCTTATCGACGCCCGCGGGGCCGACCGCTTCGACGGCCGCAGGGAGATCCTGGACCTCCGCGCCGGCCACATCCCGGGTGCCATCAATCTGCCCGTCTACGACCTCTTTGACAAGGAGTCGCAGACGCTGCTGCCGGAGGACCAGATCCGCGATCGTTTCGCGCAGGTGGGCCTGACCCAGAACACGGACCCTGCGCAGGTCATCGCCTACTCCGGTTCCGGCAACCACTCGGCCCTCCTGCTCGCCGTGATGGAGCACGTGGGTCTGCCGGTGGTCACCCACTACGTCGGCGGCTGGTCGCAGTGGAGCGCTAACAAGACCAATCCGGTGGCCACGGACCTGTAGGCCGCGCCGTCCCCTCAACCGCCCGGATGTTGGGCCGACGCAGTAATATCGTGACGCGATGGCACCTTTACTTTTTGTTCTCGCGTTGATCGCGCTCGCAGCCGGCGGCTACCTCATGTTCGCTGACTCCCGCGATTCCAGCGATCGCGGAAGCGCCGCAGCACCCGCCCCGGCTCCCGCGCACGAACGCCCCGAACCGGCGGAACCCGCTGAGCCAGCGGAGCCCGCGGAGCGGGCCGAGCCCGCCTCGGAGCGCTGGGTTCCGCTCCACGAGGAAGAATCGCGCGAGGAACCCGAGCCCGCGCCGGAGCCCGAGCCAGCACCAGAGCCAGAACCCGCACCGGCACCGGAACCGGAGCCCGCGCCTGAGCCCGAACCAGCACCAGCGCCTGAACCCGAGCCCGCACCGCAGCCCGCGCGCCGGGCGCACCGGAAGTCTGGCCTGCAGTTCCCCGGGGCGTCGAGGCGCGAGCGCCGCGCGTGGGCCGAGGGGCACGGCTTCGACTTTGCCAAGCATTCTGACGAGCTGGCGGGGGAGTGGCAGCGTGGTGCGGCGTCGGCAGGTGCGGTGCCCAAGGACATCGCCTCAGGTGCGATCTACGGCCACACCGTGCACGTCATGGACCTGGGCGGTGTGACCGTTATCGCGATGGACACCGGTCGCGTCAGCGACGTCGTAGTGGACATGCGCCGCGAAGGCTTCCACGCGGATTCCTCCGCTGACCTGGTGGAAGTGACACACGCCGAGGGCTTTACGGTGCTGGGCACCCACGAGGGCCCGGTCGAGCGGTTCATGGACGTCCGCGTGCGCACGGCGCTGTCCAAGCTGCCGCAGAGCGTCACCGCCGCCTGGTTCGAGTCGGATTGGGTGCTCGCGGAGATGGATCGCGCCTCCGCGGCCCACGAGTGGGACGAGACGCTCGCTCCGCTCGCGCTGCTTGCCGACGCCGCCCGCACCCTCCCGCCCGAATCCGCCGAACCCCTCAGCTTCGGCTACCCCACCCGCGAGATGCCGGCTCCCGCTCCGGCGCTGGTGGAGGAGGCGTCGCCGAGCACGGAGACCGTGCAGCGGCCGGACGAGCCGCTGGAGATGCCCACCCGCATCACCGGGGCACGCCGCGGCCACATTGACTACAGCGACCTGGGCGGCGATGAGGTCGCGCCCATCGCCGACGGCCACCCCGCCGAGGGCGACGCGCCGGCGGACCTGACTCGGGTGCGTCGCGAGCAGCGGCCGCCGTCCATCTTCGACGACTCGCGCCCGAGCACCAGGCCGGACACAGACCCTGAACAGCACATGGAAAGGAACACTGATGAGTGACAAAGCAAGGCTGGCAGAACTGGTCAAGGAACTGGCCGTCGTCCACGGCAAAGTGACGCTGTCCTCCGGCAAGGAGGCCGACTACTACGTGGACTTGCGCCGCGCGACCCTGCACCACGAGGCGTCCCGCCTCATCGGCGCGCAGCTGCGCGAGCTGACCAAGGACCTGGAGTTCGACGCCGTCGGTGGCCTCACCCTGGGCGCGGACCCGGTCGCCACCGCCATCATGCACGCGGACGGGCGCGACATCGACGCCTTCGTGGTGCGCAAGGAGGCGAAGAAGCACGGTATGCAGCGCCGCATTGAGGGCCCGAGCATCGTGGGCAAGAAGGTGCTTGTGGTCGAGGACACGACCACCACTGGCAATTCCCCGCTCACCGCGGTGCAGGCCTGCCGCGAGGAGGGCGCCGAGGTCGTCGCTGTCGCCACCGTGGTGGACCGCGCGACGGGCGCGGACGCCGTGCTCAAGGAAGCCGGCCTGGAGTACCGCTTCCTCCTCGGCCTCGAGGACCTCGGCCTTGCCTGATCCCGCGGACACGGAGCCCGCGAAGGGACCCACCGAGTGGAATGAGGGCCGCCACGGCGTCGGGCCGTGGGAGGGGCCCGTGCCTGAGAACGCCCGCCTGGACCCAGAGTTCCTGGCCAATGGTGACCGCCGCAACGTGGTCGACGCCTACCGCTACTGGTCCATGGAGGCGATCGTCGCGGACCTCGACCGCAAGCGGCACCCGTTTCACGTGGCGATCGAGAACTTCGAGAACGACATGAACATCGGCACCGTGGTGCGCACCGCGAACGCCTTCCTGGCTAAGGAGGTGCACATCATTGGCCGCAAGCGCTGGAACCGCCGCGGCGCGATGGTGACGGACCGCTACCAGCACATCCACCACCACGCGACGGTGGAGGACTTTGCCGTGTGGGCGCGCGCGGAGGACATCCCGGTCGTGGCGATCGACAACACCCCCGGATGCGTCCCGCTGGAAACGGCGGAGCTGCCCGAGCGCTGCGTCCTCGTCTTCGGACAGGAAGGCCCCGGCATTACGGAGGAGACGGCGCACGCGGCCAGCATGACCTGCTCGATTGCGCAGTTTGGCTCGACGCGCTCCATCAATGCGGGCGTCGCCGCGGGCATCGCGATGCACGCGTGGGTGCGCCAGCACGCGGACCTGAGCCAGGCGTGGTAGGTATTCTCCGATTCTCCTGAAACGCTTCTGGGTGCTCTGGCAATATATAGGGAGTACGAGCTAGTCGCGCGTGATTGGAGCAGTAGGTGTCAGAATCCGGGTCAGTGTGGCCACATCGGGCCGACCTGGCGGAGCAGGCCATTCACAGGCGCCACTCGCAGAAGCTGTGGGGCATGCCCGGCACCAACCTCGCCGTCGTGACTTGGCCGCCGGGAGTGAAGGACCGCCTGTACTGGCACTGGCACTTCTGGTGGCAGGCACACTACATCGACTGCCAGGTTGATGCGGCGCTGCGCCAGCCGTCGCTGGAGCGCCGCCACCGCCTGCAGGACACGCTGCGCGCGATGGGCGTGCGCTCGGTGTGGCGGCTCACCGCCAACAAGTACTACGACGACAAGGCGTGGCTGGCCCTCGCTTGGAACCGCGCGCTCCAGCTCGACGGCATTCACCGGTCGAAGGCGCTGGACAAGCTCGAGTTCGACCTGCTCGAGGGCATCGACCCCGTCACCGGTGTCCTGCCGTGGCGCCGCGCCGAGACCTTCTACAACGTGCCGTCCAACGGCCCGGCAGCGATCCTGTTCGCGCGCACCGGCCGGCTGGACAAGTCGCGGGAGATCCTGGACTGGATCTTTGACAACTTGGTGCGCGAGAACGGCCTGCTTGAAGACGGGATCCGTATGCGCATGCACGGCCCCGAGGTCGTGGAGAAAATCTACACCTATAACCAGGGCACGGTGCTCGGTGCCAGCCTCGAGGTCGCCCTTGCGCTTCGCGACGATGTGGGGCTGGACCACGACGAACCGATCGACTCCTTTGCCAACTCGGAGCGCGCCGACGCCTCCGTGTTCTACATCACGCACATCCGCGCGATCGTGCAGGCCATCGCCCTGCACCTGGCCACCCCGCAGGGCGTGATCATCAGCCCGAAGTACGAGTCGGGCGACGGCGACGGCGGCCTGTTCAAGGGGATTCTCGCCCGCTACCTGGCGGAGGTGGCGGTGCGCCTGCCGCGGGACAGCCGGGAGAACATTGCGACGAGGAAGATCGCCGCGCGTCTGGTCCGCGCTTCGGCGGAATCGCTGTGGCAGCACCGGTTGGAAGTCGATGGCCTGCCCGTGTTCGCTGCGGAGTGGACAGAGGATGCGCTGCTGCCGCATAACTATGGGTTTGGGCCGGCGTCGATAAGCGAGGCCGTGGGCTTAGTGCGTATCGACGAACGCGATCTCTCCGTGCAACTGTCGGGATGGATGCTGCTCGAGGCGGCTGCGAGAATTTCTCGTGCAACCGGACTGTAAAAGGTGCATACTGGGCTACGTACTACCAAGAGCAACAAGGGAGGACATTCCCCATGCCAATCGCAACCCCCGAGATCTACAACCAGATGCTGGACGGTGCCAAGAAGGGCGGGTACGCATTCCCGGCCATCAACTGCACCTCCTCCGAGACCATCAACGCAGCCATCAAGGGTTTTGCCGAGGCTGAGTCCGACGGCATCATCCAGTTCTCCACCGGCGGTGCTGAGTTCGGCTCCGGTCTGGGCGTGAAGAACAAGGTCGCGGGTGCGCAGGCGCTGGCAGCATTCGCATACGAGATTGCGAAGCACTACGACGTGAACATCGCGCTGCACACTGACCACTGCCAGAAGGAAGTGCTGGACGAGTACGTGCGTCCGCTGATTGCCATCTCGCAGGAGCGCGTTGACCGCGGCGAGCTGCCGCTGTTCCAGTCCCACATGTGGGACGGCTCCGCCATCCCGATTGATGAGAACCTGGAGATCGCGCAGGAGCTGCTGGAGAAGGCACACAACGCCAACATCATCCTCGAGGTGGAGATCGGCGTCGTCGGCGGCGAGGAGGACGGCGTGCAGGCAAAGCACGGCGCGAACCTCTACACCTCCCCGGAGGACTTTGAGAAGACCATCGATGCCCTTGGCACCGGCGAGAAGGGCCGCTACCTGCTGGCCGCTACCTTTGGCAACGTCCACGGCGTGTACAAGCCGGGCAACGTCGAGCTGCGCCCCGAGGTCCTGGACGAGGGCCAGAAGGTTGCCGCGAAGAAGCTGGGCCAGGACGCTGGCTCCAAGCCGTTCGACTTCGTCTTCCACGGTGGCTCCGGCTCCGAGAAGGAGAAGATCGAGCAGGCGCTCGGCTACGGCGTTGTGAAGATGAACGTTGACACCGACACCCAGTACGCGTTCACCCGCCCGGTCGCGTCGCACATGTTTGAGAACTACGACGGCGTCCTGAAGATCGACGGCGAGGTGGGCAACAAGAAGGTCTACGACCCGCGCTCCTACATGAAGAAGGCAGAAGCTGCGATGACCCAGCGCGTCATCGAGGCTTGCCAGGACCTGCGCTCCGTGGGCCACACCGTGTCCAAGTAAGGCTTTCGCAGGCCAGTAGCGCCGTCCCCCGCTGATTCGTCGCGGTGGGGCGGCGTTTTCTCGTGCGCGCGCCCGCCCGGTGGCTAATGTAGGCACCATGGAGGAACAGAAGGACGCCGGAAGCACGAAGCACCGGCTGACTACGAAGGAACGGCTGAAACAGGTCGATCAGTCGGTGCAGTCGCGCCTGCTGCGCGTGCGGAAGCGCCTACTGCCCATCCTGCAGATCGGCATCGCGTCGGGCCTCGCGTACTGGATTGCCAAGGACCTGCTCGGCCACCAGCGCCCGTTCTTCGCCCCGATCTCCGTGATCATCATGATCGGCATGACGGGCGGAGAGCGCCTCTCCAAGGCGTGGGACCTGGCTATCGGCGGCACGATTGGCGTGCTGGTGGGGGACCTCCTCTTCTACCGGCTGGGCGAGGGCGGTTGGCAGATCGCGCTGATCGTCTCCGGATCGCTCGCGATCGCGGCGTTTTTTACCAAGTCGCAGCTGGCAATTAACCAGGTCGCGATCGGTTCGGTCCTTATCGCCACGATCATGCCGCCGGGCGCGGAGGTCACCGGTATTGATAGGACGCTCGACGCGATCGTTGGCGTCGTGGTCTCGATGGTGACGCTCGCGCTGCTTCCGCAGGCGCCGATGCAGAGCGCGAGGTCGGAGATCTCGAAGGTGATGGGCATTTTGTGCTCGGTGCTGAACGACGTTGCGAATGGGCTGCGCGAGCGCGATCCCGAGATCATCGACGAAGCCCTCGAGGCCATCCGTAGCTCGCAGACGGGCATTGACCAGATGGCATCGGCGGTGAAGTCCGGCAAGGAATCGATCCGCATTTCCCCGTTCCTGTGGAGCGTGCGCCGCTATATCAATTCGCTCTCGCTGGTCATCCCGCCGGTGGATAACGCGGTCCGCACGACTCGCGTGCTGGCGCGCCGCGCGCACGTGCTGTGCGAGGACGGGGATGCGGTGACGGAGCAGCAGGTGGAGCTCCTCGATACGCTCTCGCACATCTGCCTGGAGTTCTCCGAGGTGTACGGGGTTGACTCGCGCCGCGCGCAGGCGATTGCCATCCCCCGCATCGTCAACGAGCTGCGCGTGGCGGGCCAGCGCGCGTCGATGGACGCGGTGCCGGAGGATGCGGTGCTCTCGGCGTACGCCATCCTGGCGCAGACTCGCTCGCTCATCGTCGATCTGCTCGAAGTCAGCGGCATGTCTCACGAGTCCGCGGCGTCGGTGCTCGCGCCGACGTCCTCCTCGCCCAAGTATCCGCCTGAGCTTTACGACGAATAGCGTCCACCCGAAGACGTGCGAGAGCCCGGTGGGGAGTGGTACCCACCGGGCTCTCGTGAAAGGGTGTGCCGGTTACCTACCGGCGGAGGGGCTTACTTCTTGGTGTTCTTGCCGTCGACGACGCCCTCGACACCGTCGGTGTCGAAGCGCTCCTTGCGCAGCTCCTCGGAGACGCGCTCGGTGTCCTGAACGGTGTCCTTCTCCAGGGAAACCTTCTCCACCGGGACGGACTCCTTGGAGACGTTGACGCGCTCCTCGTGCAGGGTGACGGAAGCTTCCTGCTCGCCGATCTTGCCGTCGAAGTTGGCGCGGTCAGCGTCGGTGATCGGCTCGCGGACAACGCGAACCTCTTCACGCTCAACCGGGACCTCGACGGTCTCGGTCTCGTTCACGACGTACTTGCGCAGGCGGACCTGGCCGGACTCAACGCGGTCCTTCTGCACGTTCAGCTGCTCCTCGGAGCGGATGATCGCATCCTTGTCGGTGGCAGCGACGTTCTCGCGGGTGCCGGCAGCAGCGTTTGCGTGAGCGGTCTCGTCGGTGGTCACCTCGCGCTCACCAGCGGCAGCGCCGGCGCCTGCGACGCCTGCAGCACCAGCAGCGGCACCGGTGCCAGCAGCAGCGTGGCGGCCGGTGTCGTAGGTGGTGACGTCCTGGGTGTCGGTCAGGCCGTAGTGGCGGTAGAACGCGTCCTGGTCCTCGGTGGTGAGGTGGCCGTTCTCGTCCAGATCCGGAGCGTCCTCGATGCGGCCCTTCGGGAATGCGAGGTGCAGCTCGCCGTCACGCAGGGTGTGGCCGCGCAGCGGGACGATGGAGGTGCCGGCGCCGAACAGGCCGTGGTTCACGGACACGAAGTCCGGCTGGCCGGAGGTGTCGTTGACGTAGACGTCCTTGACGCCGCCGATCTTGTCGCCGTCAACGTCGTATGCGGTGGCGTTTGCCAGATCTTCGATGCGGTTGGTGTTAGCCATGGTGCTGAAAAGCTCCTTCGTGATTCGAGTTCGTTCAGGGGTCTATCTAACTCAGCCCATCGTGCGGACTGTCTCGCTTAGCGACGAAGCCTGCGAGCACCTGGCTCGAGCTTCGCTGCGTTGCGAACAAGAACGAATGTAGGGCGGATCTGAGATTTTCGCTTGAACGGCCGTCGCAGCGCGGCCCGAATAGGGTATATCGAACAAATGAACTAATGACGGATTCGCGGACCGTCGGTACAATCACCGGGCTGCCAGCGGTGACCTGCAAGAACGTGACGTTTGGATGACTTTGGATGCTGTGTGCGCGCTGGGTGAACGTCTCAAAGTGGTAACGGCCACCTCGGTATGGGCGTAAAGAAATCGCCGATGTGAGATGCATCACATTCCAGAATCTGCCCCCATTTTGACGCTCTGGATGTCGCGGAGGTGCCGATAAAAGGTCACCCGCTCCACCGTTCGGGGGCGTACTACCCCGTCGAGCTCGACGGTGATGGCATCGCCGCCGGACTGCAGGGCGCGGCCGGTGAGTACACGCGAGGAATCCGTCTGACCGGGCGCAACGCCCGCGTTGCGGGTGAGTCCGCGGAGGAGGGGGAGGCGGTGCAACCGCTCCAGCTGCGCCGGTGAGCGCCTGGAGACAGGCCCGGTGGGCACCAGCGGAGTTGTCAGGGCGGAGGATGCAATTCCCGGGGCGCCGGGGGTAGGTACCAGGCGCGCGCCAAATTGTCCGTGGAAGCGCGCCGAGGGCTCGGAGCCGCTGCGGTAGAGGAGCCGCTCCGAGTCGATGACGATCTCGCCGACGTACTCGCTTGCGCCGTCGGCGTGGTAGATCGCGGCTGCCCCCGCGACCACCTCGCCGGTGTCGGTGCGCACGCACGGCGACGGCACGACGGGCCCAGAGGTGGCAAGAGAGATGAGGGAGTCGCGGTCGAGCCCGCTCAATCCCCACAACACCGCTGCGGGCGAGGAGGGATCGACGGGGAGGTAAGCGACCTCCGCCCACAGGTAGTCGCCACGCATCATCCGGGTGAGGACGGCGGCGAGCGCCTTGTCGGTGCCGGAGACGACGATGCGCAGGCGCTCGTCAGGTTGCTGCGGCGCAGGCGCCGGCTGGCCAAGGTGCGCGACGTTGGGGGAGGCCTGGATCTCCGTGAGCGACGGAGTGGGGTCCTCCGGCAGGCACTGCTTCGCCGCAGCGTCGAGGAAGCGCAGGTCCTTGCGCGTCGGTACGGCGGGGAGTTGGTGGTGCTGAGCACCCGGCACAGTGAGGTTGGTAGCGCACGCGCAATGAATAAGACGCATAGGGCTCACGCTACAATAAGCGCGGATTACTGCCTGATATAAGGAGTGAGCATGTCCGCCATCGTCATTGTGGGCGCCCAGTGGGGCGACGAGGGCAAGGGGAAGGCCACCGACATTCTCGGCGGCAAGGTTGACTACGTGGTCAAGCCAAACGGCGGCAACAACGCCGGGCACACCGTCGTCGTCGGCGGCGAGAAGTACGAGTTGAAGCTGCTGCCGGCCGGCGTGCTGAGCGAGAACGCCACCCCGATCCTGGGCAACGGCGTGGTGGTCAACCTCCAGGCGCTGTTTGAGGAGATCGACGGCTTGGAGGCCCGCGGAGCCAACGCCTCGCGCCTGCGAATCTCCGGAAACGCCCACATGGTCGCGCCGTACCACCAGACGCTGGACCGCGTGCAGGAGCGCTTTTTAGGCAAGCGCGCCATCGGCACCACCGGCCGCGGCATCGGCCCCACCTACGCCGACAAGGTGGCGCGCGTAGGCCTGCGCGTGCAGGACATCTTTGATGAGTCGATCCTGCGCCAGAAGATCGAGTCCGCGCTGGATGTGAAAAACCAGATGCTGGTGAAGATGTATAACCGCAAGGCCATCGAGGCGGACGAGATCTTTGAGTACTTCATGTCCTACGCCGAGCGCCTTAAGCCGATGGTGATTGACGCCGAGTACACCCTGAACAAGGCACTGGACGAGGGCAAGCACGTGCTCATGGAGGGCGGCCAGGCCACCATGCTGGATGTGGACCACGGCACCTACCCGTTCGTCACCTCCTCCAACCCCACTGCCGGCGGCGCGTGTGTGGGTGCGGGCATCGGCCCGACCAAGATCACGGCGTCGCTGGGCATTGTGAAGGCGTACACCACCCGTGTGGGTGCGGGCCCGTTCCCCACGGAGCTGTTTGACAAGTGGGGCGACTACCTGCAGGAAGTCGGCGGTGAGGTCGGTGTGAACACGGGGCGCAAGCGCCGTTGCGGCTGGTACGACTCGGTGGTGGCCCGCTACGCCGCCCGCGTCAACGGCTTCACGGACTTCTTCCTCACCAAGCTGGACGTGCTCACCGGCATCGGCGAGATCCCGATCTGCGTGGCCTACGACGTTGACGGTGAGCGCTTCGACGAGATGCCGCTGACCCAGTCCCAGTTCCACCACGCGGAGCCGATCTTTGAAACGATGCCCGCCTGGGACGAGGACATCACCGGCTGCACCACGTTCGACGAGCTGCCGCAGAAGGCGAAGGATTACGTGCTGCGCCTCGAGGAGCTGTCCGGCGCGCCGATGAGCTACATCGGTGTTGGTCCGGGCCGCGACCAGACGATCGTGCGTAACGACGTCATGGAGCGGTAACTCGTCACCGTTTCCCCAGCGCGCCTGTTTGCCCAGGGCAGTGCCGGGACATAAAGTAGGCGCCTATGAATACGGCGAAGCGCTCGAAGGTGCTCATCCTTGGCACGTCTGCGGTAGAGGAGGAGCTTGCAACCTCTTTCCGCCGTTTAGGCTACGAAGTGCAGGTGGGCACGTTTGAGCAGGGCGCGCCGGGTGCGATGACCCCGGGCATCACCGTGGCGGGGGAGGGCACGGACCTGACCAAGCTGCGTGAGCTGGTGGATACCTCGGGCTGCGAGCTTTTCCCGACGGTGGAGGCCTGCCGCATGACCCGCAACCGCGAGGGCGTGCGCCGCACCGCGGCCGAGGAGCTTGGCTTGCCGACGATGGCGTACAAGTTCGTCGACACCGTGGAAGAGCTCGAGGCGTGCGCGGAGCAGGTGGGCTACCCGCTGGTGGTCAAGCCGGGCCGTTCCACCGCCGGCGAGGGCCAGTCCGTGGTGCGCGAGGCCTCCGAGCTGCGCGGGGCGTTTGCCAAGGCGCAGACGGCCTGCGGTTCCGAGGGCGCCTCCGAGCCGGTGGCGGTGGAGCAGTACATTGACTTTGATTACGAGGTCACCATTCTCACCGCCCGTTCCATCGACCCGGCGACGGGGGAGTTGGCCACCTGGTTCTGCGAGCCGATTGGCACCCGCCACGAAGACGGCAAGCTCGTGGAAACCTGGCAGCCAGCGGCGCTGTCGCAGGCCGCGGCCGACAACGCCCGCTCGATTGCAGCGCGTATCAGCGGTGCGATCGCAGGGCGCGGCGTGTACTCCATCGAGCTCTTTGTCGACGGCGACGAGGTCTACTTCTCCCAGGCCACGCCCCGCCCTGACGCGGACGGCCTGCTCACGCGCGTGACCCAGCGCGTCAACCAGTTCGATCTGCACGCGCGCGCCACCGCAGGATTGCCTATCGACGCCACCTTAACCTCCCCCGGCGCCGCCGCCTTCCTCCACGGCGTGAACCCCTCCACCGCACAGATCGCGCAAGCAATGGCCGTCGACGAGGTGACGGTCGAGGTTCACGAAGACACCGTGATGGTGCTGGCCACCGCGGACACAATCGACGAGGCCCAAGCGCGCGCCGCAGAGGCGGCGAAGCAGTTAGAAGCGGAGCGGTAACTCGCGCCTTTTCGGAGTGTTGCGCGAGAAGCAGTGGCACTCGATTCTCTCGTTGCTCCCCCCTAGGGGGTATCACCAGCGGCTGAATCGACAATTATTGGCAACATTTAAGTTCGACCAGTTTCCGCAAGTTGAACGTTCGTGCAGAAAAAATATGTTCGCTACATTTGTGTATCCATGAAGGCTGGGGCGGACCGTCGTGGTGGGCGAAGATGGAGGTTGAGCTGGGGGTGTGGAGAATGTCAAGGCGGACTATATTTTTCCCTCTCGTAAACGATAGGGTTTTCACAGTCGAACAATGTTGCAATGCTTGCTGAGTGGCTTGCTGAGAATTTTTGTGGGGTCTCGACTTTGGTGATGGCCGTGAGGAACTTGTTCGTGGACCATTGTCAAATCCGCTTCCTCGTCTTAAAGGTGCAGTTCAATGACGGTTGTTGCCCCTTTATAGGTAAATGAACGTGCAAATAGTTTTACCTTAGAGTCCGGGCGTCCGGTGGGGCACGTTTAGACCTAGCGCGGGTGTTTTTTACTAGATTGACAGGTGTGAAAGTCTGCGTGGCGTTTTCCGCTGTCAGCTGACGCGGCCGTTTGGTCTACGCGCTCTCTGGCTTTCTCGTTGTTCAGAACATCTTCGTGGAAGGGAGATTTCATAGCATGAAGAAGCACAATGTTGCCCGCCGCCGCGGGACGTCGATTGCGGCAGCAGCGCTTTCGCTTGCGCTTGTCGCTCCATTTGCGCAGCCGGTCGCTGCACCGACTACCGTTCAGATGGCGCAAGCGGCTGAAATTACCGACGCCGACGGTAACTACATTCCGGCGGCTTCCGGGCGAATCAATGACAACGGTGAGGAGGACGGCCTTCTCTATGCCGGTCTTGTGCCCGAGTTTACCGATGCACAGCAAAACAACCCGCAGTACGTCTTCAAGGTTCCGCATCTAAGGAAGGCGATTTGGAATACTGGTAAGACCCCGAAGGGGGATACGGATGCGAACGGCCAGTACATCCGATTCCGTGATGAGGCCCTCTACTCCCAGATCGCTCGCATCGAGTTGGTTGGTACTGAGGGTGACGCACAGGGTTCATTTACCAAGCGTGACCCAAAGGGTTCTGAATGGGGACTGAAGTTCGAAAATACTAGGAACTTTCCTGGCGCATCTGGTGCCCCGTATGCGTCCTATATTCAGATCTTCTTGAAGAATGGCAAGAAGATTGAGGATCTTGGCCTTCCGGCAGAGGGTTCGCAGGTTGACTACTACTGGGTTCGCAAGGATGGTCGAATCTTCAATAACTCTGTTCAGCATGTCAACATCGTTGGCAAGAATCAGCTTGCACAAGTAGACGGGGTTCCTTCAAACACCTTCGAGGGCACCGGCAAGAATGTGTACCAAGACGGTATCTCCAAGCAGCTGAAGTATGACCAAGAGAAGGGCTCCATCAAATCCACTACCACCGCCACGATGGCAATTAGGAACTTTGGTGGCAACAGCTACTGGAACTGGATTCTTAACGAGTACATCAGCCCTGATGTAGCGAAGCACATCACCGACGTCACGGTGTACAAGTCTGATATGGAAGGCAATCCAGTTAAGGGTGCGAAGAAGTGGAAGATGGACTTCGACAAGGAGACAGGGTTCGCTACTACCGCAACTCGCCCCGAACTGTCCTACGTCCCACACGGGACCGACATTGACCCAAAGACCAAGGACCAAGTGTGGGTCAATATGGACAGCATCGTGGGAATCCCAGCTAACGCCACCGGCAGCTTTACCATCGAGTACCAGCTTGAGGAGGGGGCTGAAAACCTCGCCAATTCCCCGTACGGCAAGCGCATCGACACCACCTCCTGGATCTCGGTTGACTTTACGGACAAGTGGCCTAAGGCCCTGCCGAACGACGAAAAGCAAGATGGCGGTGCTAAGCCGACGCTGCTGAGGAGCACGCTCAAGTCCGACTTCCTCAACATTGCGGATTCCGATGGGGATGGGCTCACTAACGACTACGAACGTGAACTTGGTACCGACTCGTCGGCTGTAGACACTGACGGCGATGGTATTCGCGACGATGTCGAGGTCCTTACCGATGACACCGATCCGGTAGACGCGAAGTCCTTCAAGCCTGCTGCTCCGAAGCCGGCTTCGGATCAGGTCCTCCCGTCGATCGAATCTTTGTCGGGCACCATTAAGCGTGAGCAGGATAAGGACACTCAGGGCAAGGACATCCCGCTGCTTGATGTCACGAATGCTGACGCCGCACCGGTCAAGATTGTGGCTGTGCCGACTGGCAAGCTGGGCGAAGACGAAGACGGCAACCTGAACTATGAGGATGCTGACGCTATTGCCGTTGCGTCGCTTGACGACGCCGCCGCTATCGAAAAGGGCGAGTTCAAATCCGGCAAGCTTAAGCTCGAGGACGGTACGGAGTACACCCTCGTTGCAGAGTCTCCAAATGGTGAGCGCACCAAGGGTGGCGCTTTCAAAGCGACCGATGCTCCGACTGAGACGCCTGCTCCGTCGATTACCGACGGTTCTGCGACCGATGAGGTTGTGGCTGATGGTTCGGAGAAGGCCTTGGATGACAAGGTTAAGGATCCGACTGATGGCATGACTGGTGATGTCCTGGATAAGGACGGTAACCCGATTAAGGATGCGACGGTCACGGTTGATCCGGACACCGGTGAGATCAAGGTGTCGGTGCCGGAGGGTACTGCGTCGCAGGATGGCACGGTTGTTGTCAAGGACAAGGACGGCAAGCCGGTTGGTGATCCGATTGATGTGAAGATCACCAAGCCGAAGGATGAGACGCCTGCGCCGTCGATTACCGACGGTTCTGAGACCGATGAGGTTGTGGCTGATGGTTCGGAGAAGGCCTTGGATGACAAGGTTAAGGATCCGACTGATGGCATGACTGGTGATGTCCTGGATAAGGACGGTAACCCGATTAAGGATGCGACGGTCACGGTTGATCCGGACACCGGTGAGATCAAGGTGTCGGTGCCGGAGGGTACTGCGTCGCAGGATGGCACGGTTGTTGTCAAGGACAAGGACGGCAAGCCGGTTGGTGATCCGATTGATGTGAAGATCACCAAGCCGAAGGATGAGACGCCGACGACTTCGGTTGAGGGTGTCGAGAATCCGTCTGAGGTGAAGCCGACTGATGAGGAGCAGTCGACTGGTGTCAAGGTGAATAATCCTGAGGGCACTACGGTGACTGCGACCGACGAGGACGA